>JAVEYH010000001.1:0-111601 GCA_034003585.1 Kiritimatiellia bacterium
GACCTCATGATTACAAATCAAGTGCTCTACCAACTGAGCTATGCTGGCGGAACAGGTCTGTTATAAAGGAGATAAGCCCTTATAACCCTCCTCTTTCCAAAAGAAAATTGAAAATGTGACGTTTCCGGGGCAATCCCCTTATCGCAGAAGGAAGGGCAACACTCCTTGGCGATAATGAAAAGAACATGCCAACTTACCAAAACGTCTGGTAAGTTTACGGCGCGATAATACGACAACGGGGATGCCCTTATCAAGTTGAAACGCGCCACAACGGGGAACGCGCGTTTGACGGGAAGGCGGCGCAATTTGACAAAGGCGCAATATTTGTTTATTATACCAAACAACAAAACGAAAGAGGTCCTGTGAATAAGCAAGAGAAATACGTTTTGGCGGCGAAAACGAAAGTGCTGAAGGCCATTGCGCACCCGGCCCGTCTGTGGATGGTGGAGCAACTGGCTGTAGGCGAGCGTTGCGTGTGTGAGTTGGTCGAGGGTTTGAAACGGGACTATTCGACCGTTTCGCGACACTTGCTGGTGCTGAAGAACGCGGGCGTGGTGGCAGACGAGAAGCGCGGCAAGCAGGTGTTCTATTCCCTGAAGGTGCCGTGCGTGCTGAATTTCATGCACTGCATCGAGGCGGTGATCAAGGGAACGTGAGAAGGTGTTTAGGCTGAAGGTTGTTAGACTCTTAGGTGGAAGCAGGCACAAATGGATGGTGTGGCAATCAGACCCAACAGGCTAAACCGCTAAAAGGCTATTATCATGGATTGGAAAAACGAATGGAAGAAGCTGGCGTGGGTCGTGGCGGGGTTTCTGGCCTGTTTCTATCTTCCTGCGGGTGTTGCGCGGTTTGACCACGCGCTGCTGGAGGCGGCACACCTGGTGAAGTGGTACTCGCGCGAGCACGTGCTGCTCTGCCTGATACCCGCTTTCTTTATCGCGGGAGCGATCGGTGTTTTCGTAAGCCAGGCGGCGGTGATGAAGTACCTCGGCCCCAGCGCCAAGAAGGTGCTGGCGTACGGCGTGGCTTCGGTCTCGGGCAGCATTCTGGCGGTCTGTTCCTGCACGATCCTGCCGCTCTTTACGGGTATCTACCGCATGGGCGCGGGGCTGGGCCCGGCGTGCGCGTTCCTCTATTCCGGGCCGGCTATCAACGTGCTGGCCATGATCATGACGGCGCGGATTCTGGGGCCGGAACTGGGCATCGCGCGGGCAGTCGGCGCGGTGGTGTTCAGCGTGGCGGTTGGCTATGCGATGCACCTGCTCTTTCGGAAGGAAGAGGCCGAGAAAGCTGCGGCGGCAATCCAGATACCGGAGGAGGAGGGCGGTCGTCCGCTGTGGCAGACGTCGCTCTATTTCGCCTCCATGGTGCTGATCCTGGTGTTCGCGAACTTCGGCAAGCCACAGAACCCGCAAGGGGCGTGGGCCGCGCTGTTCAAGGTCAAGTGGCCCCTTACGGCGATGTTCGCGGCGGGGTTCGGCGTGATGCTGGTGGCGTGGTTCAAGATGCGCCTGTGGAAGGTCGGGCTTGTGGCGGGAGTGACTGCGCTGACGGCGCTGGGCACGGGCGGCAACGCGCTGGCGGCGTTCACCGTCGGCTCGCTGGGGCTGGCGTGGCTGACGGCGACGGACAACGGCGAGGGCGGGCAGTGGTTCGACTCCTCGTGGACGTTCGCTAAACAGATCCTGCCGCTGCTGCTGATCGGCGTGGTGGTGGCCGGCTTCCTGCTGGGCCGCGTGGGCGAGGAGGGCATGATCCCGTCGGAGTGGGTGGCGAAGGCGGTGGGCGGCAACTCGCTGCGGGCGAACTTTCTGGCCTCGCTGGCGGGGGCGTTCATGTACTTCGCGACGCTGACCGAGGTGCCGATCATCCAGGGGCTGATGGGCTCCGGAATGGGCAAAGGCCCTGCGCTGGCCTTGCTGCTGGCGGGACCGGCCCTGAGCCTGCCGAGCATGCTGGTCATCAACAGTGTGCTGGGGCCGAAGAAGACGGCGGCGTTCGTGTCGCTGGTGGTCGTGATGGCGACGGCGGCGGGATATGCGTTTGGAAAATTGTTCTGAGTCGGACCTGTCGGACGGGTCAGACGTGTCTGATAACGAGAGAGGAAACACCATGAAGATCCAAATCCTGGGCACGGGGTGCCCGAAGTGCAAGACGCTGATGGCCAACGCGGAGACGGCGGTCAAGGCGGCGGGGGTCGAGGCGACGGTCGAGAAGGTGGACCAGATCGCGGATATCATGAAGATGGGCGTGATGATCACGCCCGCGTTGGCGGTCGACGGGGTCGTCAAGAGCGCGGGCAAGGTGCTGAGCGCGGAGGAGATCAGGAAGTTCCTGGTGTAGGAGTCTCTCGCCAAGGCGCAAAGAGCGGCAAGGGTCTGGATTCAGGGAAACGAAAGAGAGGTGGGGATGAGCGAACAGAATGCGTGCGCGTGCGGGGCGGCCCCGAAACTGGTTTTCGCCTGTTCCGGCGCGGCGGACGTGGGGGCGGTGGCGGACCAGGCGGCGCGGAAGCTGACGCGGGACGGGGCGGGCAAGATGTTCTGCCTCGCGGGCATCGGCGGGCGCGTGTCGGGGATCATGGCCACGACTGCGGCGGCGTCGAAGATTCTGGCGATAGACGGTTGCCCGCTGAACTGCGTGAAACTGGGGCTGGAACAGGCGGGCTTCACGGGGTTTGAGCACCTGCAACTGGCGGACCTCGGCATGGAGAAGGGCAAGACGCCGGTGACGTCGGAAGCGGTCGAGAAGGCCGCTGCGGCGGGCGCGGCGAAACTGGGCTGTTAGGTGGAAAGGGCGGGCAAGATGAATGTGAAGAACATGGCGATTATCGGGGCGGTCGTCGTCGCGGCGGCGGCCATCGTGTTGCTGAAGCAGACGAAGAAGGATGCGTCGGCGGCAAAGGACGCCGCGCAGGTGGAGGCGGCTTCGCAGGCGAAAGGCATGCAGCCCCAAGCCAAGGCGTTGCCGCGGCTGGTGGATCTGGGCGCGGGGAAGTGCATCCCGTGCAAGGCAATGAAGCCGATCTTGGAGGAACTTGCGTCGAACCACGCCGGGTCGTTCAAGACGGAGTTCATCGACGTGTGGGAGAATCCGGACGCCGGCAAGCAGTACGGCATCAACCTGATTCCCACGCAGATCTTCTACGGGGCCGACGGCAAGGAGCTGTTCCGCCACGAGGGCTTCTTCTCCAAGGAGGATATCCTCGGCAAATGGAAGGAACTGGGGGTGGAGACGGCTGAAAAGAACGCTCAACGCACAACGCACAACGCGCAACGCTGAAGGAAGGGGGACAGGTGATCAACGAACTGTTTTCCGGTCTGACGCATGCGGTGGAGGGCACGCCCGCGATCGCGCTGAGCGCGGCGCTGGTGTGGGGAATTCTGAGCATCATCCTCAGCCCCTGCCATCTGGCGAGCATCCCCTTGATCGTGGGGTTCATCGACCAGCAGGGCCGCATCTCGACACGGCGGGCCTTTACCATCTCTCTGCTTTTCTCGCTGGGCATCCTCATCACCATCGGCGTGATCGGTGCGGTGACGGCGGCGGCGGGCCGGATGATGGGCGACGTGGGCCGCTGGGGCAACTACGGGGTGGCCGTGATCTTCTTCGCGGTGGGGCTCTACCTTCTCGACGTGATCAGCCTACCGCTGCCGAACGCGGCGCAGCCGGGGATGAAGAGCAAGGGCATGCTGGCGGCGTTCATTCTCGGGCTGGTTTTCGGCGTGGCGCTCGGTCCCTGCACCTTCGCCTACATGGCGCCGATGCTGGGGGTGACGTTTCGTCTCGCGTCCACGAATCTGCCCTACGGCATCTTGCTGTTGCTGTTCTACGGCGTGGGGCACTGCGGGGTGATCGTGCTGGCCGGAACCTTTACCGAGGTGGTGCAGAGCTACCTGAACTGGAACGAAAAGTCAAAAGGCTCCCTGATCCTTAAAAAGGTCTGCGGCGTGCTTGTCCTGCTGGGCGGGCTGTATCTGATCTACACTGCGCGGTAAGTGCGAGTCCCTGACGGGCAGAGGGACGCAAATCTGAGGGAGAGCCGGTGCATGCGAACGACGTTTATTCCGCAAGCATCTCGTCCAGAATCAGGGCGACGGTCCGTACGCAGGGTGTGCAGACCAGACGATGCAAGTCGCGTGTTTTGAACTCACTGAAGCCGGAGTCGGAGGAGAGGTCGCAATCGCCAAGAAGCTTGCGGCAGTTGCAGGTGCCGTGCACGGCCTCGAAGCGCCGCATCAACTCCTGCGTTTTGTTGTAGGTCTCCTCGGTGGCTGTTCGGTCCTGATTTTCGCCCCTTCCGTATTTCAGTCCAAGCGCCATAATTCCACCGGTGACCGCGCCGCAGACCTCCTGCCGGAAGCCCATGCCCGCGCCGAAGCCGCATGCGATCTTCAGGGCGGTATCGGGGTCGAGCCCGAGACGCGGGGCGAACGCCCACAGGACGGACTGGGCGCAGTTGTAACCCGAGGTGAATTTTTCCGAAGCGGTGTCCGACGGCGTTTTCATGGTTCCTCCATGCGGATGCTGTTGATCGACTGAGACGCTGATTAGTCTAACGCCGTTCCGGCGGGACTGGCAAGCGCGGTTTGACACGGTGCGGCATTCGTGATAAATTCGCCACATAACGAAGAATTAAGGAGGGTGGCGACATGCGTGATGATGTGATGAGGGCAACCTTGCGGGTGACGAAGGCGCTGTCGGACGGGCAGAGGGTCAGGATCCTGATGATGCTGCGCGGCGGGGAGCTGTGCGTGTGCCGCATCGTCGAAGTGCTGGCGCTGGCGCCGTCGACGGTCTCCAAGCATCTTTCGCTCTTGAGCGAGGCCGATCTGGTCGAGGTGCGCAAGGACGGGCGGTGGGCGTATTACCGTCTGCCGAAGGGGGACGCGATGAAGGCCGTGCGCCCGGTTCTGAAGTGGCTGGAAAGCGCGCTTGGCGAAGACGTTTCCGTGCTCCGCGACGCGGACGTGTTGTCCCGCGTGTTGTCAGGTGCGGGAGAGGGATCGGCACGCCGGACGAAGGCGTGCCCGAAGGAGTGCTGAGAGATGAGCGGAGCAGGCTGTTGCGGAACATGCGGGCCTGAAGCGCCTGCGCGATGGGTCTCCGGTTCTGTGGAAACGGCGGCTGGGCCTGTGCCGCGCGTGGCGACGCGCTGGACGTGGCGCGATACGCTGGGCGCTTGGGCGGTTCGCAGCGGCATCGGGCGCATGCGTTACACGGTTCCGCCGGGCCTGTACACCGTCGGGACGCCGGCGACGGATTCGCCGTTGTTGGTTACGGCGAACTACAAGCTTTCATTCGACCACGTGCGGCGGGCGATGGACGGCCTGGACGCGTGGGTGCTGGTGCTGGACACAAAGGGCGTCAACGTCTGGTGCGCGGCGGGGAAGGGCACCTTCGGGACGGAGGAGCTGATCCGCAGCCTCGACCTCTGTCAGGCGGCGGCGGTGGTGGAACACAAGAGCGTGGTGGTGCCGCAGTTGGGCGCGCCGGGCGTGGCGGCTCACGAGGTCAGCCGGCGAAGCGGTTTCAGGGTTGTGTACGGTCCGGTGCGGGCGTGTGACCTGCCCGCGTTCCTGAGGGCGGGCCTGCGGGCGACGCCGGAGATGCGGCGGGTTCGGTTTACGTTGCCGGACCGTTTGGTGCTCACACCGAATGAACTGACACGGCTTTTTATTCCGGCGGTTTTCGTGTTGGCGTTGTTTGTTGCGGCTGCGGGGCTGGGCCGGTACGGTTACCGGTTGACGCGGGAACTGGCGCTTGGGGTTGCGGCGGCGGTCGGGGCAAACTATCTGGCCGGGATCGTGCTGACGCCCGCGCTGCTGCCGTGGCTGCCGGGGCGGGCGTTCGCGGTCAAGGGCGGGACCGTCGGTGCGGTTGTCGGGGCGGCGCTTGTCTGGTTCGGGCCGTTCGGCTGGCTCGGCGGACTGTCGGCGGGACTGCTCAGCGTGGCGGCCTGTTCGTTCTTGGGCCTGCGTTTCACCGGCTCCACGACCTACACGTCGGCTTCCGGGGTCCGCCGCGAATTGGGCTGGGCGTTGCCGGTGCAAGGCGCTTTCGCAGCAATGGGCCTTGCTGGGTGGATCGCGGCTCGGTTTGTTTAGGCGAACGATCAACGCTAAACATCCAACTTTGAACGCTAAAGGAAGAGCATGAAATACCTGGAGAATGTTGTGACCCTGCAACTGGACCGGGACAAGTGTGTCGGCTGCGGTCGGTGCCTGGAGGTCTGTCCGCACGGCGTGTTCAGCCTGACGGGCGACAAGACGATAATCGTGGATCGAGACGCCTGCATGGAGTGCGGGGCGTGCGCGCGCAACTGCCCGGCCGGGGCGTTGTACGTGAAGAACGGCGTGGGGTGCGCGGTAGGCATTTTGAACGCGAAGCTCGGACGTACGTCGGGCTGCTGCGGCGAGCAGCAGGCGTGCTGCTGTTCGTGTGAACCGGAAGACAAGACTTAGGAGGCGTACCATGGATGAGAAGACGAAAGAGCTGGTCGCGATCGGGGCCTCGGTGAGCGCCCACTGTCAGCCTTGCGTGACGTATCACGTCGCGAAGGCGAAGGGGCTCGGCATCGGGGAAGAGGAGATTCTTGAGGCGGTCCGCGTCGGACAGATGGTGGAAAAGGGGGCCGGATCGGCCATGCGCGAGTTCGCGCAGGGGCTTATCGCGGCGCCTGCGGCGGATGCCGGCGGCTGTCCCGGAAAAGGGCGGTTCGAAACGTCGGCCGTTGACGCGGGGTGCCACTGCGGCTGAAGGACGGCAGGCGGCAGTGGTTTTCGCCGTTGACGCGGGGTGCCAATGGTGCTATATTTCGCCATGTAACGAAACGAAAAGGAGCGACGCCATGAAAAAGCTTGAAGTGTTTGATCCGCCGATGTGCTGTTCGTCCGGGGTCTGCGGCCCGAACGTCAATCCGGTTTTGCCGAGGTTCGCGGGCGATCTGGAGTGGCTGAAAGGCCGGGGGGTGAAGGTGGCGCGGTACAACCTCGCGCAGCAACCTATGGCGTTCGCAGAGAACGCGAGCGTCCGCGAGGCTCTGGAGAAGGAGGATGTCGCGTGCCTGCCGCTGGTGCTGGCGGACGGCCGGATCGTGAGCCGCGGCGTGTATCCCGCGAGGGAGGAGCTGGCCGCGTTGCTGGGACTGGCTGCCGAGCCTGTCACGCTGGAGTTCGGCGCGAAGGCCTGCGGTTCGGGATGTTGCTGCAATGCGACGATGGGGTCCGCATCGGAAGGCTCTTCCTGCTGCGGTTGAAAGGAGTCGCGCCATGGATTTTCTTCAACAGGCGACCCGGTATCTGTTTTTCACGGGCAAGGGCGGCGTGGGCAAGACATCGCTGGCGTGCGCGACCGCGCTGTCGCTGGCCGACGGCGGCAAGCGCGTGCTGCTGGTGAGCACGGACCCGGCTTCGAATCTGGACGAGGTGCTGGGGGTGCGGCTGGCGACCGTGCCGACGGACGTTCCCGGCGCGGCGGGCCTTTCCGCGCTGAATATCGATCCCGAGGAGGCGGCCAGACTCTACCGCGAGAAGGTCGTGGGACCCTACCGGGGCAAGCTGCCGGCGGCGGCCCTGCGCAGCATGGAAGAGCAGCTGTCCGGGGCGTGCACGATGGAGATCGCGGCCTTCGACGAATTCTCGCGGCTGCTGGGCGACCCGAAGGCGACCGAAGCCTTTGACCATGTGATTTTCGACACGGCCCCGACGGGCCACACCCTGCGCCTGCTCACGTTGCCGACGGCGTGGACGGGGTATCTGAAGGCGAACACGAGCGGGACGTCTTGCCTGGGGCCGCTGTCCGGCCTGGACCGGCAGCGAGCGATGTACGAGGCGACGCTGGCGGCTTTGGCGGACGGGGGCCGGACCACGCTGGTTCTGGTGAGCCGCGCGCAGAAGGCCACGCTCAAGGAGGCGAAGCGGGCGAGCGGGGAGCTGGCTCTGCTGGGCGTGACCAACCAGCGCCTGATTCTGAACGGGCTGTTCCGGGCGCGTTCGAGGGAGGACCGGCTGGCGCTGGCCATGGAGACACGCGTCCGCGAGGCGCTGAGTGAGTACGAGGCGTGGCTGGCAACGCTGCCGGTCTCAAGCGTGTATCTGAAGGCGCTGAACGTGGTCGGGATTGAGCGGCTGCGCACTCTGTTTGAGACGGGGGATGAGGCCGGGACGGTTCAGGAGGGCGCGTCCGGCGTTCGCGGGGCGGCGTGGATGGGGACGCTGGCCGGGCTGGTGGACGAGTTGGCGAAGGCCGGCCGCGGGGTGGTGATGACCATGGGCAAGGGCGGCGTGGGGAAGACCACGATCGCCGCCGCGATCGCGGGCGAGCTGGCGCAGCGGGGTTTTCCGGTGCACCTGAGCACGACCGACCCGGCGGCGCATTTGCAGGCCGTGGCGGCACCGAGGCTGCCCACGCTGCGAGTGAGCTGCATCGACCCTGTCGCCGAAACGCGGGCTTATACCGACGAGGTACTCCGGGTCTCCGGCGCGGGGCTTGACGCGGACTCGCGGGCTCTGCTGGAGGAAGATTTGCGATCCCCGTGTACCGAGGAGATCGCCGTGTTCCGGGCCTTCGCGCGGACGGTCGCGGGCGGCGCGAACGGGTTCGTGGTGTTGGACACTGCGCCGACGGGGCACACGCTACTGCTGTTGGACGCGTCTGAGGCGTATCACCGGGAGGTCTTGCGGCTGGCCAGCGATCTGCCGGAAGAGGTGCGGGAGCTGATGCCGCGTCTGCGCGACCCGGATTTCACCAAGGTGCTGGTCGTGACGCTGCCGGAGGCGACGCCGGTCCACGAGGCCGCCTATCTGCAGGAGGACTTGCGGCGGGCGCAGATCGAGCCGTGCGCGTGGGTGGTGAACCAGACGTTTGCGGAGAGCGGTTCGGGCGATCCGCTTCTTGCGGCGCGGGGCCAGAACGAATGGCCTCACATCCAGGAAGTCGAGGAAAGGCACGCGCGGCGGGTGGTCATGGTGCCGTGGGTGCCGGAAGAGCCGGTGGGTTTTGAGGCGCTGGGGCATTTGTTTGCCGCGCGCCGGGCTGGAACGAGTTGTTAAACCAAAACGAAGGGGAACAGAGAAATGAGTGGACAGAACGATGACGTGAGGAACGAGGCTGGAAATTGCGGGCCGGGATGCGCGTGTAACTGCGGGTCGCCTACGGGCCTCAGCAAGCGAGCGAAATGGCTGATTTGCGGGTCTGTGATGCTGGCCGCGTGCGGGGTGGTGGCAGCGCGGGTGGCCGGCGATAAAGAGGGTGCCCCGAAGGCGGAGCAGGGTTTTGCTCTGCCGGCTGCGGCCGCGCCTGCGGTTGAGGCTGCGGCCGCTCCCGATGCGGTGGGATGGGATGCCCCGCTGAAGGGGTTGGCGGAACTGAATCTGGTGGCCACCAACACGGAGGCGGTTTTCGTGGTGATCCCGGCCGACGACGCTGCGCGGACGGCGGCGATCAAGAAGGAAGTGGCCGCGGCCTCCGCAACCATCTCGGGGCGCGGGACGAAGATTGGCAAGTATCTGCTCAGCAAGGATGCGGAGGACTACAAGGGCGTTGTGGCGCAACTTGGGGCGCCTTCGGTTCTGGCGATGGTCAAGAGCCGCGGCATGGATGTCGTGGCGGACAAGGATGTCTCGAAGGACACGCTTCTCAAGGCGTTTGTCACCGCGTCGCGTCCGAGAACGGGCTGCGGGGCGGGCGGGTGCGGTCCGTCGGGATGTAAATAGGAAGGGGCCGTCATGGAATGGTTCCGGACTCTGTTGACGAGTGCGACGGCGGCGTTTGATCAGGCGGGCGTCGGCTTCGCGGCGATCCCGCTCGCCTTCGCACTCGGGCTTCTGAGCGCGGTGGTGAGCGCCTGCTGCACGCTGCCCGTGCTGGGGATTATCGTGGGCTACGCGGGGGCACGCAAGGACAGCACGATGCGGGCGCGGCTAATGTCGGCGGGCTCGTTCTTTCTGGGAGCGGTGCTGTCGCTGGTGATTCTGGGCGCGGTGGCAGCCTTAGTCGGTCAGGTGGCACAAGGCACGCTAGGACGATACTGGAAGGTGTTCGCGGGTTTCGTAGCCATTGTGATGGGACTGGGCTCCCTGAACCTGCTGCCGTTCAAGCTGCCGCAACGGAAGGCCAAGTTCGGCGTGACGGCGCGGTCTGGCGGGGTTCTCGGGGCCTTGCTGTTCGGCATCGTGGGCGGCGGGGCGGTGAGCGTGAGTTCGCTGGCCTGCAACCCCGGCATCTTCATCATCATCGGCGCTGCGGTGCTGCAAGGGGTCACGCTGTGGATGACGGCGATTCTGGTGGCCTATGCCTTCGGATTCGCGCTGCCGCTGGGTACGCTGATGCTGGGCGTCTCGTTCGGCGCGGCATCCGTAAAGTTCAAGGGCGTGGAAACGGTTGTGCGCGGCGCGGCGGGAGCGCTGCTGGTGGCGGTAGGCTTCTACTTCCTGTGGAGTTTTTGACATTCGTAAGTTGAGGATTTTGTTTTTATGCACGGGCAACTCGTGCCGCAGCCAGATGGCGGAGGGCTGGGCGCGGGTGCTCAAGGGCGGCGTGATCGAGGCCTACTCGGCGGGCATCGAGACGCACGGGCTGAACCCGAACGCGGTGAAGGTGATGGCCGAGGCGGGCGTGGATATTTCGGGACATTACTCAAAAAACGTGGGCACGCTGCTGGACGTGCCCTTCGACTACGTTGTGACGGTATGCGGCCACGCCAACGAGAACTGCCCGTTCTTTCCGGGCTCGGCCACGGTCGTGCATGTCGGGTTCGACGATCCGCCCGCGCTGGCGAAGTTGGCCGAAGGCGAAGAAGCGAAGCTGAATTGTTACCGCCGCGTGCGGGACGAGATCCGGGCTTTTGTGGAAACGTTGCCGGCGTCGTTCAGGCAATTACCGGGTACGTGAGGATGGAGGAAACTCAAGTGAAGCAAACAGAAAAACTGGATATCGGATTCTTTGACAAATATTTAACAGTATGGGTCGCGCTGTGCATGGTCACGGGCGTGATGGTCGGCAAGTTCCTGCCGGGGATACCCGCGTTTCTCGGGCGGTTCGAATACGCGAAGGTCTCGATCCCCATCGCCGTGCTCATCTGGCTCATGATCTGGCCTATGATGATGAAGGTGGACTTTGCGAGCATCAAGAACGTCGGCAGAAATCCGAAAGGGCTGTATGTCACCTGGGCGTCCAACTGGCTGATCAAGCCCTTCACGATGTATGCGATCGCCGCTTTTTTCTTCTTCGTGGCCTTCAGGACGCTGATCCCGCGGGAACTGGCCCGTGACTATCTGGCCGGGGCCATTCTGCTGGGCGCCGCGCCCTGCACCGCAATGGTGTTTGTGTGGAGCCACCTGACAAAGGGAAGCCCGGCCTATACAGTGGTGCAAGTCGCGACCAACGATTTGATCATCCTGCCGGCCTTCGTCCCGATTGTCGCCCTGCTGCTGGGCGTGAGCGGCATCAAGATCCCGTGGGACACGCTCTTTCTGTCGGTTGGACTCTTTGTTGTCGTCCCGTTGGCAGGTGGCTCGCTGACACGTTTTCACGTGATCAAAACGAAAGGCCTGGAGTACTTCAACACTTCGTTCATCCCCAAGTTCGGCAATGTGACGATTGGAGGGCTACTGCTGACGCTCGTGCTGATCTTCTCCTTCCAGGGCGACGTGATCCTGAATAATCCGCTGCACATCGTGCTGATCGCCGTGCCACTGATCCTCCAGACGTACCTGATTTTTTTCATAGCCTATCTGGCGGCGAGAAAAGTGAAGCTCGCGCACGAAATTGCGGCACCGGCCGGTATGATCGGGGCGTCGAATTTCTTCGAGCTTGCGGTGGCGGGCGCCATCTCGCTTTTCGGCGCATCATCGCCGGTAGTGTTCGTTACCATTGTGGGCGTGTTGACCGAAGTGCCGGTCATGCTGCATCTGGTGAAGATCGCCAACCGCACGACGCACTGGTTCGGACAAGCGAAATGATGAGAGAGCGCCCTCTCATCCTGCACCTGATCATTTCGACGTTCTGGACCCGGGTGCGGATCCAACAAGGTTAAACCGCACCCGGTCCGGCGTCACGCGGGCCGGTCGGGACCGCCCGCGGCCTCTTCCAGCAGGACGTTCAGGGCCTGCAGATACGCCAGGATGCTGCCTTCGATCACGTCGGTGGAAACGCCGCGGCCGTGATAGACATGGTCGCCGTCGCGAACCCGCACGGTGGCCTCGCACTGCGCGTCCGTGCCGCCGGTGATGGCGTTGAGCTGGAAACTCTCCAGTGTGACCTTGACTCCCAGGATCTGGTTGATCGCCTTAAAGGACGCATTGATCGGGCCGTCGCTCGCGGCGACCTGCTCGACCAGTTTGCCGTCGCGCAGCAGCCGGATCGTGCTGACCGGCGTGATGGCGTTGCTGGCCGTGACGTTGAACCGGTCGAGTTTGACGCGTTCGGTGATCCGGCTCTGGACACCCTGAGCCAGGGCCTCGAGGTCGGCGTCGCTGACGGTTTTCTTGCGGTCCGCCAGATCCTTGAACCGGGCGAACAGCTCCTGCATGCGCGCCGCATCGAGCGGGAAACCCAGTTCCCGCAGGCGGTTCTCGAAGGCGTGACGCCCCGAGTGCTTGCCGAGCACCATCTTGTTGCGCGGCAGGCCGATGGACTCGGGCGTCATGATCTCGTAAGTCAGCGGGTTGGCCATCACCCCGTGCTGGTGGATGCCAGCCTCGTGCGCGAAGGCGTTCTCGCCCACGATCGCCTTGTTCGACTGCACGCGGCTGCCGGTGACGGTTGAGACGCAGCGGCTGGTCGCATAGATTTTCGTGGTGTCGATTCCGGTGTCCGCCCGGAAAAACTCACGCCGCGTGTGCAGTGCCATCACCACCTCTTCCAGGGCGGTGTTGCCCGCGCGCTCGCCGATGCCGTTGATCGTGCCCTCCACCTGATCGGCCCCGGCCCGGATCGCGGCCAGCGAGTTGGCGACCGCCAGACCCAGGTCGTTGTGGCAGTGGACCGCCAGGCGCGCCTGGCCGACATTCGGCACATTCGCGCGGATGTCCGCGATCAGTTGGCCGAACTGCTCCGGCACCGCGTATCCGACGGTATCCGGGATGTTGACCGTCCGCGCGCCGGCGGCGATGACCCCTTCGATGATCCGGTAGATGAAGGGCCGCTCGCTGCGGGAACAGTCCTCCAGCGAGAACTCCACATCGCCGCACAGATTGCGTGCGTACCGGACCATGGCGACCGCCTGGTCGTAGACCTGGTCCGGCGTCATTTTCAGTTTGAACTCCATGTGGATCGGCGAGGTCGCGATGAAGGTGTGGATGCGCGGGTGCCGGGCTTCGCGGACCGCCTCCCAGGCCCGGTCGATATCCTTGGGCAGCGCGCGGCACAGGCTGGCGACCGCGGCGTTTTTCACCACGCCCGCAATGGATTTGACGGCCTCGAAATCGCCGGGCGAGGCGATCGCGAACCCGCCTTCGATGATATCCACGCGCAGGGCTTCGAGGTGTTCCGCCACCAGCAGTTTGTCGCGCAGGTTCATGGTGCAACCCGGGGATTGTTCGCCGTCGCGCAGGGTGGTGTCGAACACGTAGATGCGTCGCATCTCCGTTTGCGTTTGCTCGCTCATGGTTTTTCCTCGTTGGTTTGTGCTGTGCGGTGTGCCGCCGGCCCGGACGCCGGGCCCAAAACAAAAGACTCGTCCGAAAACGAAAACTCCCGCGGAATCGCTTGAGATTACCCGCGGGAGCCCTTACCGTTCACCTGTATGCCGATCCGATTACACGGTAAAACCCCTGCGGGCCCGCAAGAGCCCCAGTCCGCTAAGTCGGAACACGCAAACAGTGGATTCGTCATTCATCGGCGCACACTATGTCACA
Source organism: Kiritimatiellia bacterium (assembly GCA_034003585.1). Taxonomy (GTDB): domain Bacteria; phylum Verrucomicrobiota; class Kiritimatiellia; order RFP12; family UBA1067; genus JAPXSY01. Next base: position 13,860 of record JAVEYH010000001.1, read on the forward strand.
GGACCGGGGGGGTGCGCAAGGCGAAAAAGGGCGCGCCCATTTTTTGGGAATCGCCGTGCCGTCCATTGCGGGCCGGTCCGCGGGGCGTCACAGCGGGCGCACCCCCTCACAGTGCGGCGAGGGGGAGAGCGTAACCGGCGCGAGGTAGGCGGCGACCCGGTGGCGCGCCGCCAGCGCGCGGAACCGCGCGAGCTCGTCCTCCGGGGGCGTTGCCTTCCCCTCGCGCACAAAGTAGAAGGCCAGCTCGCCGGAGTCCGATTGCGCGAAAATCTGCGGGTCGGCCTTCTCGTCCGTGTTGGCGGAGATCACGGTGTGGCCTTCGGCCGTCAAGCGTTCACAGAGGAACAGGACGGCGCGGGCATGGTCACTCCGCACCTCGCTGTGCAGCGTTTTCTTCACGCCAAGATCCTCCCGCTCCCGTCCGCCGGGCCGCGGCAACAGGCTTCTTTCCGGTTCACGGCTTGCGTTCCGGCAGCGGGCGGATTTCCGAACGGACCGGCCAGGAGGCGCGCAGCGGGCTGGCGTACACCCCGATGCGCTCCACGGGGATGTCCGTGAAGCCCATCGCGTAGGCGGGCGAGTCCGGCCTGAGCCGGAAATCCTGCCGCGCGGCATCCGCGAAATACGGGTCCGCAGTGATGAGGTTGTTGGTGACGGTCACATGCGGGCGGGCCTTGGCGTGGATGCCGTCCCAGACGCCGCCCGCGCAGAGGTTGCCGGTGATGAGGTTCCCTTTGGGCGTCATGGGCTCATCCTCCAGCAGCGTCAGCAACTGCGGGTAGCGGCTGCGCCAGGGTTCGGTCCGGAAGGGCATCTCGTTCAGGCGCTTGGCCAGCGTGTCATACGCGCCGGAGGCCCAGCCGAGTCCGCGCGCGTCCACATGGACCGCGGGGTTGCAGGCCACAAAAAGATTGTTGGAGACCACGGTGTCGCGTCCGCCGCCGATGAAGGCCGCGCGGCAGACCTTGTGGAACAGGTTGTGGTGGATGGTCGCTGACGAGAACATGTCATCCAGATAGATCCCCATGCAGCCGCGGCCCTCGAAGCCCTGGATGTGGTGGAAGTAGTTATACCGGATCACATTGCCGCGCATGGTCCAGTTGTACCCGCCGTAGATTGCGCCGGCGTCGTTGGCCTCGTACACCACGCTGTGGATCTCGTTGTACTCGATCAGGTGGTCGTTGCCGCTGAAGAGGATCGCCTTGTGGGGCGCGTTGTCGATCAGGTTGTGGGTGATGCGGTTGCCGCACCCGCTCAGGTTCACTGCGGGTTTGAGGATGCGGTTCCAGCGGCTGTAGTGGTGGATGTGGCAGTTGTCCACGAAATTTGAGGCGGGGGTCAGCGTTTTGCGGTCGCCGCCCTCAAGGATCACGCCGCCCGCGCCGGTCTCGTAGATGTCGCATCCGGCGACGCCGTTGTCGCGGCCGCCGAGGATGCTGACCGCATACCCGCCGCAGTTGCGGAGGACGCAGCCGACGATCCGGTTGCCGGCGCCGCCTGCGAGGGTGATTGGCGTGTCGCGCGCGGTTTCGAAGAGGATGCCCCGCCAGGTGACGTGCGAGGTGTTGCTCATCGCGATCAGCGTACGGGTGACCGAAATGGAGGCCTGCGCGGTCTCGGCCGGCGCGGGCGGCCAGAAATAGAGCGCCCCGTTCGCTCGGTCGATGTAATACTCGCCCGGCTCATCGAGCTCGCACAACGCATTGAAGACATACCACCATTGGCCCTTGCGGTATCCATACGAGTGGACCGGAGGCTCACGCAGGGTGATCAGCCGGCGTTCGGTGTCGATTGCCGCCACGGGATGGCGTTCCTCGGCCCAGTCCCAGAACCACCAGCCGTGCGCCCACAGGTCGCTCTCGCTCTGCCAGCGCTGTGGACGGGAGCCGAGGGCTTCCGGGTCATAATGAAACGCCGGGGCCTTCGACCCCTTGGTGCCGCGGACATCCACCGGTTTGTCCGGCGTGACGTCGGCGATGCGCACGAACCCCCCGTTGGGCCAGCGCGCGATGCGCATCGGCCGGTCGTTGAAGAACAGTTCCGCGTTGTCGCCGGAAGGGGAGCTCCAGCCGCCGCTCGGTTTGCCGTACTCGGTGACGCCTAGGGCGCGCAGGTCGGCGCGGACCACATGGCCGGCCGCCCCGGGTGCCAGACGCTTCACGCTCTCCGGGTCGGAGACGGGTGTCCAGCGGGGGATGACCCGGCCGCCCACGAAGCGCACCTGCGCGCCGGGTTTGGCCCGGTAGGTGATGGGCGCGTCCGGCGTGCCGGAGTCCGCTTCCGTGAATTCGACCTTTGCGACCATCTCGTAGGTGCCGGGCTGGAATTCCACGGTGACCCCGCCTGCGGGCAACGGCCCTTGGGCACGGAGGACGCGGATCGCGTCCCGCGCGGCCGTCAGCGTGCGGAACGGCCCGTCCGTTCGGGTGCGCGAAGGCGCGCGGCCGCTCCACGCGTCGTCACCGGCGGGCGACACGTAGAGCGTGACGCCCGGATGCCGGCCGGCGGAGGGTGAGAACACGGCACAGCCGGCCAACGCGGCGGCCAGCAGGAGTGCGGGGGCGGGGAACCGGACGGGTTTTCCGTGATGGACGGCGCGCGCCGAAAAGCGCGTTGCGGGGCGGGGTGTGGCGTGTCGCATGCGGGCTCCTTGTCGCGCGTGTGCGGGGAGGATTGCGGATCACCGGTCCGACGGCGCGGCGGTCAGACTCGGCAGGGCCTTCTCAAAACGGGCGATCGCGTCGCGGATGCATTCGAGCGCCGCGCGCGAGGAGATCGTAGCGGCGGTGACGGCATCGATCTCGCCGCCGTCTTTGCGGACAGTCCAGTTCGCCTGGATGGAGCGGCCCAGCAGCGGCCGGCGGAAGGCGTCGGTCTCGATTTTGGTTCCCAGTCCCGGGGTCTCGGACGCGACCAGTTTCTGAAAAGTCACCAGTTTGCCGTCCGCGCCGACGCCGACCATCAGCACCATCTCCCCGCCGTAGCCGTTGGCCGAGCGCCCTTCCAGCGCGGCACCCGCGAAGGCGCCGTCCCGGCGGGTCACGTAGAAGGTGGTGCCGTCCTGTTCCACGGGAACGGGTGGCGGGGCGCCCTCGGGCAGGACCTGGGCCGCCGCGCGGAGCGTGCGCTGGCGGAGGGTGGCTTCGATGGGCGCTTGGGTCTGGCGGTACACGGTGGCCAGCAGGGCCGAACTGATCGAGCAGATGACCGTCAGAACCAGAATGAGGCGGATCGTTTCGTTCATGGTTTCGAATGGGGTTGGGTGCCGAACACGCGGTTGCGCGTGGCGCGGTTGATGAGCGGCGTGAAGGCGTTCATGATGAGGATGGCGAAACTCACCCCCTCGGGGTAGGCGCCGGTTTTCACGGTGCGGATCAACATGGTCAGGATCCCGCAGCCCGCGCCGAAGATCAGCATGCCGCGCCGCGTGAGCGGCGAGGTGACCATGTCGGTGGCCATGAAAAACGCGCCCAGCAGCAGGCCGCCGGAGAGCAGGTGAATGTGCGGCGGGATTGAGGAAGAGGGCGAGACCCCGTGCAGGATGGCGGCGTAAAGCAGGACAGAGCCCAGATAGGCGGCGGGGATGTGCCACGAGATGACTTTGCGGAAGAGCAGGTAGGCCGCGCCGAGCAGCAGGGCCAGGGCCGAGGTCTCGCCGATGCAGCCGTTGAGGTTACCCAGGAAGAAATCGCGCAGCAGTTCCGGATTGCCGAACAGCGGCATGGGCTGGCCGGACTTGAGTGCCTCTTTCGCGAAGCCCAGCGGCGTGGCGGAGGTCAGGGCGTCGGCCGCCATCGCACTTGCCCCGGTGGCGGCCTGACCCGCGGCATAGGCCACCCTGCGGATCCACGGTGCGCCGCTCCAGGTGGTCATCGGGCCGGTGAACGAGATGAGCAGAAAGGCGCGGGCCGCGAGGGCGGGGTTGAACGGGTTGTAGCCGAGTCCGCCGAAGACCTGTTTGGCCACGGCAATGGCGAAGACCGAGCCCGCGACCGCCATCCAGGTCGGCAGGGCGGGCGGCAGGTTGAACGCCAGCAGCAGGCCGGTGACCGCGGCGCTGAAGTCGGAGAGCGTCGAGGCGCGGCGCATGGCTTTGCGGCAGAGCCATTCGGTGAGCAGGCAGGCGGCCACGCAGGTTACGGTGAGCCGCAGCGCGTGCCACCGGAAAAACCAGAGCGACGCGGCCAGGGCCGGCAGAAGCGCGATCAGCACGTCCAGCATGATGCGCTCCACGGAGGAGCCCGCATGGGTGTGCGGCGAGGGGCTGATGATGAGGAGATCGGCGGGGGCTTCGGGTTTCATGGGTAGGGGGATGGGGCAGGTGAGAAGTGATAGGTAATAAGTGAGAAGTAAGAGGTGAGAAGTAAGAGGTGAGAGGTAAGAAGTGAGAGGTGAGAGGTTTCAGGCTACAGGTTTCGGGTTACAGGTGAAAGGGTGAGGGCTATTTTTTGGCGGCCGCGCGGCGGGCCATGATGCAGGCTTTGCCGCGCCGCATGTGGTGGACCAGCGGGCGGTGCGCGGGGCAGACAAAGGCGCACGATCCGCACTCGATGCAATCCATCACGGCGAGGGGTTCGGCCGCTTCGATATCCTCCGCCTCGATGCACTGGCTCAGTTCCGCGGGACTCAGACGCATGGGACAGGCGTCCACGCAGCGCCCGCACGCGATGCAGGCTTGGGAGGTGAAGCAGGAGACGCTCCGGGGGGAGAGCAGCAGCAGGCCCGAGGCGGTTTTGCCGACCGGCACCGCGAGGTCGCCGACCGTGAAGCCCATCATCGGGCCGCCGGAGATCACCTTGGCCGCCTTGCCCGCGATGCCGCCGCAGGCGGTCACGAGGTCTTCGTACAGCGTGCCGCAGGGCGCGAGCAGATTCGCGGGCTGCGCGATGGCGTCACCGGTGACCGTGATCACGCGCCGGACCAGCGGCCGCCCGCGGAGCACGGCGTCGGCGATCGCGAAGGCGGTGCTGACATTTTCCACCACGCACCCGACATCCATGGGCAGGCCGCCGCGCGGCACCTCGCGTCCGGTGACCGAAAAGATCTGCTGCTTTTCCGAGCCCTGCGGGTAACGGGTGCGGAGCACGGTCACAGCCGCGTCGCCGTCCATGTCCTGAAAGGCTTTCTCCAGGACGGCGATGGCGTCGGGTTTGTTGTCCTCGATCGCGACGCGCAGGGTTTTCGCGCCGAGGATGTGGCGGATGATCTCCGCGCCGAGACGGATGTCCGCGGCGTGCTCCAGCATCATGCGGTGGTCCGAGGTCAGATACGGCTCGCACTCGGCGCCGTTGAGGATCACGGTGTCGATGGGTTTGTCGCGCGGCGGCGAGAGTTTCACGCGCGTCGGGAAGCCCGCGCCGCCCATGCCGACGATTCCCGCGGCGCCGATGTGCTCACGCAGCGCTTGGGGGTCGGCGGTCCGCCACTCCGGGAAGGTCGGCAGCGGCTGCCACGTCTGCTCGGGCGCGGTCTCGATCACGATGGCGCCGCAGGCGCGGCCCGCCGCGGTGAACGTTGATTCGAGCGCGACCACCTTGCCGGCGGCCGGCGCGTGAACCGGTGCGGAGATGAAACCGCCGGCCTCGGCGAGGAGCTGTCCGCCCGTGACCGTGTCACCGGCCTGGACGACGGGTTTGGCCGGCGCGCCGAGATGCTGCGACAGGGGCACGACCAGACGCGCGGGCAGCGGCAGTTCGCGGATCGGCGAACCGGCGGCGAGGTCCTTGCGTTCGTCGGGGTGGATGCCTCCGCGGAAAGTGAAGGGTGAGGGGATCGTGGGCATGATAGTGCAGGGAGGAGTTAGGAGTTAGGGATTCGGAGTTGGGGCGGGAGCGTCCTTGCGGATGCAGTGGCCCGGGCATTTGGCGATGGTCTCCTCGTTGGTGAGCGGCTTGGTGTAGTCCACCACCGCGAGGAAGCCGTCCATGGTGATCGCGCCATCGGACAGCTTGGTGCAGATGCGGCAGCCGATGCAGCCTGTGCCGCAGACCTTCTTCACGGCGGGGCCTTTGTCCTTCGAACTGCAGAGCACATGGATCTCCGCGGCGGCGGGCACAAGTTTGATCAGCCTGCGTGGACAGGCCGCGACGCACTTGCCGCAGGCGATGCAGCGTTCCTTGTCGACCTTGGCGATGCCGTTGACCATGCGGATCGCGCTCACCGGGCAGATCCGGGCGCAGGAACCGTATCCGAGGCAACCGTACGTGCAGGCCTTGTCGCCGCCCGCCACCGCCTGGGCCGCGGCGCAATCCGTGATGCCGTTGTAGGCCGCGCGGCGCGTCGCCTCCGTGTTGTCGCCGCAACAGAGCACGATCGCGACCCGCTTCTCCATGGCGGCCGCGGCGCGGCCGAGGAACGCCGCGATCGCGTTGGCGCAGGCCGGGCCGCCGGGCGCGCAGAGGGTGCTTTCCGCGGTGCCGGCCACGATCGCGCGCGCGTACTCGGCGCAACCCGCGTACCCGCAGCCGCCGCAATTGACGCCCGGAAGCAGTTCGGTCACCCGCGCGATGCGCGGGTCCTCTTTGACGCTGAAATATTTTTCGGCGGCGGCCAGCGCCGCGGCGCTGGCGAGCCCGATGCCGCCGACACACAAGGTTGAGGTGGTGATGAGATCCATATACGAAGTTTCAAAAGGGTTATTTGACAAGGCCGCTGAAGCCCATGAACGCCAAGCTCAGGAGCCCGGCGGTGACGAGGGAGATGGCCACCCCGCGGAAACAGCGGGGCGGGTCGGCGCGGTCGATTTTCTCGCGCAGACCGGTGAAAATCAGCAGGGCCAGGGCGAACCCCAGTGCGGCGGCGAAGCCGAAGAGCACGGCTTTGAAGAAACCGTATCCCTGTTTCATGTTCAGCACGGCAACGCCGAGCACCGCGCAGTTGGTGGTGATGAGCGGCAGGAAGATGCCGAGCGCGGCGTGCAGCGGCGGGGCGAAGCGTTTCATCACGATGTCGATCAGTTGCACCAGTGCCGCGATCACTAGGATGAAGGAGAGCGTCTGCAGGAACTTGTCCAGCCCCAGCGGGGCGAGCAGATAGGTTTGCAGGCACCAGGTGACAGCCGACGCGATGGTGATCACGAAGATCACCGCGCCCGACATGCCGAGCGCGGTGCTGATCCGCTTGGAGACACCCAGAAAAGGGCAGATGCCGAGAAAACGGCTCAGCACAAAGTTGTTGACCAGAATCGCGCTGAGAAGCAGCAGAAGGTATTCCATGTCCGGCTCCGAAGGTGCGAAGAAAATATAAAATTATCAAATCCTGGCATGGGGTTCAATCCCCACCCACGACTCAGAAGGGGTTTCAAGGTGGGGTTCAAGGGGTCGTAATTTGACATTAGACTTCTTGGGTTGCCATACGCCGATCCGACATGTAGTATCCGAATATGGCAAGACAACTGAGGCATCATTATGCGGGCGGGTGGTACCACATCACGACACGAGGCATGGGGCGGCGGGAGATTTTCACCGATGACCGGGACCGGGGGCATTTCCTCGAACTGTTGAAGAGCATGGTCGAACGCTACGGCATCGTTCTGCACGCGTATGTGCTGATGGAGAATCACTACCATCTGCTGATCGAAACCCCGGCCGGTAACGCGAGCCGCGCGCTGCAGTGGCTGAATCTCAGTTACGCCGCGTGGTTCAACGCGAAACGCGGGCGTTGCGGGCCGCTGTTCCAGGCGCGCTTCAAGAGCGTCCCCGTGGACGGCGAGGGGTCGTGGTCGCTGGCGTGCAGCGTGTACATCCATCTGAATCCGGTCAGGGTAAAGGCGCTGGGGCTGGGTAAGGAGGACCGGGCGAGGGAGAAGGCCGGGTTCCTGCCGAAAGAATTGACCGAGGTGCAAGTCGTGTCCCGGCTGGCTAAACTTCGCGGCCATGTGTGGAGTTCCTATCCCGCGTATGCGGGCTACGCGCAAAAGCCGGAGTGGCTGACCTGCGGCGCTCTTTGGAAACGGGCCTGCGCGGACGGCAAGGAGCCGAAGGCGGAATACCGGTGTTATCTGGAGGATTACCTTCGGCAGGGACAGGAAGAGGGTGCCCCTGCGCGCCTTACAGCCGCGGTCGCGATCGGAGGGACGGCGTTTCTCGAAAAGCTGCGGCGGAAGGTTCCGAAGCGGGCGGGGGGAGAGACGAACGCCCGCGCCTGGCGCCGGCTGCTTCCTTTCAAACAGGTTGTCCTCGCGGTTGAATCGGTGAAGGGCGAAACATGGGCGGACTTCGCGGGCCGCCGGGGCGACTGGGGTCGGGACCTGGCGTTGTACGTGGGGCGGATGCGGTGCGGGCTGACGCTGAGGGAACTCGGCGAACAGGCTGGAGGACTGACCGTGCCTGCGGTCGCCAAGGCGCTCGAACGGGTGACGGGACGGTTGAAGGCCGACAGGCGGCTTCAGCGTTCGGCCGCGCACGTTTTAAAGGTACTGGGAACGAGAAAAGAATAATGTCAAATTACGACCCTTTAGGTCATTGCGATAGCGATAGCGATTTCGGGAAAATGTCATAAAGAGAATTGCCGTATCCCGCACATTGGGTGCGGCTCCGTTATCCATAACGGAATCACACCCCTTGCATGGCCGATGCGGCACTTCCGTTGCGATAGGCGTCGAGCGCCTGCCGGAAGGCCTCGGTCTGCGCGTAGCCGCAGCTTTTGAACTCGGGGCAGAAGCCGCGGTAGACGCATTCCGGCACGCAGACGCTGTGGAGTTCGGGTTCATGCCCGCGCAATGCGTCCAGCACCAGGCGCCAGGCTGCGGTGGTTTCGGGGGAGGCCTGACGGCAGAGCCGTTTGCGCGAAATGAAAATCAGGGCCTGGGCGTTCGCGAAACATTCGTGGTCAACGGGGCTGGCCTGCGGCATGGTGTCGCGGTTGACGCCGGTGCGGTCTGAGCGCTGGGTGCTCACAAAGTGCTCGATGCCGATTTTGTGGCGCACGAAGTGCACGCTGACCCAGTATTTCAGGCCCACCCATTTCCACTTGAAGATCATCTGGCGGATGGGCGAGTGTTCCGAGAGCAGGATGCGGCGTTTCCAGGCGCTGCTGGGTTCTCGGTCGCCCTCCTCCATGCGGATGGTGGTGCGGGCGGCGTCGGCGACGTCGCGCCACACGGATTTGGCTTTGAAGTATTTCAGGGTCAGGGGTTGGCTCATGCGGCGCTCCTCTCGGTAACCGGGTGGACGGAAAGGGTCAGGGGGTTGGGCACAGACCGCCGTCCGCGCGCAGGATCTGGCCCGTAATCCAGGCGGCCTCTTCGGAGGCGAGAAACCGCACGACCCCCGCAACCTCGTCAGGTGTGCCGAAGCGGCCCAGCGGGATGGCGGCGAGCTGTTTGGCGCGCCGGGTCTCGGGGATGTCGGCGGTCATGTCCGTGGTGATGATGCCCGGGGCCACGACATTCACCGTGATCCCCGAGGCGGCCAGCTCGCGGGCTGCGGTCTTGGCGAGACCGAACAGGGCGGCCTTGGAGGAACTGTAGGCCGCGCGCAGGAGATCGCCCATCAGGCCTGCGGCCGAAGAGAGGTAGATGATGCGCCCGGCGCGCTGGCGCGCCATGGGGCGCGCGAGCGCTTTGGTCAGCAGAAACGCGGCGTCGAGGTTCGCGGCGTGGACCTCGCGCCAGGTGTCGAGTCCGGTGAGGGCGAGGAGCTGGCTTCGCAGGATGCCCGCGTTGCTGACCAGGGTGTGGACCCCGCCGCAGGTCCCGATGACCCGCCGGACCAGCTCTTCCGCCTCCGCGGGTACGGTCAGGTCCGCGGCGAAGGGCTCGGCTTTGCCGCCGGCCTCGCGGATCGCCGCAACCGTCTGTTCCGCCGCCTCGGATGAGGTGTGGTAGTGCAGGGCGATCCGGAAGCCGTCTTGCGCGAGACCGAGCGCGACCGCGCGGCCGATCCCTTTGGCGGCACCGGTGATGAGGGCGGTTTTCATGAGGGGGAGGGAAGGTATGGCGCGAGGACGGTTTCGTCAATCAGCTCCGCGCCGGTCTCGGCGCGGACCTTTTCCAGATCGACGTGGTGTTCGCGGGCCAGGCGCCGGACGCGCGGGGTCGCGCGGATGCGCGTGCCGCGGTCGGCGCCCGGTCCGGGGGAACCGGCGCCGCGGTACGCTGCGGTGAGCGTGGCGTTGCATTCCGGGATCGCGGGGTCTTCCTCGCCGGGGGCGCCGATGAGGCCCGCGATGAAACCGGTCGGCACGATGCTCTTCGCGGTCGCGTAGATTGCAAGCAGCGTACCGGATGCCGGGGCTTCCAGCTCGTACGCCGCCTTGTCCGTGGCCAGCTCGGCCACGCATTCGCCGGCAATGACGGGGTCGCCGACCTGTTTGCGCCAGCGCGAGAGGGTGACTTCGACCACATTCGCATCGAGTTGGGGAATCAGGATTCGTGTCATATCGGTTTCCGGGGTTCGAGAGTTACGGGTCAGGGCGAATCAGAAGGCAACGGGTTCCAGCCCCGGCAGGGCCGGGTCGCTGTTGCGCGAACCGGGCGGCACGGGGATCATCCAGGTGTCGGTCAGGTTCCCGCGGCCGTCCCGCACGCGGAAGCGGAACCACAGGGGATCGTCGGGCGGGAGCGTCAGGTTGGCGGGCCGGATGCCGGTGGCCTGCGAGAGCCCGCCGGCCCACTGGAGTCCCGCGACGGTGCTGAGATCGTACGCCTTGACGGGAATTCGTAGCGCGGAGTGCCAAGGCGAGAGGATGGAGAGCGAGCGGACCTGGACGGCGCTCCCTTTCGCTTTGTGACGGAAAAACAGCGACAGGTACGTGATGTCTGGCGTGTTCTTGTGCTCATCGGTCTCATGGAGCAGGAAGGACCGGACATCGATCAGCACGTCATTCCAGACGCCGGTCTTCAGGTTGAGCGTGCCGGTGACGTACGCCAGATGGTTGGTGTCCTTCAGATTGAGCGTGTGCGCCTCCTTGATGCCGCGGGGCCGGCGCGCGCCGGTGTTGAACGCGAGAGTGAAGGGGCGGCCCTCCCGCGGCTCGCCGACCGAGCGGAACGAGATCGCGAGCCAGGGGTGGGTGTCGGGATCCCAGGCCGGCGCGAAGGTGTGGCGGATGTACGAGGCCCGTTCGCCGTTCGGCGTGATTTCGAGAACCCGTCCCTCCGGGGTGACGCCGGTGGCCGTGCGCACGTTTTGCGATTCGTTGAAGAAGGGTTCGGGCGCCGTCAGGGCGGGCTCGCACCAGAGCATGTTCGTCGGGAAGGCGGTCGGTAGGATGGTGGGGGGGCGTTTGTCCCCTTCGAGATTGACCGGGATCTCGAGTTTGACGGGCGGCAAGGTGTTGCCGGCCGCATCGGTGACGCCGCCGAGCGAGAGGGGCAGCGTCGCGCCGTGCTTGGCCGCGGCGAGCTGTTCGCGCAACAGCCAGACCCAGTCCAGCTCGAAGGAGATTGTGCCGTGGCCCACGGTGCAGAAGCCGTTGTCCCGCTTGAGATCGATGGGCGTGCCGAGGTGCGTGAGCCGCAGCGTGTTGAGCACCGGCGGCGAAACCGGGTCGGTCAGGATGAGCGTCAGGCAACTGCCGTTGTAGCGGTCCACGCCGGTCAGGGCATGACGGACCTCGGGCGGTTTGCGGTCGAACAGGAAGGGGACGTCGGCGGGCTGGGACCAGAGGCCCTGGCCGTCGCGCGCACGCACCACAAGGTGGTGGATGCCGTCGGCCAGCGCGGTGAGGTCGGGTTCGGTCACCGCGGCATTTTTGGCCGGCAGCCAGACGGTCTTCTGCTGCTCGTCGGCCGGACGGTTGTCCCACGCGGCCGGCCCGGGAAGGATGGCGTAGGCGACCGCCGCGACGCCGTCCGGATCGGCGTAATCCGCCTTGAAGGCGAAGGGGCGGTTGGGTCCCGCGGCGGGGCCGCAGGTGAGGTCGTCAATCCGCAGCTTGCTGTGCAGGCCGGTCTGATCGCTTGTCTGCCGCGAAGCCAGGCGGACCGGCGCGGGCGGCAGGCTGACGCGCTGCGCGAGGGGGAAACGGCCCACGCTGTCGGACGGGATGCCGGTCCAGACGCGCCAGGTGTCATCCATTTTCGCGCGCGCGCCGCCGGTGAACCGCACGGAGGTGTTGAACGCTTCCGAGAAAGTGAACGCGAACTCGCCGAAGGCGAGCGAGACGATCGCCATGGGGTCGCCTTGGTACCGGAACTGGAGCAGCGGCGTGGCGGCGGCGTCGAAGCGCGGGATGAGCTGTCCGGTGAGGCGCCGCCCGTATGCGCCGGCGTTGCTGAAAGCGAGCACGCCGCCGCGCACGGGGTCGGAGGCCTCGACCGCGACGCGGGCCGCCATCTGATGAGGGGTCGTGTCGTAGGGGCGTGCCTCAAAGGTCTCGACCCCGCCTTCCGGCATGGTGAGCGAGAGGAGGGCCGGCGGGCGGTTCACGCTGTCCTCTTTGCGCATGGGGACGACCTGACGGAAGAAACGCCCGTCATACAGCTCCAGCGCGAGGGTCATACGGCCCGGCTGCAGGATCTCCAGCGGCACGAGAACCCGGATCGTGTTGCCTTCCGCATCAAACGGCGCGGGCTGCGCATCGACTTGCACCTGCTTGGGGGGGAGCATCGGAGAGGGCCAGGGGTGGGTGGGGGTCACCACGATCGAACCGTGTACAGCGGGGTCGGCCTGTGCGAGCAGGCCGAAGTTAGCCCGTTCCGGCACGGCCCATTCGATGACGGGGCGGCGCGGGTCGAGGGCCGCGGGCAGCTCGACCATTTGCAGTTCGCCGGGGCTGAGGCGGTTGATGAGCTGGGTGAGGGAGGCGATCTCGGCCCGTTTCCCGGGCGGGCCGCTCACGGTCGGAATCCCGCGGTGGATCTCGCGGAAATGGCGGATCGCATACCAGGCGTGGGGCGGGTTGCCTTCCAGCCCCTGTTGCACGTCGCTGGGCTGGAGGTTGCCGAACCCTTCGATCTGCACAGCCTGGTTGGCGCGGATGATCTCGGAGGGCACCCAGATCTCGACCGGGGTCCAGACCCGGTTTGTGCCTGCGGGATCGGATGCGGGCAGGGCCTCGAGGGCACCGCAGATTTTGCGCGGGCCGCGGCTTTCGTCCGAACCGCAGAGCACGTACGTCCAGGGCTGGATCGTGGTCCAGCCGCCTTTGCCGTCCTCCTTGACGGTGGCGAACTCAAAATTGACGCGGGCCTGCGGATGGCGCGCGATCTCGAAACGCCATCCCAGCAGTTTGTCGGGTTGCGCGGGAGGCAGCATGCAGCGCACCAGAAAGGAGCCTGCGCCGAGCAGGGAGGTCACCTGCATTTCGGGGCGTGCGGTCTGGAGATGGCGGAAGCGCACGCTGGGGTGGCTCACGGTGTCGTAAGCCTGCCAGAAATCCGGGGTGAGCGGCTGGGCGACGCGGCCGTTGATGCGGATGCCGGTGTCGGCGGGCGGTGCGGGTTCGGCGGAGACCGCCGTTCCGGGGGGCAGCGCCCGGAAGGCGAAGGGCCGCGGCCGGATGGACTCCGCGGCGATCTTGATGCGGGCGACCATCATCGAATTCCGGTAGGTCCAGATGCCGAGCGCGCCTTCCTGAAGCGGATCGGGATCCTCGGTGCGGAAGACGTCCTCGTTGTCGTAGATGTAATGCAGGGTGGTGCCCACACGCCGCAACTGCATGCCGTACCAGGCGCCGTGGATGTCGCGGCCCCCGGCCACCAGCGGCTGATAGCCTTGGCGGGCGAGGCCCGTGCGGGCGCGCGGCACGAGGTACTTGGTGGAGAGGTCGAGGAGGCTTCCGTTGCGGATCAGGCGGGAGTAGAGTTGCGAATGGTCCGGATCCCAGCCGGTGGCGATCGCGGTGTAGCCGTCGCCGGTCGAGAGGGATCGGCTCATCACGGTGAGGTTGAGGTCGCCCGGCCGCGCGTACCAGCCCATGCGCATGCCCGCGTAAAACTCGATGCTGAAGTCGCCGCGGAAGACATATTTGGACCAGAGCGCGGCGAGCGAGTCGGCGCTCTCCCCGTTCATGTGCGACCAGGTGGGCTCGCAATAGAAGCGGTTGATGACCTCCCACCGGCCGCCGTTGATCGTCCAGTTATAGAGGGATTCCGTGAAGAGCGTGTCAAACACGTTGTCGCGTTTCACCAGGGTCCGGCTCAGATTGTCCAGCGTCATGCCGCTGATCCGCATGCGGCGGCCGTGCAACGGCGCGCGCAGATGGGTTTGGGCGAGCAGAAGGGTGTCGCCGCCGAGCCAGAGGACCGAGCCTTCCAGCCCGAGGGTGAAGAGCCGCAGCTTGGAGTTGTTGAACGCGACTTCGGGTACCCGCTCGGCCGACACCTCGAAGGCGGCGTTCGTCCCGCTTTCCGGCGTGAAGACGCGGATGACCCCTTTTTCCACGGCGACGCGGCACAGGCCGTTGGAGAGGCCTTCCGGGACGCCGAGGTGCAGCTCCATCTCCTCCACGACCGGCAGCCGGACCCGCACCGCGCCGGTGATGTCGCCCTTGAACCACGTCATGCCGTTTTTGAAGGTGACCCATTGGCCCTCGGGCGAGGCCCAGTGCCGCATGAACGGATCGTTGACATACAGCGGATTTTTTTCGAAGCGTTCGGAGAGACCCGTCTCACGCGAGAGGACGTCCGGCGCGGTGAAAAAAAGGTCGCCGGGGGTCACGGCCAGCACGCCGAGTTCGCCGCCCGGCTGCGTTTCGGGGCGATGGAAACAGACCAGAAAGCCGTCGGCATAGGCGCGGAGTTCGTGGGGCCGCAGGGCATCCAGGGCGAGGGTCACCCGGTTGCTGGAGACCGGCATCCGGAAGGAGTCCAGCAGGACCGTGCGGTTGGTTTCCACGTGTTCGAGCCGGAAGGTGCGGCCAGCCCCGTCCTGCTCACAGGTGAAGCGGTACGGGGGCGCGCCGCCGCCGGAGCCGCCCGCGGTCAGACCGCACAGGAAGGAGTCGGTTGTGGCGACCACGCGGATCTCCTGCCGCAGCGGGCCGTCGTCGGAGCTGCCGTACTCCCAAACCTGCGTGGCGGTGGCGGAGGGCGGGAAATAGAGCCATGCGGTATCCTGCCGCTGCAGGGAGCGCATGCCCGGGCTTTGGCGCCGCGTGGCGAAGGCGACATCCTCGGGCGAGTCGAAGAGGCGGTCCTGATGCGATGCCGCGGTCACATCGTCGAAACGGGTGGTCTCCCCCGCGGGCATATTCGCGAAAAGCCCGAAGCGTCCGCCCGGCGGCAGGCCGGTCTTGTGGCGGATCACCTCGATGTTGTCGGCGCGGCAGAGGATGCGGTCGTCAAACGTCTGCACCTCGAGCAGGAGCCACTGGCCCGCGGGCAGTTCGGTCTGCACGCCCGCGAGATGCAGGCGGGGCGCGTCGGGCGCGGCCGGCTGCTGCCACAAGTCGAGGATCAGGCGGTCGGACGCCGGGTCGGTGCGGGCCGTGAAGGCAAAGTGGCCGCCGTGTTCGCCCGCCAAGAAAACCAGACCGTTGGTGCCGGTGTTGTGCTGGACCGCGGCGCGGAAGACGTACCGGTTGTAGAAAGGCTCGCCCGCCAAAACGATGGCGTTGGTCCCGCCGCCCTCCAGCGTGTAGAAGTTCGGGCTCTTTTCCGGTTTCGGCTGGCGCGCCAACTGATAGCCGCCGGACGATCCGCTGATCGAGCCGGTGACCGAGTGCAGGCGCCAGATGCCGCTGCGGATTTCCCAAGTGGGGGGGAAAGCCGAACCGGCCGGCACCAGAAAGTTGTCCTCAAACGTGAAGGAGCCGAGGCGTTGCGTGTACTCGTCGGCATCCGCTTCCGGCGGCTGGAGCGCCTGGGGGTGTTCCACGCTCACCGCACCCTGCCAGAGTTCCGGCAGACGCGCCACCGGCCGGTCGTCCACCGTGAGAATCCAGGCGTCCGCGCGGCGTTTCAGGGTGATCCAATGGAGCGGACCGGCGAGCGGCGGGCACGGGTAGGTGGTGACGCGGCGTTCGGTCGCGTCATCGAAGAACCCGCGGGGCAGCAGGCGGCAGCGGGTATCCCCCTCGCGTAACGTGAACTCCGCCTGGCAGGTGTGATCCGGGTGGCTGAGGCGGAGACGCAGCGTGCCGCGTTCCGGCGCCAGGTTCAGGGCGCCCCATTCCGAACGTTCGGCCAAGTCCAGGCGGGTGGACCACGCCCCTTCAGCCGCCAACCCCGCGGTGGCTGCGCAACTCCCCCATGCCAGCCCCGCCCATATCAAAACTTTCATCCAGTTCACGCGCTTCAGTTTAACAGGTTTTGACCCGGAGGGGAGAGGGAAAATGTGCCTCGAAGAGGCAACCGGGATTGAGGCGTCCCGTGGGGTCGAACAGCCGCTTGATCCGCCGCATCCCCTCAAGGCCTTCGGCCCCGACCATCTCGCGCAGCAGTTCGCGCTTGAGGCGGCCGACCCCGTGTTCGGCGGAGATGCTGCCGCCCCAGGAGACGACCTGCGCGGCCCACGAACGGTAGAGGCGTTTGCCCGTCTCGTACTCTATCCGGTCGCGGGGCAGAATGTTGACGTGGAGGTGGTTGTCGCCGATGTGGCCGAAAATCACATGTTCCAGATTGGCCGCGGCGAGATCCTCGCGGTACCGGCGCAGGAGCGGACGCAACTTGACGTCCGGCACGGAGAAGTCGGTCCCGAGTTTGGTGAGGCCGGGGTACGCAAGCGCGCGTTCCGCGATCAACGCGTTGACCTGCTCCGGCGCGGCGTGGCGGAAGGCTTTCAGCCGGCCCAGCGCGACCGCCTCGCGCGCGACCCAGGTGTCGGCGGGGTTGCCGCCCGCATCGGCGACCAGACGGGCGGTCTGGTCCAGGGCCGCATCCGGTCCGTCATCCAGCGCCCACTCGAGATAGACCGCGTTCCGCCCGCGGGCCGGCACGGGGGGCAGGGGCACGCCGGTCCGCGCCGCGCCCTCGCGCGCCAGACGCAACGCCCCCTCATCGAAATACTCGATGGCGGTGAGGAGAGGGGAACGGGCCGCGGCGCCGCACGGCCGGATCCGTTCCACCAGCGTCAGGGCCTGCTCCTCCCCGCCGAAGAACGCGACAATGCCGAGGATATCCGCGGGCGCGGGCGCGAGGCGCAGTTCGAGTTCCGCCAGAATGGCGAGCGTGCCCTCGCTGCCGAGCAGCAGGTCGATCAGGTCCATGCCGGGACGGATTGCGTACCCGGCCGCGTTTTTCACCGCCGGGACGGGCAGAAGGGGCAGATCCCCCTCCAGACGGCGCCCGCCCGCCGTGGTGATCGCGAAACGGCGTCCCGCGGCTTGTTCGCGGCCGCGGCGCAGCGTCACCGTGTCGCCGTCCGCAAGCACGGCCGTGACCGCCTCAATGTGGCGCCGCGTCGCGCCGTAGGCGAAGGAGCGCGCGCCGGAGGCGTTGCAGGCCGCCATGCCGCCCAGACTGGCCGACGGCTCGGTGGGATCGGGCGGAAAAAAGAGCGGTTCGGGGAAGAGCCGCCGGTCGGCCAGATGGCGTTGGAGGAGCACGAGCGGCAGGCCCGGCTCGACGCGCAGCAGAGTCCGGTCCGGATTCTCCCGGCAACAGGCCAGGATGCGGTCCATCCGCGAGAGGTTGACCACCAGGCCGCCGTCGGGCACGGCGCCGGCCGCGATTCCGGTGCGCGCCCCCTGCGGGGTGACCGGCAGGCCCGCCGGTTCCGCCGCGCGCAGGAGGGCGGTCAGCTCGGAACGGTCGCGCGGGAAGGCGATCGCCTCGGCCGCGCCGGTTTTGCGCGATTCGTCCCGGAGATATTCGGCGGGGACCGGCCTCGTCAACCGTGGCGTGTGCGACATGGCCCCGATCATAGCGGGACGGTTCCCGAAGCCGCAAGCGCAAAGCGCGGACGGTTTTGTCCGCATTGCGGAGATTCGCGGGGTAAAAAACGGTTTGTCGTGCGCCACGCGTCAAAATTCGTGTGGCGGACTTGCAATGCGCGTCGAATTCGCATTTAATCAACACGCCGCGTTGTTACCCGTCGGGGCATCCGATTCATTGAGGAGAGCAGGTATGAAACAGGGACTTCAATTCATTTTGGCGAGTGTGCTTTTGGCGGGCGGCGCGGCCGCCGGTTTGTGCGGGCCGCAGGTACAGACGCTGGCCGGCGAGTGGCAGATCCGGATGGACCCGGCGGGCGAAGGAATCCGCAAAGGCTGGCCCGGCGAGGTGTTCGCCGGCGATCCGGCCCGGCTTCCCGGCACCGTATTCTCCAACCCGCGCGTTCCGGCCGCGGCGAAACCGGAGCCGGGAAAAGGCAGCCTGCGCGGCCTGACACCCGTCTACAGCTATGCCGGCGCCGTGTGGTACCAGACCGAGGTCGTGATCCCCGGCACGTGGCGCGGCAAGCGTATCGAGCTGTTCCTGGAACGCTGCCAGTGGGAAACCTTCGTCTGGGTCAACGACCGCCTGCAGGGAACGCGCAACAGCCTGGTCGCGCCGCATGTGTATGACCTGTCGCAGGCGCTGACGCCCGGGCGGCACCGCCTGACGGTGATGGTGGACAACGCTAACCGGCACACCGGCATGGAAGTCAGCCCGGACAACCTGATCAAATATCTGGACCTGACCACCGAGGTGAAGCGCGGGGCGAAACTCAACTGCGGCGGGCACCACACCTGGTCGTACAACTGGAACGGCATCCTCGGGCGGCTCGAACTGCGGGCGCACGATCCGGTCTCCCTCTCGGCGGCGGACGTCTATCCCGAAGTCGCAGCCTCCTCGGTCGGCGTGCGCGTGACGGTGCGCAACCTGACCGGTAAGAAAGGCAAGGCCACGCTCCGCGCACAGTGGGCCGCACGGGGCCAGCCCGATGCTCACGTGGCGGCGGCGGAATGGGCGCTGGAGCTGAACGGCGAGGCGGAGCAGCACGTTGAGCATCGCCTGAAGGCCGAGAAGCCGGTGCGGGCCTGGGACGAGTTCACGCCGCAGCTCTACACGCTCGCGCTCACGCTCACGGCGCCGGATTGCGCTGACGCGTGCAGCGTGGACTTCGGCCTGCGCGAGCTGGGCAAGCGCGGTACGCGGTTCACGCTCAACGGCCAGCCCGTCTTTCTGCGCGGCACGCTGGAAGACTTCATCTTTCCGCTCACCGGACACCCTCCCGTCGACGTGGCATCGTGGCGTAAGGTGATCGGCATCGCCAAGACCTATGGGCTGAACCTGTTCCGCTTCCATTCCTGCACCCCGCCCGACGCGGCGTTCACGGCGGCGGACGAGTTGGGCTTCTATCTCCAGGTGGAGGTCCCGGGCACTTCCTGCCCCTCGAAGGACGAGGCCAAGAGCGTCGAGGATTTTCTCAGCGCCGAACTGGCGAACCTTTTGAAAACATACGGCAACCACCCGTCGCTGCTCCTCGTCTCCATGGGCAACGAACAGTTGGTCGCAGGCGCCAAATCCGAGTTTCTGGCGAAGCATCAGGAGGTGCTGGCCAAAAAGGTGCGCTTCGGCCAAACGGTCGATCCGCGCCACCTTTACACTTCCACCACCCATCCGTACCGGTCGGACGCGCCCGCGCGGATCGACGATTTCTACGTGAGCGCCTGGCCGGTTTCCGGGAAAGAGCCGCTGTGCGGCATCCGGTGGGGCGGCGGGCGGGTCATCGACACGTCGCGCTTCAACACGCGGCCGCCGGAGACGGTGTTCGATTACGGCCCCTCGCTGGAGGGCCTCGACCGGCCCCTGCTGACGCATGAGGTCGGGCAGTGGGCGGTCTACCCCGATCTCCGCGAGATCACCCGCTACCACGGCGCGCAGCGCGCGGACAACTTTGTGGAGATCCGCGAACGCCTGCGGGCGAAGGGACTGCTCGAATGGTCGGGCGACTTCACGCGCGCGTCGGGGATGCTTGCGCTGGCCTTGTACAAGGAGGAGATCGAGTCGGCCTTGCGCACGCCCGGGTTGGGCGGATTCGAGCTGCTGGACATCCACGACTACCCCGGCCAAGGCACCTCGACCGTCGGTATCCTCAGCGCGCTGTGGGAGTCGAAAGGGCTGATCACGCCCGCGCAGTTCCGCGGTTTCTGTTCGCCCGTCGTGTTGCTGGCGCGGCTCCTCAAGCGCGTGTGGACGAACAATGAGACACTGGAAGTGCGGATCGACGTGGCCAATTACGGCGAGGGCGTTTCCCACGGCGCCACGTCGTGGTCGCTCCAGGGAACCGATGGGCGGCTGTACGGCCAGGGGCTCCTGGCGGCCACGAGCGTCGCGCGGGGCGACGTGGGTACCGCCGGCACGGTCAAGGCGGCGCTCTCGGCCGTCACCGCCGCGGACAAGGTCGTCCTGCGAGTCGAGCGGGCCGGCACGAACGCCAACGCGTGGAACCTCTGGGTCTACCCGTCGAAGGTCCCGGCCGACATTCCGGGTGGTGTGCAGGTCGCCATGCGGTGGGACGCTGCGGCACGTGACGCGTTGCGGCAGGGCGGCGCGGTCCTGCTGCTGCCGAAGGCCGAGGCGCTGAAAGACCCGGTTCCCGGCACCTTCACCCCGGTCTTCTGGAACGTGCAGATGAAACACACCCAAGTCTCCAAAACCATGGGGCTGCTGGTCAATTCCGCCGATCCTGCGCTTGCCGGTTTCCCGACGGACTTCCACTCCGACTGGCAGTGGTGGGACCCGGTGCTGCGCTCGCCGGTCATGCGGCTTGACGGGCTGCCGCAGGCGTTGCGTCCCTGTGTCGCCGTGATCGATTCCTACACCGAAAATCGGCGGCTGGCGCTGGTTTTCGAAGCGAAGGTTGGTCCGGGCCGCCTGCTGGTTTGCTCGGTGGACATCGCCGACGGTTTGGAGAGCCGTCCGGTCGCGCGGCAGTTGCGCCGCAGCCTGCTGGACTACATGGCCGGACCGACGTTCCGGCCGGACGTGCCGGTGAGCGAACAGGAGCTCGCGACGCTGCTGAAGTGACCTCAGTATGTTGGAAGACGCGTGTGATCGCCGCTTGTTGGCAAGCGGAAAAAGGTGTCGCCGTGAGGCGGCGGGAAGGGGGAGGGGATGCGGACAGTGTGTGTGTTGGGTGTGGTGGGCGCGCTGGTGTGCGGCGCGGGCGCGGCGGAGCGCGGGGGGTGGCGGCTGGTGTGGTCGGATGAGTTTGACCGGCCCGGGCTGCCGGACCCGGCCAAGTGGACGTATGAGAAGGGGTTTGTCCGCAACCGGGAGGCGCAGTTTTACACCGCGGCGCGCCGGGAGAACGCGCGGGTCGAGAACGGGTGCCTGAGGATCGAGGGCCGCAAGGAGACCTTCGCCAATCCCGGGCACAAGCCTGGATCCGCGGATTGGCGCGAGGCGGAAACGGCGGCCTACACGTCGGCCAGCCTGACTACCGAGGGGCGGTTCGCGATGACCTACGGGCGTGTGGAGGTGCGCGCGAAGCTGCCGCGCGGGCGCGGCATGTGGCCCGCGATCTGGATGCTCGGAACCTCATTCCGATCCATCGGCTGGCCGCGTTGCGGCGAGATCGACATCATGGAGTTCGTGGGGCATGAGCCCGCCACGGTCCACGCCAACGCGCACTGGTTCGACGCGGCCGGAGGCAAGCGCGCCTCCTCGGGCGGCAAACTGCATGACCAGAAGCCGTCGGATGACTTCCACCTCTATGTGGTGGAGCGGTTCGCGGACCGCATGGATTTCTACTATGACGATACGCTCTATCACCGGTTCCCGCTCGACAAGGCGGGCGCCGGGGAGGACAACCCGTTCCGCAAACCGCACTACCTGCTCATCAACCTGGCGATCGGTGGGGGGTGGGGCGGGCAGCAGGGGATCGATGACGCCATGCTGCCCCAGGCGTATGTGATCGATTACGTGCGCGTTTATGAGCGCGCTCTCTGACCGCGCTTTACGGGGTAGCGGCGGAAGCGTTCGCGCAGCAGTTGGAAGGTGCCGGCGATTCCCACGGGCCAGAGGCGCGTGGGCGTCGCGGCTTCGAGCGCGGTTTCGGCTTCGTCCGGCAGCTCGGAGAGGAAATCGAACCCGGTCAGCGCCTCCAGTTCGTCGATTGAGAGCAGCAGGGAACGGACCGGGGTGCGGCGCCGGACATGCTGCGGCATATACACCGCGAACGCGCGAAGCGGCCCGTCCCGCGGCTGGGCCACCACGATCTGATAAAAGGCGGCGGGCACATGGATGCCGGAGGGCAGCCGTTGCGCCGCGGGCGCTGGCACCGCGCCGGCCAGAACCCAGACCGGTCCGTACCGCGCGGGCCAGAGTTCCGCGATGCGGAACTCCAGATTGCCCCACGGCCCCTGGTTGAGGGAGGCGCGCTGCGGGCAGATGTTCGAGGTGAGGAAGGTCTGCGCCTGCGCGGCCGGCCCGTGACGCGTGGCGATCACGCGGTTGGGGACCATATGGCCGCGGTTGTATCCGCTGCGGGAGTACTCCCGGTGTTGGGGTGAACGCGGCGCCGCGGGGTCGGGTTTGAATCCGGAGGGCCGCGGCGGCAGCGGGTTCGCGCGCGCGGGGTCGGCCCGGTAGGCGACCCACACTGGGTGGCGCCACGCGGGCGAATAGCCGATCGTGAACCCGGTTTTGCCGAGCACGATCAGATCATCCGGCGCGGTGCAGGCGGGCAGGCGGCGCGGCGGACCCGCGCGGGTCAGCCGGTTGGTGTCCGCGGGTTGCGGCAGGACGGCCGCGGCGTCGCGGCCGGTCCAGCCGAGTCCGTCGGTGATATCGGCCGCGGCGTGGCCCACGCGGGTGAGCGCGCGGGCCGCGGCATCCGGAATGGTTTGCAGCAGGCGTTGCCGGCGGGGACGCGGCAGGTGGACGAGCGCGTCGGCCGCGAGCAGCGCCGCCAGCAGAAGCAGCGCGAGCCACGCCGCGAGGGAACGCGCGAAACCAAGGAGGCGGCGCGCCGCCATCTCACTCCGCCTCCGACCGGGAGAGCGCGTAGGTATAGCAGCGCGCCAGGGCCGCGCGGAACGCCTCTGGCGTGCGGTTCTCGCGGCGGAGGGTCTCGGGGCCCTTGAGTCCGAGTTCCGTGCGGAGTCCGGGCGTGCGCAGCAGGCGAATGAGTCCGTCCGCCAGCGCCTCCGGCGTGGCAGGGGTGATCACGGCGTTTTCCGGCGAGAGGATGGCGCGGTTGGCGGGGGTGTCGACCGCCACGATGGGCGTGCCGGAGAGGAGGTAGTCGAGGACTTTGATGGGTGCCGCGTTGCCGGCGCGCCGGGGCGAGACCAGCGCGTCCGAAACCGCGAGCAGCGCGGTCAGCTCGCCGGTGGCCAGCCGGCCGGGGAAGGTCACGGCATCGCGGATGCCCGCCCGGTCGAGGGCCTCGCGCATCCGCGCGATCTCCTCCGGGCAGCCGCCGACGACCACGCAGCGCGTGCGGGGCAGTTCCGCCAGCAGGCGCGGGAGCGCGTTGAAAAAGAGGTCGAGTCCCTGAAAACGGGTGTAGGAGGCGACGCAGGTGACCAGGTCCTGATCGGTCACGGTCCGGTAGCGCGCTTTCGCCAGATTGCGGGCAGGCGCGGTCACCGCCTCGGTTGCGGCCGGGATGTCGGCGATCACGCACGCGCGGCTGCGGCAGCCCAGGTCCGCCAGCCGCGCGACCGCCGCCGCGTCATGGCCGATGACCGCATCCGCCTGCCGCAGCGCCTTGCGCTCCAGCCGCCGGTAGAGCGCGGCGGCAAGGCCGCGCGTGGGGCCCGGCGCGGGGTCGTCCCGCAGTTCCACGATGCAGGGGAGGCGCGTCAGGCGCGCCGCGGCCCAGGCGACGATGACGCCGCCGTCCGCCCCGTGGATCAGCGCATAACGCGTGTTTCCCGCAACCCAGAGGGCCTTGAGCAACGCGAGCAGGTCCAGCGCGAGGCGCAGAAGCGTGGGGTTTTCGGGCGCGCGCCGGCAGAACGGGAGGCGCGGCAGGGGCACGGCGGTGACGGCGGCGGAAACGGCAGGCGTTGGGCCTTCCGGCGGGGTGAGCAGGTCGACCTCATACCCCAGGGCAATTTGGGCTTCGAGCGTGTGGCGCGTCCGGTGGCTGGCGCCCTCCCAGGGGGAATAGGGCTTCGGGGAGATGAACAGGATGCGGGGCATGGGACGGTCACCAACTGTCCGGCAGTTCGATGCGGATCGTCCGGCTCTTCATGGCCTCCGCCTGCGCGGGAGTGGGGCCGGCCGTATTTTCGAGGGGGCCGCCCCAGAGGGTCCCGGGCGTGGAGACGTACGGCACCGTGAGGGTCACGCCGCAGGCCGGGCACTCGGTTTCACGGCCCGCAAGATCCGCCGGCGCCTCGATCTCCTGATTGCACGCCTCACAAATGAATGAAATGAAGGTGGTTTCTTCAAGCCGCTCGTCCATACTCCCTCCCGCAAATGGTGAGAGCATGATAATACGCCGGGCAGGGTAAGGCGAGTCCATATTTCGTGAAAACAGGAATTGCGGAAAGCGGAATAACCTGTCATAGTAACCGCGTTGTTGCGAACGTGTTCCGCACGGTGTAACCGTGTGCGGCAGGTGCTGGAAAGGGGTGGGACACATGACATCCGTTTGCGCGATGCGGGATCACAAATCACTTTACCGCCAACTCATTACCGGCATGTATGACGCATTGCTGGTCACGGATCCGAACGGGCATGTGATCGAGCTCAATCCGCGCGCGACCGAGTATTTCCAAGTCAAGCCGGAGGAGGTTTGGGACAAGCCGGTGGCTCTGCTCATTCCCGGCGTCACCCCGCAGATGGTCGGGCGGATCCGCAAAGGGATCGATGAGGCGCGCCACATCATGCTCGACGCCAAGTGCCAGCGTCAGGACGGAACCGTGTTCGCGGCGGAAGTGACCATCAGCGTGATGGATCTGATCAACAACGGCGATCTGGTGTTTACGGTCCGCAACACGGAGCGCCGGCGCAAGCAGTGGCAGACCCTGCGCAGCATGGCGAATGCGTTCGAGAACGCGCAGAGCGCGTGTTTTGTGTGTGATCGGGAGCGGCTGTTCCGGTGTGTCAACCGGGCCTTTCTGGAGATGTTCGATCTGCGGGAGGAGAGCGAGGCGTTGGGACGGCCGTTCGATGCCCTGATGCCGGATGAGCCGCTGCCGGAGCTTTTCGACCGCGCGTTGAACGGCGAACCGGTGACCTGCCGGGTGGTGGCGGACGCGGAGGAGAACGGGCGGATCGATCTGGAGGTTCAGATGGGCCCGGATCGCTGGGGACGGGATACGGTGGCAGGGGTGGTGGGTTCGCTTCTGCAGGTGTGAACGGGCGCGGAAGCGGAAAGAGCGGGTGTTATGAGCCGGGCGGATGTGTTGTCGTTTGTGGTGTCCAAAATCGAGTCGGGCCAATCGATCCAGGTTTTTCTCGCCGGGAAGCTTTCGCGCTCCCGACGGGCGGTGAAAGCCCTGCTGGACGAGCGCGTGGTGTGGGTGAACCGGCGCTGTGTGTGGATGGCCCACCATGCGCTGCACCAGGGCGATACGGTGGAGCTGCCGGCCGCGACGCTGCGCAAGGGCGCGCGGGACGCGGGGCCGGTCGCGGTGCCGAGAATCCGCCTGCTGGTCGAGGATGCGGAGTACGCGGTGGCGGACAAGCCCTCCGGTCTGCTGACGGTCGGCGCGGGAAGCGTGGAGGAGCGGCTGCGCGCGCAGACGGGGATCGCGGAGCTGAAGGCGGTCCACCGGCTCGACCGGGACACCACCGGCTGTCTGCTGTGCGCCAAGACGCCGGAGGCCTTCGATGCCGCGGTGGCGCTGTTCAAGACGCGGCGGGTGACCAAGCAATACCAGACCATCGTTTCCGGGCGCTACGAACGGAATGCCTCGACCGTGGACCAGGAACTGGACGGCGAGCGCGCGGTCAGCCACATCCAGCGGATCATGCTCTCCCGCGACGCGAGTTTCCTGAAGGTGCGGATCGAAACGGGGCGCACCCACCAGATCCGGCGGCATCTGGCCGCGATCCGTCATCCCGTGCTGGGCGACCGCGAGCACGGGGTGAAGGTCGCGCGGGATCCGCGTCTGCTGACCGTGCCGCGCCTGATGCTCCACGCATCGGGGCTTGAGTTGCCGCACCCGGTGCGGCCGGGCGAGACCCTGCGGGCGCACAGCCCGCTGCCCGCCGATTTCCGGCGCTGCCTGAAGCTCTTCGACATGGGGAAGTGAGGCCGGATTTCCGGTTCGGCGCGCATGCTGAGCTTCCGCACAGTTTGGGTCACGCGACACCCCGGCCGGCCGCCGGCCTTCGATCTCTTTCCCGCCGCGGACCGGCGCGACGGCGGGGAGACGGTGTACGTCACGCAGGATCCGGCCGCGTTTGAGGGGGTGCTGCCGCAGGAGGGGGCGTGGGCGGCCGATGTGCTGGTTTTGCACGCGTTCGCCTTTCCGGACACGCTCGCAGAGCAGGCGGCCGCGCGGATGCGCCAGGGACCGCACACCGGCGCGGCGATCGGGGCGCTGTGGCAGGCCGTGGCGGGGCGCCTGAACGCGATGCCCCTGTGGGCGCTGGAGACGATCGAGGGGATCCTGCGCGATCTCGATGAGCGCGGGTTGGCGCGCGTCTTCGGCCACTTCGCGGCTTGTGTCCGTCACGCCGGCGCGGGATGCGGGCCCTGGATCGAGACTTTCGCCCCGGAGGCGCGCCGGGGCGAGCGCCGCACCCTGCCGGCGCATGCCGACTGCTCGCCGCTGGAGGTCGCGGACATGGCGGCGCACCTGCTTCCCGGCGGCGCGTTCGCGCGCCTCATGCCCGGCTATGAGCCGCGCGCGGGACAGGTCGAGATGTTGCGCGCGGTCACGCGCGCCTTCAACGAGGGGCGCCACCTGCTGGTCGAGGCCGGCACGGGTGTCGGGAAAAGCCTGGCGTATCTGATTCCGGCCGCAGCCTGGGCGCTGCTCAACGATGTGCCGGTGGTGGTCAGCACCAACACGCGGAATCTGCAGGCCCAACTGGTCGAGAAAGACTTGCCGCGGGTCCGCGAGGCGGTCTGCCCCGGCGGGCGCGCCGCCCTGCGCGTGGCGGTGGTCAAGGGGCGGTCAAATTACTTCTGTCTGCGGCGGCTCGCGATCCTGCTGGAGCAGAGCCAGTATGAACTCGAGCGTCCCGAATTGCGCCATTTCGCGCACGCGCTCGCCTGGGCCGCGCAGACGCCGGACGGCGATCTCGACACCTTTGCGGGTTCGGGACGCGCCGATGCCGGGTTCCTCGCGAAACTGGCCTCCACCGCCGAGGAGTGTCCGGGCCGCGCCTGCCGCTACAGCCGTCGCTGTTTTCTGCAGAAGGCCCGCGCGCGCGCCGCGGCGGCGCATGTGGTGATCGCGAATCACGCGCTGGTGTTCGCGGAATCGCAGGCGCCCGGCACCGCCCTGCCCCCGCATGCCCAGATCGTGTTTGACGAGGCCCACAACCTGGAGGAGGCCGCGACGCGCCACCTCTCCACGGAGATCACGCAAACGCGCCTCAGCCAAATGCTGCGCCGGCTGAGCCGGGGCCGGGGCCGGCGGGCCGGGGGCGTGCTGGAGGTGCTGCGCAACCATCTGGAGAAAGGCGCGGTGACCGCGGACCCGGAATGCGCCCAAGCGCTGCGGCGACAAATCCGGGAGATCCGCAGCGCGCTCGATGAGGTCCAGACCGCGGCCCGGCGGCTGTTCGAGTCGCTCTACGGCCTGATCCAGCCGGAACACGGTCCGGTGCGTTTCCGTTGCGTGCCCTCCGGCGGGCCCGCTGCGGCGGCTTGGCCGGCGGCCGATCCGGACCTCGCGGCGGGAAATTCCGCAAAGCCCGCATGCGGCGTCGCGTTTCCCTCCGGCTTCCGCCGCGAGATTTTCCGCGACAAGCGGTTCGCGCCCTGTCCGGACACATGGGATGAGGGCGGTGTCCAAACGCACCGTATCGGATTGAAGCGCGCGATCGCCGAAGCCTCCGGTCTGCTGCTGGCCCTGGGGGAGGCGTTGCGGCAGGCGGCGGAGGGCGAACTCGCACTGTATGACGATCAGGCGGCGAACGTCGAAGGCGCGGCGGCGTCGCTCCGGACCTATGCGACTGATCTGGATTTCGTTCTGGCCGCGAATGACGCGGAACACGTCTTTTGGGCCGAACCGCCGAGCCGCAGCGCGGGGACCGCCCATCTCTACGCCGCGCCGCTCCGCATCGGCGAGGCGCTGGCTGAGATGCTCTACCGCCGGAAGGCCACCGTGGTGTTCTGTTCGGCCACGCTGCGCGTGGGAAGTTCGTTCGGGTACATCAGCCGACGCTTGGGGATCGACCGGCTCGAGCCCGATCGGCTCCTGACCTGTGTGGCGGCGAGCCCGTTCGATTACCTGACGCAGTGCGCGGCGCTGGCGCCGTTTTTCCTGCCCGAACCCACGGGGCTCGCGGGCGGCGCCTATGCCGAGCAGCTCAGCGGTCTGATGCTGGACGTGTTCACGCGGACGCGCGGGCGGGCGATGGGTCTGTTCACCAGCTATGAGATGATGAACCGGGTCGCGCGGCTGCTGGAGGAGCCGCTGCAGGAGGCCGGCATCCGGCTGCTGGTGCACGGCGCCAACGGGTCGCGCGATCAGATCACGCGGATCTTCCGCGCCGGCGGAGGGTGCGTCCTGCTCGGCACGCATTCGTTCTGGGAGGGAGTCGATGTGGCGGGGGAGGCGCTGAGCTGCGTGGTCATGGCGCGGCTGCCCTTCGCGGCCGTCAACGACCCGATCGTCGAAGCGCGCTGCGAACAGATCGAAGATGCGGGGGGCAGCGCCTTCCGCGAGTTCTCGCTGCCGCAGGCCGTGATCCGCTTCCGGCAGGGTTTCGGCCGCCTGATCCGCACCCGGGCGGACCGGGGCGTGGTCATCATCGCGGATCCGCGTGTGGTGACCAAGCCGTATGGCGCCACGTTCCGCAAGAGCCTGCCGTGCCCGGTGCTGCGCGTCGAAACCCGCGAGGAGCTGTTGCGGCGCGTGGACGCGCTGTTCGCGGATTGAGCGGCGGTTACGGAGCCGGAACGGTCGCGGCGGGTTGGGCAGCGAGGCGTGCGCCGCCTTCAGGTCCAGCGACAGCACCCATCGTGTCTGGCGGGAAGGTCGCGCGCCTCAATGGCAATGAGGCGCGGAACGGCGCACGCGAGAAAAAGCACGCTGGCGAACGCGGGAAGAAAGGCCTTACGGCTTCAGCACCTTGATCTCGACTTTGCGGAAGTCGACGGGATGGCTCTCCGACTGGAGCGAGATCGTCCCGCCCTCGATCAGGAGCTTGCCGCCGTTCGCCTCGATCAGGCGCTTGGCCGTGCCGTCTTTGGGGTCGTACTGCGGTTTGTCATACTGCAGGACCGTCTCGCCCCCGATGCGGTGGATGATGGTGTCGCTGCCGCGCGCCTCGATCTCAACCGTCACCCACTGGTCGCCGTGATACGTCTTGGATTTGGCGCTGAGCCCGTGGGGCGTGTAGAGTTTGCCGTCCTTTTCGACGTTCGTGCCGGGGGTGCAGA
This sequence comes from Kiritimatiellia bacterium, assembly GCA_034003585.1. Lineage (GTDB taxonomy): Bacteria > Verrucomicrobiota > Kiritimatiellia > RFP12 > UBA1067 > JAPXSY01. The sequence goes on from JAVEYH010000001.1 coordinate 43,196, forward strand.
GGTTGGCGGTGGTACGGTTGCCGCTGCCCAGGCCGCCCAGGAACTGGACCTCGATCGACACGGGGAACGACTGGTTCACGCCCATGCTCTCCGGCGTCTGTCCGTGGATCATCGCGCCGCTGTTGCGTTTGGCCCACCCGGCGCCGTCCGGCAACTGCTCCCCCACAAACCGGTATTCGATGCGCAGGATGTAGTGGGAGAACGGGGCTTTATAAAAAAGGTGTCCGAAACGGTTTTGGAACGCGCCGCCGTACCCGTCGTAGCGCACCTTGATCATGCCGTCCTCCACGCGGAAGGTGTTGGCGAAATTCTCGCCTGCGGGATACCCCTTGATTTTCGGGATCCAGCCGTCCAGGTCTTTGCCGTTGAACAACGGGGTCCAGCCCTCCTCCGCCGCAAGGCAGCAGGCCGCCGAAAGGATTCCCGCGCACAGGACATGTCGTGTGATGCTCATCATGTGATTGCCTCCCAAGGTGTACGTTTTGATTGAAGACAGTGTCGCAAAACGCCACCGGTCTGGCAAGCGGGCAGAAAGGGCGGGGATCCGTTTCGCGGAAACGGAACACCCGGCGTCGGGATCGGCATCGGTATCGTCAAACAAAAGGGTTCCCGGCCCCGATTCCGATACCCGTTTTTGTTTTGCTTCCGGTAATCATGAGAACATTTCCCTTGCCGACCGGGGCGGTTTTGGGCGAAGATGCCGGCCTCATAAGCGCATGATTGTGCGACCACGCAAGTGAAGGATGGGTATGTCGAACACAAGCAGTCTGGATGTCATCGCCTCGTTGTGCAAACGCCGCGGCTTCATTTTCCACAGTTCCGAGGTGTACGGGGGCATCAACGGGTTTTGGGATTACGGTCCGCTGGGCTGTGAGATGAAGCGGAACATCAAGGAGGACTGGTGGAAGGCCACGGTGCGCAACCGCGAGGATGTGGCGGGACTCGACGCCACGATCATCATGCATCCGGCGATCTGGAAAGCCTCGGGCCATCTCGACACCTTCTCCGACCCCATGTGCACCTGCCGCGCCTGCAAAAAGCTGATGCGCGCCGACCAGGTGTGGGACATCCTGGCGGACGGCGTGATCGGGCAGAGCCTGCAGGCGCTGCTGGAGGGCGGCGCGGACGCGGCCCAGGTCGCGGGCTGGTGCAAAGGCAAGGCAAAAGGGCTCGCCCCGAACCTGGCGGCCGTGCTCGACGCGGACGCGCTGACCGCCGCCTATGAGACGATCAAGGCCGATCCCGCGCCGTACGCCGCCGCGCGCGCCCTCTACACGCTGCTGGCCAACGCCAAGGCCCCGCAGCCCGCGGTGGTCCCCTGCCCCTATTGCGGCGGCGAGCTGACCGAGCCGCGCCCGTTCAACCTGATGTTCAAGACCGTGGTCGGCCCGGTGGACGATCCCGCCAACGTCGCCTACCTGCGGCCCGAGACCGCGCAGGCGATCTTCGCGCAGTTTCAGAACGTGCTGGCCACGAGCCGTCAGCAGGTGCCGTTCGGCATCGCGCAGATGGGCAAGTCGTTCCGCAACGAAGTCACGCCGCGCAACTACACGTTCCGCTCGCGCGAATTCGAGCAGATGGAGCTGGAGTTTTTCATCCGGCCCGACGAGGCGGTCGAACTGATCTGCGGCCGCGTCACCGCTTTGGCCGACAACCCCGACCTCTCCGCGCCGCAGGATTCATGGGGCTGGGAGGTGTGGCACAAATACTGGGTCGAGCGGCGCAAGGACTGGATCGTGGCCTGCGGCCTGCCCCGGGACTCGTTCGTCGAGTACTGGCAGAAGCCCGAGGAGCTGGCCCACTACGCGCGCGCCTGCGTGGATATCGAATACCGCTTCCCCTTCGGCGTGCAGGAACTGGAGGGCATCGCGGCGCGCTCGGACTTCGACCTCTCGCAGCACCAGAAGCACAGCGGCAAAAGCATGGAGGTCTTCGACGAGCCGCTCAAGCTCGCGGCCGCGAAGCTCGATGAAGCCGCCAAAGCCGCCTTCGCCGACCGGGTCGCGGCGGCGTGGCGCGCGCGGGGCAAGGACGAGGCCGCGGCCCGCGCCTTTGTGGCCAAACTTTTCGAGGGCAAGTACGTGCCGCACGTGATCGAGCCCTCGGCCGGGGTGGACCGCATGATGCTCGCGCTGCTCTGCAACGCCTATGCGGAGGAGAAGCTGACCGACGAGAAGGGCAAGGAGGAGACCCGCATCGTGATGCGCTTCAGCCCGCGCATCGCGCCGGTCAAGGTCGCCGTCTTCCCGCTCGTGAAGAACAAGCCGGAGGTCTACAACAAAGCCCGCGGGATTTTCGAAGACCTGCGCCGCCGTTACGCCGCGTTCTGGGACGAGGGCGGCGCGATCGGCCGACGCTACCGCCGCCAGGACGAGATCGGCACGCCCTGGTGCGTGACCGTCGATTTCCAGACCCTCGAAGACGGCACGGTCACAATCCGCGACCGCGATACCATGCTGCAGGAGCGCCTCACGCTGGAGCAGGTGCGGGCGAAACTCGACGAGGCGTTATTGGTGTAACCCATGTCCGAAGACCTTCACTTCGCGAAACCGGATTTCGACCGTCAGCGGCGGTTGGGGATGCCCGAGGTGATTTTCGGATCGGGTAAAACCGCGGGGCAGATCGCCGCGATCATGCGGGCGCTGAATGAGGCGGGGCAGAACGCCTTTGCCACGCGCGTTTCGCCCGAACAGGCGGAGGCCGTGCGGGCGGAGATTCCGGACGCTGTCTATTGCGAAGAGGCGCGCATCCTGACCCGCGATGTCGCGCCGCTGCCGCGGCCGGAAGGCAAGGTGGCGGTGCTCTGCGCGGGCACCTCGGACCTGCCGGTGGCGGAAGAGGCCGCGATCACCGCCGAACGCCTGGGCGCGCGGATCGAGCGCGTCTATGATGTGGGTGTGGCCGGCCTGCACCGGCTGCTCTCGCGGATCGACCGCTTCGGGGACGCGCGCGCGGTGGTGGTGGTGGCTGGGATGGAAGGCGCGCTGCCTTCGGTGGTCGGCGGGCTCACGGACCGCCCGGTGATCGCGGTGCCGACGAGCATCGGGTACGGGGCGAGTTTCCAGGGGCTTGCCGCGCTGCTCGGCATGCTCAACTCCTGTGCGGCCGGGGTCACAGTCGTGAACATCGACAACGGATTCGGCGCGGGGGTTGCCGCGGCGCGGATCAACCGGCAGGGCGCATAACCACGGACGGAGGCGGCAATGGTCACACGCGGGATCAGACGGGCGGCGGCACTGGCGGTGGCGGCGATGCCCGTGTCCGTCTGGGCCGGCGGCGGCGACGCGCCGGCCTCCGCGACGGATGCCGCGGCCCGCTTTATTCTGCAACTCGGGGTGCTGGTCTTCGCGGCCAAACTGGGCGGGATCCTGTTTGAGCGGGGGCGTCTCCCGATGGTGCTCGGCGAGGTCGCAGCCGGAATGGTGGTGGGGCCGTATCTGCTCGGCGGGGTGGCGCTGCCCTTTTTCCCGCGCGGGCTGATGGGGGATGCGGAGGCGTTTCTGTCGGTGTGGGGCGGGGGCGGGCAGGGATTGATGGCCGTGACCCTCGCGGTCTTCTTTTTTCTGGCCGGGCTCGATACGGACCTGCGTCAGATGCGGCGCCTGTCGGCGGGCGGGGTACTGGCGGGCGTGTGCGGCTTCCTGTTCGCGTTCGGCGCGGGGTTCGCGCTGCTGGTCCGGGCCGCGCCGGCGCTGCTGGGTCCGGCGCAGCCGTGGCACACGTCCGCGCTGCTGCTCTGCGCCGTCCCGGTTTCCGTCACATCCGTCGGATTTCTGGCGCGCCTGCTGGCGGCCCGCAAACGTCTGGAATCGCCGGTGGGCACCCTGGCGCTGACAGCGGCCATGGCCGGGAATGTGCTCGGGCTGATCGTGTTCACCGTGGTCGCGGGCGTCAGCGGCGCGGGAGGCGGGACGGGCGGGCTTTCCGCCGCGCGGGTCGCGGCAGTGGCGTGGCGCGCGGCGATCGGGTTGGGGACCGTGCTGCTGCTGGGCATCCCGCTTGCCCGCCGCATGAATGCGCTGGCCGTGCGGGAGAGGAATTACGGTCAGCCGTTCGCGGTTTCCGCTGCCGGCCTGCTGATCGCGGGCGGGGTGATCGGCGCCTGCGGACTGCCGGTCGTCTCCGGCGCGTATATGATGGGCGTGGCCTTTTCCGCGATGGATGTCCGGCATGAGATCCGCGAGCGCCTCGATTTCGTGAGCCTGACGCTGATGCCGGCCTGCTTTGCCTCGCTGGGCATGCGTCTCAATCCGAATCTTTTGGCGAATGAGACGGTGCTCGGCACGTCGGTGCTGTTGGCGGCGGCGGTGTTGGCGGCCAATCTGGCCGGAGGCGCGGCCGGGGCGTCGCTGGCGCGGCTGGGCGTCGCGGCGTCGCTGCGCGCGGGGATCCTGACCCTGCCGCGCGCTGAGCTTTCGCTGGCGCTGCTGGCGGCGGTCGGCGGCCTGATCGCGCTGCCCCAGGGCCTGCTGTTCTGCGCCGTGTTTCTGATCCTCAGCTCCTGCGTGGCCCTGCCGTTCCTCTCCGACCGGGTTTGGGGCCGGGACGGCTGCGGCGGGGCGGGCGGCGGAAGCGGGCCGGAACCGGCGCGGCTGGCGTTCCGTTTTTCTTCGCGGCAGGCGGCGCAGCTCATGGCGAACCGGGTTGTCGAACTGTTCGAGGATGAGGGCTTTTACGCGCAGGTGCTGAACCGGCACCACATGCTCTACCGCATCAGCCGCGAGACCCAGGTGATTCATCTCCAGAGCCGCGACGGGGAGATCGCGTTCGAGTGCGGCGAACGCGAGCGCGCGCTGGTGAATACGGTGATGCTTGAGGCGCTTTCCGACATCGAGGGGAGCCTCCGCGCACTGCGGCGACCGCTGGATGACGTGCTGCTGAGGAAAAATATGCAGGCGCCGGAGGCGGCCGCGGCCGGAACCGCGGGTGTGCTGCGGAACCGCCTGTTTCCCGAGACCTGCCGTCCGCGGCTGCTGGCCTCCACCCCGGCGGGCGCGGTCGCCGAACTCGTCAACCTGTTGTGTGAGAGCGGACTGGTCACGGACCGGGACCGCGCGCTGCAGGCGGTTTTGGATCGCGAGCAGAATCTCTCCACGGGCCTGGAGCACGGGGTGGCCCTGCCGCACGCCCGCACGGATGCCGTAACGCGCCTGGTGTGCGCGGTCGGCCTGAAGAAAGAGGGCCTGGCGTATGACACTCTGGACGGCCGCCCTGCCCGTATCGTGGCGCTGGTGCTGGCTCCCGAACAGGCGGCGGCGCCGCAGTTGCAGGTAATCGCGCACCTGTGCCGGCTGCTGGACGGGCGCGGACGCGCCGCCCTGCTGGCGTGCGAGACGCCGGACGACATGTACGCGGCGCTCACCGGCGGCCGTGCCGGCGCGGCCGCCGGCGCGCGGCAGACGATTCTGGCGCGCTGCCTCCGCTGGCAGAGCGTCGCCCTCGATTTCGATGCGGAGGACCGGCAGCAGGGGCTCGCCCTGCTGTTGGCGCTCTGCGCGCGCAGCGGCGCGGTCAACGCGCTGCCGGAGGCGCTGGCGGACATCCGCCGCTGCGCGGAGACGCCGCCGGTTTGGATCGGCGGGGAGGTCGCGGTGTTCCCGGTGCGGACGGGGCATGTCGACCGCATGGTCGCGGCGGTGGGGATCGCTCCCGCGGCGCGCGCTCCCGGCGGAGGTCCGCGCGTGTGGGTGATGGTGCTGTATCCGGAATCCGAGGCCGTTGCCTACGCCGAGGCGGAGGCCGAGCTGCGGCAGCACTTGACCGGCCGGACGCTGGACGGGTTGTTGGCCGCGAAAACCGGTCACGAGGCGTTCGCGCTGCTCGCGGGCGGGTGACGGAAAGGTTGGGATCAGCCCGCCGCGCGGCAGCGCCGTGAACAAACGGGGGGCAACGGGACGTTCCGCGCGCGACGCGCAACGATCCAAGGGGAAGGGGAGGCATGCGGTTAACACTCGTCATACCGGTCTATCGGGAACACCGGCGGTTGAGGGGGACGCTGGAACGGGTCGCGGCGTTCATCCGCGACACCGCCGAGGTGACGGTTGACGCGATCCTGGTGGATGACGGTTCGCCCGACCGGTGTTCGGATGTGGCGCGCGAGTTCATCGCCGCTTCGGGCAGCGACCGGATCCGGCTGCTGGGGTACGCGGTCAACCGGGGCAAGGGCTACGCGGTCCGGACCGGCGTGCTGGCGGCGGAGGGCGATCTGATCCTGATGTCGGATGCCGACCTCTCGACGCCGTTGGAAGAGTGGGTCCGGTTGAAGGAGGCGGTGGATGCGGGCGCGGCGATCGCCTGCGGGTCGCGGGCGGTCCGCGGCGCGCATATTCTCACGCCCCCGCCGCTGCACCGCAGGGTGTTGAGCCGGGTTTTCAACCGCCTGGTGCGGCTCGCCGGGGTCCACGGCATGCGCGACACGCAATGCGGGTTCAAACTGTTCCGGCGGGAGGCGGCCCGCGAGGTGTTCAGCCGTTCGCGCATCGACCGCTTCGCCTTTGATGTCGAGATCATCGCGTTGGCGCGGGATTTGGGGTACCGGGTCGTGGAGGTTCCGGTGAGCTGGGATTATGGCGGACACTCGACGGTGCGGATCTTCTCCAGCGGGGGCCGGATGCTGCTGGATGTGCTGCTGCTGGCTTTGCGGCGCGCGGTCTCGCGAAAACCGCGCGCGCCCGAGGCGGGATGATCGGAAGAAAAGGGTGTGGGCTCGGACTTGACATAAAACCATAAATATGCTTTTCTATCCGCATGAGAACCACGATCGACATTCCGGATACGCTCTATCGGCAGGTGAAATCGAGAAGCGCCATGTGCGGAGAGACAATGCGCACTGTGCTCATTCGGCTGTTCACGGGATGGGTGAACGGCGAGGTTCATTATCCGGAACAGAAGGCCGAAGCCCGTTCTGTGCGGGAACGGCCGACCTGGTACGGATGCCTCGGCGGAAAAATCAACCCCACTGTTCCGCACGACATGGATGCGGTTCGTACGAGCGTGGCGGCGGCGAGGAAGCGTGGCGGACAATGAATTGCGGGCTTGACACATCGATCCTGCTTCGTTTGTTGACCGGCCAGCCGGAAGGACTCGCCGCGGAGGCCGTCGCCAGACTTGAGACGTTATGGAAGACCGGCGGGTGCTGTGCGGTTAGCGATATGGTTTTGGCTGAAACGTATTATGCGGCCCACTTTCACTACGGCGTCGAAAAGCAGGATGTGCTTGACGCGCTGCGTACCTTATCCTTGGATGACCGGTTTCGTTTTTCCGATCAGGCCAAGCGCGTGTTGAACATTCCCGATCTTGCCCGGTCCAAGCCCGGTTTCGTCGACCGGTTGATCCATCAGGGTTATCAGTCTGAGGGGATCCTGATGTATACCTGTGAGAAAGCCGCCGCGCGTCTCGGTGACGTGGTGGTGATCCGGGCAAATCGCGTTTGAGGCATTACGGATGGCCCCCCCGGGTGCGATGCAACGTTGTTGAATCCGCACCCGCACCGTAAGGAGGATTTAGGAGGGAGGAGTTAGGAGTTGCAATACCCTTTGTCGTGTGTCGTTTTTATGCGGCCTTGCCGTGTCAGGGGGGTTCCTTTATACTTTTGCGCATCTTGACCTCCCGCGCGCCGTGTGGTGCGCGGAGAGGGGAAATGAGTGAAATCTTATGTTTGAGCCCGTATCGAATAAAGCCGATTTTCCCGGCATGGAACGTGACATGCTGGCGTTTTGGGAATCGCACGACACCTTCCGGAAAAGCTTGGAGCAGCGCCGGGGCCAACGCGAGTATGTTTTTTATGACGGTCCGCCCTTCGCGACCGGGTTGCCGCACTACGGGCATTTGCTGGCGGGCACGATCAAGGATATCGTGCCGCGGTATCAGACGATGCGCGGCCACCATGTGGAGCGCCGGTTCGGCTGGGATTGCCACGGGCTGCCGATCGAGGCGCTGGCGCAGGAGGCCCTGGGGGTCAGCGGCGCGCAGGCGATCCGGGAGTTCGGCGTCGCCGCCTTTAACGAGCAGTGCCGCTCCATGGTGCTCACGTATGTCGGGGAGTGGCGCAAGACGGTCACGCGCATGGGACGCTGGGTCGATTTCGACAACGATTACAAAACCATGGACCCCGGGTTCATGGAGAGCATCTGGTGGGTGTTCAAGCGGCTCTGGGAGCAGGGGCGCATTTATAAATCCTACCGGATCATGCCGTACAGCTGGAAACTCAGCACGCCGCTCAGCAATTTCGAGGCGGGCAGTAACTACAAGGACGTGCAGGATCCCGCGGTGACCGTCCGCGTGCGCGTGCGCTCGGGCGCCGAGCCCGCCTGGGGCGAGACCCATCTGCTGATTTGGACGACCACGCCGTGGACCCTGCCCGAGAATCTGGCGATCTGCGCCGGCCCGGAGATCGACTACGCGGTGGTGCGCGACCGCGAGGATGACGCCGTCTTCGTGCTGGCGGAGGCCCGGCTCCCGGCGTATTACAAGGATGCGGGCGCGTATGAGGTGTTGGCGCGCCTCAGGGGCGAGGCGTTGCGGGAGTGGACCTACGAGCCGATTTTCCCCCATTTCGCGGAGTACCGGACCGCGGGCGCGTTCCGTGTGCTGACCGACGGCTTCGTGAGCACGGAGGACGGGACCGGGCTGGTCCACATGGCGCCGGCGTACGGCGAGGACGATTTCCGGGTCTGCCAGCAGGCCGGCCTGACCGTCATCGCGGATCCGCTGGACGCGGCATGTTGTTTCACCGACGCGGTGCCCGAGTGTCAGGGGCGGTTCTGCAAGGATTGTGACAAGGATCTGATCAAGTGGCTCAAGCGTGAGGGCAAACTGGTGCATCAGACCACCGTGACGCACAGTTATCCCTTCTGCGACCGCACGGACACGCCGCTCATCTACCGCGCCATCGAGGCGTGGTACGTGCGCGTCGAGGACCTGCATGAGCGGCTGACGCGCAACAACGGCACGGTTCGCTGGATGCCGGAGTATGTCGGCGAGAAGCGTTTCGGCAACTGGCTGAACGAGGCGCGCGACTGGAACATCAGCCGCAACCGTTTCTGGGGGTCCTGCATTCCGGTCTGGATCAACGAGAACGATCCCGCGGATCAGATCTGCGTGGGTTCGGTGGCGGAACTGGAACGCCTCTCCGGGGAGCGCGTCACGGATCTGCACAAGCATTTCGTGGACCGCATCGTGATCCGGCGCGGCGGCAAGGTCTACCGGCGCACGCCCGAGGTGCTTGACTGCTGGTTCGAGTCGGGTTCCATGCCGTACGCGCAGCAGCACTATCCTTTCGGGGAAGGAAGCGGGGAGAAGGGGGATGGAGGGGTTGGTGACCGGGACGTCTCCCGGTTCTTCCCCGCGGATTTCATCGCCGAGGGGTTGGACCAGACCCGCGGCTGGTTCTACACGCTGATGGTGCTGGGGACCTGCCTCTTCGACCAGTCGCCCTTCAAGAACGTGGTCGTCAACGGTCTCGTTCTGGCCGAGGACGGCAAGAAGATGTCCAAACGCCTCAAAAACTACCCGGACCCGGCGCACATTCTCGAAGCGTACGGTGCCGACGCGCTGCGGCTTTACATGATTTATTCGCCGGTGGTGCGCGCCGAAAACCTGCGTTTCTCCGAAACCGGCGTGAAACAGATTCTGCGTGATCTGCTGATCCCGTGGTGGAACGCCTACAGTTTTTTCGTCACGTACGCGAACGTCGACCGGTTCGGCGATGCCGAGGTGGTCCGGCCCGCCAGCCCGAATGTGCTGGACCGGTGGATCGTCAGCTCGCTCGAGACGCTGATCCGGGATGTGACCGTGGCGATGGACGGGTACGACCTGCAGCGCTCCGTGCGCCCGTTCGTCACGTTCGTCGAGGATCTGACCAACTGGTACATCCGGCGGAGCCGCCGCCGCTTCTGGAAATCGCAGAACGATGAGGACAAGACGCACGCCTACCGGACCCTGCGCTATGTGCTGGTGCAACTTTGCCAGGTGGCCGCGCCGTTCACGCCGTTCATCAGCGAGGCGATCTACCGCAACCTGCGCGGTGCCTCCATGCCCGAATCGGTGCATCTCTGCGATTTCCCACAGGCGTATGCGGCGGGCCGCGATGAGGCGCTGGAAAGCGCGATGGCCCGGGTGCAGCAGGTGGTGCGGCTCGGCCGCCAGTTGCGCACCGAGAACGACCTGAAAGTCCGGCAGCCGCTCGCGGTGCTCCATGTGGTGTCCGGGAACGCCGGTCTCCGCGCGATGCTGCAGGGGTACGAGGATCTGATCACCGATGAGCTGAACATCAAGACCGTGGCGTACGGGGAAGACGAGACCGTCATGGCCGATGTCTCGGTGAAAGCCGATTTCCGTCAGTTGGGCCCCCGGGTCGGCTCCCGCATGAAGGCGGTCGCGGCGGCCATCGCCGGCCTTCCCGCCGCCCAGGCCGCCGCGCTGGCCGCGGGCCGCGAGGTCCTGATTGAGGTCGGGGGCGAAACGATGACGCTGGGCGCCGGGGACGTGGTGGTGCGGCGCACCCCCAAGGCGGGGATGGTCGTGGCTTCCGAGGACGAGGTGATCGTCGGGATCGAAACCGCGCTGACGCCCGGGCTGATCCGCGAGGGACTGGCGCGCGAGTGGGTCAGCCGCGTGCAGAACCTGCGCAAAGAAGCGGAGTACGAGGTGACGCAGCGCATCCGGGTTACGGTGGCGTGCGGGGCCGAGGTGCGTGAGGCGATCGAACGGCACGCGGACTATGTGAAAGCGGAGACGCTGTGTGAGGACATCCGGTTCGCCGAAGCGCGCGGGCCGGTGGTCGAGTTGAACGGACACGCGGTCGGCCTGCATGTGGAGAAGGCCTGACGCCGTTGCGGGGCTGAACCCGCGGAAAGGCAGGATTCCCGATATGGCGACGAGCAACAGACCCGTCAAACGGACAGCCTTGAAACCGGCCGGGAAAAAAACGGCCGCAACCGCGGCGCGGGCCGCCGCGAAACCGGCATCCCGCAAAGCCGCGCCTGCGGTCCGGCGCCCGGCGGCCCCGCCGGTCGTGGCGCAAGCACGGCCCGCCGCCGGTTCCCGTGTCCCGTCCCCCGCTGCGGGCGCGCGCCCTCCCGTTGACGCCGCGAGGCCCGCGGCGCCAACGGCCGGCGCGGCCGCCGGCCCGACCGCGCGAACCTGCCCGCTGGTGTTGGACGGCGAGATCCCGGCCGCGGCGTTCACGCCCAAGGCCTGTTTTACCTGCGATGAGTTCGACTGCCGGTTCAACGCCGCGGAAGAGGGCTCCGGCGCGCTTCGCAGCCGGCTCTTCGCCTGCGAAGAGGAGGAAGAAGGGGATGAGGATGCGTGCGATGCGGATTTCGGCGAAGGGGAGGAGAGTGGGTTCGGCGGGACGGATGAGGAGGGCGATGACCTGTTCTGAATTCCGCGTCTGAAGCCGGCCGCCCCGGACGGTACGGCCAGCCAAAACCGCGTTATCGCGGTTTCCGTTCTTTTGTAGCCGAGGTTCAATTGCCGGTAGGGACGGTTCCCCGAACCGTCCGCGGACGCCTCGGGGAGGCGTCCCTACCCGGAACGGCTACATCTTTTGTGATAACGCTCTTGGGGGTGCGTGATGAGGGATGCGGGACGTTTGACGCGTTGGGGCCGCGGGATGACGGCCGTGCTGCTGGTGATGGCGCGCGGGGCCGGCGCGGAGACGGAGCCGGTCTCGCCGTATGCGGTGGTCTGGCGTACGCCCTCCGCGGACGACGCGGGTTCCATGCCGCTCGGCAATGGCGAGATCGGGGTCAACGCCTGGATCGAGCCTTCCGGCGAACTCCGCCTGTATATCGGACGCACCGACGCGTGGGACGAGAACGGGCGCCTGCTCAAGGTGGGCGGACTCGCCGTGGCCACGGGGCGGGCGGTGCCGGAACAGGGTTTCCGCCAGAGTCTGGATGTGCGGACCGGCGTGCTGTGCGCCGAGTGGGGCCGCGACGCGGAACGGGTCGCCCTGCGTCTCTGGGTGGACGCCCTGCGGCCGGGGGTGTGCGTGGAGATTGAAACCGCGCGGCCCTCCGCGCCGGTTCTCCGCAACGACGGGTGGCGGACGCAGGCCGTGTCGATCGCGCGGGCCGAGGTGAGCGATACCACGCACGGCCTGAAGGAGCCGCTGGTCACGGACCCCGATGTGACGCTGGCCGGAGTGGGACAGGCCATCGGCTGGTATCATCACAACACGCGCTCGCCCGCGCCGTCCGCACTCGCCCGCGTGCAGGGGATGGCGGATTGGAAACGCGTTGACCCGCTGCTGCACCGCATCTTCGGCGCCTGGGTCACAGCCGAACGCCCCGAACGGCTCAGCGATACGGCGTTGCGTTCGGCCGCCGGCACGCGGCATGTGTTCGACATCACGGTCCACACCGCGCACCCCTCCTCGCCGGAGGCGTGGATCGCGGAGACGCGCGCCCTGGCGGAGGGGGCCGCACGCATTCCGGCGGAAACGCGCCGCGCCGCGCATGAGGCCTGGTGGGCCGCGTTCGCGGAGCGCAGCCGGATCGAGATCTCGCCCGCCGCCTCGGCCGGGCGGGAAGCGGCGCAATCCGTGATCCCGACCAACGGGTTCCCGTTGCACATCGGCATGGACCGGCAGGGCGGCACACGCTTCACCGGCGAGTTGGGCCGGTGCGCGGTCTATGCCGCCCGTCTCTCCGCAAAGGAGATCGCCACGCTGGCCCGGACGCGCGACGCGGACGCGCGTCTCGACGCGCGGCCGTGCGCGCTGGCGGGCGTCTTTCCGCCGGGGCACCGGATCCCCGCTTTCGCGGAAAAGAGTTTTCCCGACGGCCTGACGGTGGAGGTGTGGGTCAAACCCGATGCGCTGCGGCCGATGCGGATCGTGGACCAGTGCACGCCGGGGCAGTCTGACGGGTTTTTGTTCGACACCCATCCCGGCGCGGTTCTGCGTCTGATCAACGGCCGCCGGGTGTGGAGCGATGCGCGCGCGCTGCGCGCGGGCGTGTGGCAGCACGCGGCCTTTACGATCGACCCGTCCGGTGCGGCGTGCGTCTATCTCGACGGCCTTCCCGCGGACGCGCAGACCTATGCGGACGAGGAGCCTGTGGATGAGGCCTTTGCCGTGAGCCGCGGGGTTGCGCTGCAGCGCTACATCACCGCCTGCGCGGGCCGCGGCCGCTATCCGGTCAAGTTCAACGGATCGCTCTTCACCGTTTCGCATCCGAACACGCCCGGCCATGCGGACTACCGCCGTTGGGGCCCCGGTTACTGGTGGCAGAACACGCGCCTGCCGTATCTGTCGATGTGCGCGGCCGGGGACACGGAGATGATGCGGCCGCTCTTCCGCATGTACGCCGAGGAATTGCTGCCGCTCTTCCGGGAGCGCACGCGCCGCTGGCTCGGACAGGAGGGCGCGTTTTTCCCGGAGTGCGTGTATTTCTGGGGCGACCTCTTTCCGGAAACGTACGGGTGGCAGCCCTTTGAAAGCCGTGAGGACAAACTCCAGCCCAGCGGATGGCACAAATGGGAGTGGGTCGGGTCACTCGAACTCTCCTTCCTGATGCTGGACTATTGGGAGCACACGCAGGACACGCCGTTTCTCACGCGGACCGCGCTGCCCGCGATTCGCGAATTCCTGACCTTTTTTGATCAGCGGTACGCGCGTGACGCCGAGGGCCGCTATGTCATGCATCCCGCGCAGGCGCTCGAGACCTGGTGGGCGTGCACCAACCCCGCGCCCGAGGTCGCGGGGCTGCAGGCGGTCACGGAGCGGCTGCTGGCGCTGCCCGCGGGACTGGGGACGGAAGGCGACCGCGCGTTCTGGCGCCGGGTCCGGGAACGCACGCCCGAATTGCCGGTCGCGCGCTCTCCGGACGGCAATCCGATGCTGGCGCCCGCCACCGCCTTCGCGCGGAAACGCAACAGCGAGGTTCCGGAGTTGTACGGCGTGTTCCCGTTCCGGCGCGTGGCGTTTGACAAGCCCAACGCCGCCCTGGGGCGTGAGGCGCTGAAACACCGCAAGGACCGGGGGCCGATGGGGTGGAGGCAGGATGAGCTGTTCATGGCGACCCTCGGCGAGGCGGAGCCGGCCCGCGCGTATCTGGTCCGGCGCGCGCGCAGCAAACATGCGGGTTCGCGTTTCCCGGCATTCTGGGGGCCGAATTACGACTGGATTCCGGATCAGGATCACGGCGCGGTTCTCGTGCGCGCCGCGCAACTGATGCTGCTCCAGAGCGAGGGGCGGCGTCTGTGGCTGCGCCCCGCCTGGCCGCGGGCGTGGGACTGCCGCTTCAAACTGCACGCGCCGTACAACACGGTGGTGCAGGGCGAAATCCGGGATGGGCGCCTCATCGGGCTGGAGGTGACGCCCGCATCGCGCCGCGCGGATGTGGTGGATGCGGGCGGGCAATAGGGTCGTTTCTGCGCTGGAGGGAACGCCGGGACTGGCGTATACTGGCCCTGAATCAGAACCGGCATACAAAGGAAGCGGAATGATGAAACTCACGTTCTTCGGCGCGGCGCAAACGACCACGGGTTCGATGCATCTGGTGGAGGCGAACGGGAAACGGATCCTGCTGGACTGCGGCCTGTTTCAGGGACACCGGAAAGAGGCGTTCGAAAAGAACCGCAACATGCCGGTCGATCCCCGGACGCTGGACGCCGTGATCCTGTCGCACGCCCACATTGACCACAGCGGCAACCTGCCGACCCTGGCACGGCACGGGTTCCGCGGCAAGGTCTATTGCACTCCGGCCACGCGCGACCTGTGCGACATCATGCTGCGCGACTCCGCCTACCTGCAGATGCGGGATTTGGAATACGTGAACAAAAAACGGGCACAGCAGGGCAAGGTTCTCTTCGAGCCGCTGTATGAGCAGGAGGATGTGGACCGCATCCTGTCCCGCTTCGAGCCGGAGCCGCTCAAACGGCAGGTCGATCTGGGAGACGGGGTCTCCCTGCTGTTGCATAACGCCGGACACATTCTCGGCTCCGCGCTTGTGCAGGTGGATGTGAAGGCGCGCGACGGGTCGTCGCGGCGGCTGCTGTTCACCGGCGACTTGGGCCAGCCCGACCGGCCGATCCTGCGCGATTACGATTTCCCGCAGGGCGCGGACACGGTTCTGATCGAAAGCACCTACGCGGACCGGGACCACCCCGCGCAAGAGGACGTGGCCGGCCGTCTCAAAGGGTTCATCGAGGATATTCACCAGCAGAAAGCCAAACTCATCATCCCGGCGTTCAGCGTGGGACGCACGCAGCATCTGCTCTACGAGCTGAACCGGCTGATCGAACAGCGGCGCATGCCGCCCACGCCGGTGTATGTGGACAGCCCGCTCTCGCTGAAGGCCACCCAGGCGTATGCCCGGCACCGCGAGTGCTACGACCAGGAGGCTTCCGATCTGTTGCGGCAGGGGATCGATCCCCTGCGCTTCCCGGGCCTGACGTTTGTGGAGACGCCCGACCAGTCCAAGGCGCTGAACGACAAGCCGGGGCCGATGATTCTCATCGCCGCTTCCGGCATGTGTGAGGGCGGCCGCATTCTACACCATCTCAAACAGGGCGTGGGCGATCCGCGCAACATCATCCTGATTGTCGGGTTCCAGGCGGAGAACACCCTCGGCCGCCGGATTGTCGAACGCCGCTCGCCGCTGAAGATTTTTGGAGACGAATATGAACTGAACGCGCGCGTCCACACGATCAACGCCTTGTCCGCGCATGCGGACCGCGCGGCGCTGATGCGGTGGTTCGACGCGGTCCGGGGCGAACGTCTGAAACGGGTGTTCGCGATCCACGGCGAACCGGAAAAGGTGCAGGCCATGATCGCGCTGCTCCGGGAACGCGGGGTGGGGAACGCGGTGGCGCCGCAGCCGGGTCAGGTGTTCGAACAGGTGTGAGGCGGCGGCGCGCCACGCCGGGGGATGAACGTGAAAAGGCGGAGTTGTCTCACGGCCTGCGCGGTGGCCGCGCTCTTCGGCGCGCTGGCCATGGCGGCGCAGACGCTGCTGCTGCGGCGTTTCCTCTGGCGGTTCGCGGCGACCGAAAGCGGGGTGGCTTTGTTCCTCGCCTGCTGGCTCGGCTGGACCGGATTGGGCGCCGCGGCCGCCGCGACGCGCGGGGGACGCCGGGTGGCGGAGGCGCTGGCCGGCCGGCTCTGGTTGCCGCCGCTCGCGGGCGTCGCGCTGTACTTTGTCCAATACGCGCTGATCGAAAATCTGCGCGCGTGGCTGGGAGTCCCCGATTATCAGGCCTTCCCCTTGGCGGCGCTCGCGGCGGGTTGCTTTGTGGCGAACTTCCCCTTTTGTTTTGTTTCCGGGTTCGTGCTGCCCGCGGTGGCGGTCCGCTTGGCGTGCGCCGGTTCTCCCATGAGCCGGGCCTTTGCCTGGGAGGCGCTCGGCGCCGCGCTGGGAGGTCTTGCCGTGACCGGCCTGCTGGCCTTGGGGATCGCGCCGGACCCGCGCGACCATGCGGAGTGGCGGCGCGCCTTCCCCGACGGCGCCGCGCCGTCCGGCCGTTTTGAGACCGGCGGCGGCACGACGTTCTACGGCAGGCACCGCGGCAGCTTCTACGCCCTTTCCTCCAGCGGGGTCCGCGAGGTGATCCCGGAGACCGACCGCGCGATGGGATGGGCGGCCCTGCTGCTGTCGCAGCGCCCGTACGCCCGCGCGGCGCTGCTGCTTGGGGAGGTGCCGCTAGCCGTGGGGCTCGCGATGGAATCGCTGCGTCCGGACCTGGAGATCGTGTGGTGCCCGGCGGATCCCGGCTACGGTGCCGGGCTGCTGCAAAGCGTGCGGGAAGCGGGCGTGGCGACCCGGATCCGGGCGGCCGGTGCCACGCCGCGGCGTTACCTGTCTGATCCGGCTTCGCCCCTTTTCGACGCGGTGCTGGTGCGCCCGCCCGCCGCCACCTCGCTGGCCGGCGCGGTGTGGCGCGAAGCGGAATTCCTTCAGGCGGTGCGGCAGGTGACGCGCCGCAGCGGTGTCGCGCTGTTCGGTCTCGACTGCGCGGGCGCGGTGGTGACGCGGGAGCAGGGTGCGCTGCTGGAACGTTTCGTCCGTCAGATCCGGCAGGCCTGGCCGGAAAGCGGCACCCTTGCGGCCGGCGCGGGCGGATGGTGGGTGGCCGCGCAAGTGCCGGGGCTGACGTATGGGGCCGGGGAGGCCGCGCGCCGCTTCGCCTTGCTCAAGAGCGCGCGCTATCCGGCCGCCGCGGTGCACCAACTCTATGATCCCGCGCGCGCGGAAGCGTGGCGGGAACGATGGCCCGCGTGGCTCGCCGCGGAAAGTCCTGTGTTCCCGCCGGAGAGGTCCGCGCCGGAAACGACGCTGGCCCACGGGCTGGCCGACGCCTTGTGCCGTACCTATCCCGAAACCGCCGCAGGCTCCGTTCTCCTGCGGCTGCGGCAGCCTGCGGGAGTGCGCCTGACCGCCTATCTGCTGCTGATCCTCTGGACCGTGCCGGTGGTCGCGGGAGGCGCCCGGACCGCGCCGCGCCGGATGGTCGCCGCCTGGCTCGCGGCGTGCGGGGCCTTGGGGCTGACCGCGTCGCTGGCGGTGCTGAGCCGGCTCGAAATGCGTTTCGGTTCACTCTATCTGCTGGCGGGCGCCGGAAGCTGCCTCTATCTGGCGGGGCTTTTTTGCGGCAACCGGTTGGCCGAAGGGGTGGTGCGGGCCGTGCCCGATCGTCCCGTTATCGCGGCCGCCCTGCCGCCGGTCGTGACCGCGCTGCTGGCGGGATGCGCCTTTGCGATGCCGGCCGGCGCGGAACGCGCCGCCACCGCCAGCGCAACCCTGCTGCTCTGTTTTCCGATCGGGATCGCGGCCGGAGGCGCGCTGCCGGTGGCCTGGGCCTGTTGCGGGGAGGGGCCGGAAAATCGCGCCGCGGTCTTTGTCCTGGCGGATGCGTTGGGCGCGGCGGCGGCGGGGGTGTTTTTCCTGGCGCTGGTGCCGCTCGCCGGGCTGGAGCGGGCTGTCGGCACCTTTGCGGCCCTGGCGGCCGGCTTCGCGGTCTGTCTGGCGGCGGGCGGCGGCCGCGCGGCCCGGTTGAGCGCGGGCACGGCGCTGATGCTGGCCTGCGCGGTTTGCGCGGCCCAGTGGCGCGAACTCGCGCAAACGCGGCCGGATGGCCTGTCCGGCGGCGGGTTTCGCGCGGCACCCGCCGCGCCCGTTGCGGGCCGCGGCACTCGGACGGGGGAGGACGGCCCGCGCGCCGCGCCGCCCGCCACGGGTGCGCGCCTTCCTGGCATTCCGCGAAAGATCGATGCCGCGCGCGTGCTGCGGCAAATGGCCGTGGGGAGCCTGGCCACCAACGAGGCGGCGTATTGGGAACGCGAGTAGTGGCAGGGCTCCCGGAGGTGTGATACACTGCCGCGCATGGTTGAAAGGAAAGGGACAGTCGAGATGTCAGAGGAGCAGCCGCAGTCGGGAAACGAGTATCGCGCGCAGCGCATCGCCAATCTGCGCAGTCTGGCGGAGAGGGGGTTCACGCCCTACGGGCAAGCGTTTGAGCGCGGGCGCCTTTCGGAAATCCGCGCCGCGTTCGCGGAAGATCGCGTGGTGCGGGCGGCCGGACGCCTGATGACCGTCCGGCGCATGGGCAAAGCTTCGTTCGCAACCTTCAGCGACGGCACCGGAACGTTTCAGATTTTTATCAAGAAGGATCGGCTGACGCCGGAACAGTTTGACGCGTTCGCCTATCTCGACCTGGGGGATTTCATCGGTGTCGAGGGCCGTCTCTTCACGACGCGTACCGGCGAACCGACCATCGAGGTCCACGCCTGGGTTCTGTTGGGCAAGGCGATCCTGCAGCCGCCCGAAAAATTCCACGGGCTGCAGGATGTCGAGGAGCGGTACCGCAAACGCTACCTGGATCTGATGATGAATCCCGAGTCGCGCGCCCGGTTCGATAAGCGGAGCGCGATTCTGGCGGAGATCCGCGCCTTTCTGCACGCGCGCGGGTTCATCGAGGTCGAGACGCCGATGATGCAGCCGCAGGCGGGGGGCGCGGCGGCCAAACCGTTCTTCACGCATCACAACGCGCTGGACACCGAGATGGTGATGCGCATCGCGCCCGAGTTGTATCTGAAGCGGCTGATCGTCGGCGGGTACGACCGCGTCTTCGAATTGGGTAAGGATTTCCGGAACGAGGGTATCGACCGCACGCACAATCCGGAGTTCACCGTGCTGGAGGTTTACGAGGCCTACGGCGACCGCACCTCCATGAAGAACCTCATCGAGGGGCTCATGCCACACCTGTGCGAAAAAGTGCTCGGCACGCTCCACGTGGCGTACGGCGAGGCTAAAGAGATGCTGGATTTCACCCCGCCCTATCGGGAGGTCGCGTACCGGGACGCGGTGAAAGAAGTGATGGGGCCGGACTGGTTCGACCTGCCGGTCGACGCGGCGCGCGCGCGCGCCGAGGCGCAGGGCGTGGACACCGACCTTTCTTGGAATCACCTTATGGTGACGCACGAAGTCTACGGCAAGGCGGTCGAGAAGACGCTGCGGCAGCCCACGTTCGTGACGCGCATCCCGCGCCAGTTCGTGCCCCTGGCCAAAACCTGCGCGGATGATCCCGAACTGGCGGACGTCTTCGAGTTTGTGGTGGCCGGCAAGGAACTCTGCCCGGGGTATACCGAGCAGAACGATCCCATGGCGCAGCGCGCGGCGCTGGCGGACCAGGCGGGGGACGACCCCGAGAAAATCGACGAGGATTTCATCACGGCGCTGGAGCACGGCATGCCCCCTACCGGAGGCTTGGGCATGGGGATCGACAGGCTGGTCATGATGCTCACCGGGACGGAGGTGATCCGGGACGTAATCCTCTTTCCCCAGATGAAACAGCAGGGCTGACCGCCGGGTGTGCCGGCCTCCGGCGGAGAAAAGACGCTGGCTGTTCGTCCGGATACGGTGAAAGCCGTCGTGAAGCCTGAATACGCAACCGGGCCGGAAAAACAGGTCGGAATCAGACGGGAAGGGCTGGGCATGAGTCGCTCCCAAACGCAGCAGGCAGAGTGCGATACGGTGACGCGCGCCATTCTGGAGAGCATTTCCGACGGCGTGTTCACGGTTGATGCGGCGTGGCGCGTCACCTCCTTCAACCGGGCGGCGGAGATCATTACGGGCGTGCCCCGGAAAGAGGCGATCGGCCGGCAATGCGCGGACGTCTTCCGGTCCAATATGTGCGGTGCCGCGTGTGCGCTGCAGAAAACCCTGAAGACCGGGCGTCCGGTGATCGGGCGGTCGGGATACATCATCAACGCCGAAGGGGAACGCATTCCGGTCAGTATATCCACCGCGGTCCTGAAAGATCAGGAGGGACGGGTCATCGGCGGCGCCGAGGTGTTCCGCGACCTCTCTGAGGTGGATGCCCTGCGGCGCGAGCTGCAAGGCCGGTTTCAGGTCGGGGAGCTGGTCAGTCGCAGTCCGGCGATGCAGCGGCTGTTTGAGGTGCTGCCCGCGATCGCCGCCAGCCCGAGCACGGTGCTGGTGCAGGGCGAGACCGGAACCGGCAAAGAGCTGGTGGCCCGCACGCTGCACGCGCTGAGTCCGCGCGCCCGGGCGCCGTTCGTGGCGGTCAACTGCGGCGCGCTGCCCGACACCCTGCTGGAGTCGGAGCTGTTCGGGTACAAGGCCGGCGCTTTCACCGGCGCGATGCGGGACAAGCCCGGCCGCTTCGCGCTGGCCAAGGGCGGCACGCTCTTTCTCGACGAGATCGGCGAAATCAGCCCGGCACTGCAGGTGCGGCTGCTGCGTGTGCTGCAGGAGCGGGTTTACGAACCGTTGGGCGCCACCCGTTCCGAAAAAGCCGACGTGCGGGTGATCGCGGCCACGAACCGCGACCTGCTGGAGCGTTGCCGCGAGGGGGCGTTCCGGGAGGATCTCTACTACCGCATCAACGTTGTGCGCGTCGAATTGCCGCCGCTGCGCGGGCGGCTGGAGGATCTGCCCCTGCTCGCCGCGCAGTTCATCGCGCGTTTCAACCGTCTGCAGGATAAAAGCGTGGCGGGGCTCGCGCCCGAGGCGCTCTCGCTGCTGATGGCCCACGACTGGCCCGGCAACGTGCGAGAGCTGGAGAATGTCGTCGAGCGCGCCTTCATCCTGTGCGGCGGAGGCCGCATCGAGATGAGCCACCTGCCCGAAAGCCTGACCGGAGCACGCGGCGCCGGGAACAACGCCGCGCCCGCGGCCGGCCTGCGCGAGGCGCGTCAGGCCCTGGATGCCCAAGCCGTCCGGCAGGCGCTGGAACGTTGCGGCGGCAACCGGCTTGCCGCAGCCCGCGCCCTGGGTATCCACAAAACCACCCTGTTCCGCAAAATGCGCGCGCTCGGCATCGAACCGCCCGCCCGAGACGGGCGTTCGTCGGGCGGGACCGCGCCCGCCGGACGGACCCGCGGATAAGCCCGTCTGTCTTCGTCTCGCGGAGAGCCGGAACGCATCGGCGCGCTCATGCCCTAGGCTTCCCATTAATTGCGTTTAAGCTACCCTTTTCTTATTTAAGGATTGCGAAAACGCTACTTACCCATATGGGCTGATAACCGGAGCAATGTCTCTAACTCTTTGCCGCGCAATACCTTGTCTCGTCATGACAGGCATGGATTCTTTTGGCATATGTTGTGCTTAATTGAACACATGAAAACCGCATTTGCAGTTTGGCGGCAGCGCATCGCTCCGGTCTTTGACACGGCGCCGCAGATCCGGCTGGTGGATTCGACGGAAAAACGAATTACCGCGGAAACGGACTATCTGGTGGACTCCGATTTGTCGCGCCGGATCGCCTGGCTGACGGCGCATGACGTCCAGGCCGTGGTCTGCGGCGCGATCACGCGTCCGTGGCAGGAACGGCTGGAGGCTGCGGGATTCAAGGTGTTTCCGTTTGTGGCGGGCGAAGTGCGGGAGGTGGTGCAGGCATGGCTGAGCGGCGCGTTGCGCGGTTCGGCGTTCACCATGCCGGGGTGCTGCGGTCGGCGGCGCATGCGCTGTGGGTGCGGAGGCGGGGGCTGCGGGCAGCAGGGTGCCGGCCGGGGCCGAGCGAGATGACAGAGACGATTTTTTTTTTGGCGGGGGCGCCGGTGCGGGAGAGACTCCGGGACAACTCATCGGTCCGCACGGCGTCCCCGCCGCCTGAAACGATTGCCCGGAGCAAACAGGAAAAGGAGGCAGGACATGCCTGGTGGAAACGGAACAGGTCCCCTTGGAGCGGGACCGATGACGGGGCGCGCAGCCGGAACCTGCGCGGGGTACGGCACGCCCGGATACATGAATCCGGCGGGCGGGCGCTTCGGCGGAGGCTTCGGCCGCGGCCGGGGCGGTTGGGGAGGCGGCGGTTTCGGCCGCGGTTTCCGGAACCTGTTTTTTGCCACGGGTCTTCCCGGCTGGGCGCGCTTCGGCGGCTTGGCCGCGGCCGGAGCCGCGGATGAGAAACAGGCACTGGCGGAGCAAGCCAACGCGCTCCGCGCGCAACTGGACGGGATCCAGAAGCGGCTGGAGCAGTTGGGGGGCGGTTCCAAGACGGAAGGGTGACCGGCCGTCGCAAGGGGGGAGGGTGGCGTGTGGGTGGAGGAAGCGGCGGATTGACGGGGAGCGGGCGTGTTGCCGGCATCCCCCCTCGGACCCTTCCGGTTTCCCACACGTATCCTCCTTCCCTTGCGCATTTTGGAACAACGAGAGGAGAGCACAGACATGAAAATTGCATTTTCAACAGCGGGGAATGACTTGAACGCGCCTCTGGACACGCGTTTCGGAAGGGCCGCGAGATTTCTGATTGTCGATTCGGAGACCGACGCCTTCACGGTGATCGACAACGCGCAGAACCTCCAGGCCGCCCAGGGCGCGGGGATCCAGTCGGCGCAGAACGTCGCGGCATCGGGCGCACAGGCGCTGGTTTCGGGACATTGCGGTCCCAAGGCGTTCCGCGTGCTGTCTGCGGCCGGGATCAAGGCGTACACGTCCTCCGCGGCGACCGTCAAGGACGCGCTGGCGCAGTTTCGGGCCGGGGAATTGGCCGAACTGAAATCAGCGGATGTGGAAGGGCACTGGGCGTAATCCGGATGAATACCTGTCTCGACTGCCTGCCCTGCATTTTCCGTCAGACGCTGGACGCGGTTCGCCGCGTCTCCGCCGACACCGCTGTTCATGAACGCGTGGTGAAGCAGGTCGCGGAGTGGATCCGGGTCGCCGACCTCAGCGAGTCGCCGCCGGTCATGGCGCAGCGTCTGCACCGCTATCTGCGCGGCCTGACCGGGATTGACGATCCGTATGCCGAGGCCAAGGCGCGTGACAACGCTTTGGCGTTGAGCCTGCTGCCGGAACTGCGCGAGAGGGTGGACGCATCGACTGACCCCTTTACCTTGGCTGTGCGGTTGGCCATCGCCGGCAACCTGATCGATCTCGGGCCGAAGAGCGACCTCACCTCCGAAGAAGTGGCGGCAGCCATCAGAAATGTTGAAAAGGCGCCCTTCTCGGGGGATGTCGCGGTTTTGCGGCGGATGGCAGATCGCGCGAAGACAATTTTATATCTGGCTGACAACGCCGGGGAGATCGTGCTGGACCGTCTTTTGATCGAGGCCTTGGGACCTGGGTGCGTGACCGTGGCGGTGCGCGGTGCGCCGGTCATCAACGACGCCACGCTGGCGGATGCGCAGACTGCGGGTCTGCACGAGCTGGTCAAGGTGATTTCCAATGGCGCGGATGTGCCGGGCACGGTGCTGTCCGAGTGCAGTGCCGAGTTCCGCGAATACTTTGAGCAGGCCGACCTGGTGATATCCAAAGGACAGGGCAACTTCGAGACCCTGAGCGAAGCGTCGCGCGACATCTGTTTTCTCTTTAAAGTGAAGTGTCCGGTGATTGCCGAGCGTGTGGATTTGACACTCGGCACACAGGCACTGGTGTGGTTGCAGGGCAAGGCTAACATGAAGGCGGATCAATGATTCTCGCAGTGGCATCAGGCAAAGGCGGTACAGGCAAGACAACCCTCTCGGCCAATCTGGCGCGCACGCGCGGCGGGGTGACGCTGCTGGACTGCGATGTGGAGGAGCCGAACGCCCACCTTTTTCTCAAAGGCGCGTTGGAGGGCGAGCCGGAAGAGGTATCGATCCCCGTGCCGGAGGTGGACGAGACGCGCTGTGACGGGTGCGGCGCGTGCGCCCGTTTCTGCGAGTATAAAGCCCTGGCGGTTCTGGCCAGACGTGTGCTCGTTTTTCCGGAGCTGTGCCACGGTTGCGGCGGCTGTGCGCGGGTGTGCCCGCAAGGCGCGATCCGCGAGGTGCCGAAGCGCGTGGGCGTGGTGGAAAACATGCGGGCCGGCGACGTGACGCTGGTGCAGGGACGGCTCGACGTGGGCGTGGCCATGGCGCCGCCGCTGATCCGCGCGGTCAAGCTCCGGATTCCCGCGAAGGGAGACGCGATCCTGGACGCGCCGCCCGGCACCTCGTGTCCGGTGGTCGCCACCTTGCGCGAGACCGATGTTGTGGTGCTGGTGACCGAACCCACGCCTTTCGGGCTGAACGATCTGCGCTTGGCTGTGGCGGTTGTGCGGGAACTGGAGATCCCTTTCGGGGTGGTGATCAACCGCGCCGACAGCGGCGAGAATCGTGTGCTTTCGTATTGCCGCGGGGAAGGCATACCCGTGCTGGCTGAAATCCCGGATGACCGCCGCATCGCCGAAGCGTACTCACGGGGTGAACTCATGACGGACGCGCTGCCGGAGTACCGCGGGCTTTTCACGAGTTTGTATGAGGCGATCACCGAACATCATGCGAAGGCCTGGAAGCAAAGGAAGACGCGATGAGCGGACAGGCATATCGCCATCTGTACGGGCCCGTGCCCTCGCGCCGTCTGGGGTGGTCCTTGGGCGTGGACCTGGTGCCGTTTAAGATCTGCTCATATGACTGCGTGTATTGCCAATTGGGGCGCACCACGGACAAGACGATGGAACGCAAACCGTATATCCCGGCGGATGAGGTTTTGTCCGAGTTGGCGCGCAAGCTCAAGGAGCCGGACCGTCCGGACTACATCACGCTGGCCGGTTCCGGCGAGCCGACATTGAATTCAGAGATCGGCGCGATCCTCGACGGCGTAAAAAGGATGACCGACATTCCGGTCGCGGTGCTCACGAATGGCTCGCTGTTGTGGCGCGACGAGGTCAGGATCGCATTGGCCCATGCGGATCGGGTGATCCCCTCGCTAGATGCGGGGGATGAATTTATGTTCCGGTATGTCAACCGTCCGTGCGAAGGCCTGTCTTTCGAGCGCATGGTCGAAGGGCTGCGGGAGTTTGCGCATTCTTTCCGAGGCGAGGTGTGGCTGGAGGTGATGCTGCTGGCTGGCGTGACCGGACTGCCCGCGGAAGTCAGGAAGATCGCGGATTGTGCCGGCCGGTGCGGCCTGTCAACGGTGCAGTTGAACACGGTGGTGCGCCCGCCCGCGGAGGATTTCGCCTGCCCATTGGAAAACGCCCAACTGCAAGAGTTTGCCGGATACTTCGAGGGGCAGGTTGAAATAATCTGCGAAAGAGAGCCGGACAAGGGAAAGGGCGCGCCCGCCGGCGTCGTCAAGGACAGCGAGATTCTCGGGCTGCTTGGCCGGAGACCGTGCACGGTGCGGGGAATCGCCGCCGGGCTGGCGCTGTTGCCGAATGAGGTGCTGAAACGTCTCCAGCCGCTCGCGTCGCAGGGCAAAGTGCGGTCGGTCAGGAAAGACAACACCCTGTTTTACGAAACGGTACGGGACAGAGAAAGTTGAACAACATGGGAACGGTGATTCAGGAATGGGTGGTGATCAGCGGCAAGGGCGGCACGGGCAAGACGAGCGTGACCGCATCGTTTGCCGCGCTGGCGGCTGGCCGGGCGGTGCTCGCGGACTGCGATGTGGACGCGGCGGATCTGCATCTGGTGATGACGCCGGAAGTCATGGAGCGTCATGCGTTCACGAGCGGCCGTGAGGCCGTGATCAAAAAAGACGAGTGCACCGGTTGCGGCCTCTGCGCCGGGCTTTGCCGTTTCGACGCGCCGCGTTATGTGAAGCGTCCGTTCGGCAAATCGTATTACGGGATCGACCCCGTGGCGTGCGAAGGCTGCGGGGTGTGCGTGCGCTTCTGTCCGGCCAACGCGATCGAGTTTCCGGAGCGGCTCTGCGGCGAATGGATGCGATCCGAAACGCATTGCGGGCCGATGGTTCACGCATGTCTGCACGCGGCCGCCGAGAATTCCGGAAAACTGGTCGCCACGGTGCGGCGTGAGGCGCGCCGCTTGGCAGAAGAGAGGGGAAAGGAGTTGATCCTCACCGACGGCCCGCCCGGCATCGGCTGCCCCGTGATCGCTTCGGTCACCGGGGCCTCTTCCGTTCTGGCCGTGACCGAACCGACGGTTTCGGGTGAGCATGATTTGGAGCGCGTGTTGAAACTGGCGCGTCATTTCGAGATCCCCGTGTCGGTCTGCGTGAACAAGTGGGACATCAATCCTGAGGTGACGGAGAGAATGGAACGCAAAGCGGAGAGCCTCGGCGCGGTCTGCGTCGGCCGCATCCGCTACGACCCGGCCGTGACCGCCGCCCAGATTCAGCAGAAAGCGGTGGTGGAACTGGAGTCAAAGGCCGGGGATGACATCCGCCGGATCTGGGAACGGATGGGATTGTGATCCGCGTAATCACAGAACAGTAGAAAAAGTTGTTTCTCACACAAAGCCACTACGGGCACAACGAGAGAAGTGCATTCGTGCGTTAGTTCGGGAGTTCTAAAGTTGGGAAAGTTTTCCCGCAGAGGCGCGGAGGCGCAGAGGATAACAGACTGAGCTGAATCCTTTGTGACCGTTGTGTCTTTGTGTGAGATGAAATTGGGAAGCGGGCTATTCTTTTATTAGTAGAGAAAGGAGCAGAAATGAGTACGACCAAGATCAAAATCGCGATTCCTCTGGCAGAGGGAAAGCTGTGCATGCACTTCGGACATTGCGAGCGATTCGCGCTGGTAGACGTGGATTTGGTGGAGCGCAGGATCGTCGGGCGCGACGACCCGGTGCCGCCGCCGCATGAGCCGGGCGTGTTGCCGCGCTGGCTGGCGGAGCAGGGCGTGGAGATGATTCTGGCGGGCGGCATGGGACAGCGGGCCCAGGCCCTTTTCGGCGAGCAGAACATCCGCGTGACGGTCGGGCTGGAGCCGGACACCCCGGAGAATCTGGTGGCCCAGTATCTGGGCGGCGCATTGAAACCGGGTGCGAATGCCTGCGATCACTGAAAGCAGCGGAGTTGCGATTACCGTTCTGGCGGACAACCATGCCGCCTACGGTCTGGACGCGGAACACGGTTTTTCCCTCTGGGTCGAAACCGAGGGCCAGAAGATCCTCTTTGACACGGGACAGGGCGAGGCCATGCCGCGCAACGCGGAGGCGCTGGGCATCGATATCGGCGCGGCGGACCGGATCCTGCTGAGCCACGGGCATTTTGACCACACCGGGAATGTGCCGTACGCGCTGGAACGCGCGAAACGGGCTTCTCTTCTGCTGCACCCCGATGCGTTGATTGACCGGTACAGCATTCACGCCGCACCGAAACCGATCGGGATGCCGGAAAAATCGCGTGCGGCCGTGTACGCCTCGGCGGGCACGCGCTGCCAATGGGTCCGGCGGCCGCGCGCGGTGTCCGCAGGGGTCTGGATCACCGGGCCCGTGCCGCGCGTCACGGATTTCGAGGACACCGGCGGACCTTTCTTTCTGGACCCCGCCGGGACTCTTTCGGACCCGATTCCGGATGATCTCTCCCTGTGCGTCCATACGGCTGGTGGGTGGGTGGTGTGTTTGGGATGCTGTCATGCCGGGGTCGTCAACACGCTGCGCCACCTTGCACAGGAATTCGGCGGTTCCCGAATTCTGGCGGTGATCGGCGGGATGCACCTCTGCCATGCGGACGCCGGAAGATTGGAGCGGACAGCCGCCGCGCTGAAGGAGTATGATGTGCCATATCTGTACCCGTGCCATTGCACGGGCGAGGCGGCGACGGAGTTTTTGCGGCGGCACCTGCCCGCAAACGTGCAGTCCGGTTTTGCGGGCATGAAGGTTGCTTTTTAGGAGCGGAACGGAACGATGCGGGAGACAGCGGAGACGTATCACCGCCAACGGCGCGGCAATTGCGCGCAGGCGGTGGCGCATGCGTGGGAAAACAAGGTTGGCGATCCAGGAAAGACGGCTGGGCGCTTTGCGGGATGCGGGGGCGGCCGCGCGCCGGGGGGCTTGTGCGGCGCGTTGTACGCCAGTTGCACGCTGGCGGGAACGGCGGCGGCCGATGCGATCAAGACCGCATTCGCGGAGCGTTCCGGCGGACACCACACATGCAGGGCGGTGCGCGCCACGCATTCCCTGACGTGCAACGAGTGTGTGGGGCTTGCCGCCGCGTTGCTGGAAGAGCGGTTGAGGCCGGAGGGTGGGCATGGCGGATGACACGGTTGTTTTTCACGTGATGGGTATCGTGCGGCTGCTCGGACGCGACGCGGACAGGTTCGACGGCGCGCCGTTGCTGGACAGCAAGCCGTGCATACCGCGCTTTGACCCCGTGCAGACGGAACGCAACGGCTGGCAGGACGAGGTGGGTGGCGCCGAGGCGGCGCTGCGGAGCGTCAGGAACGACCGCAAACAAAAAGGAGTCCAACATGAGTATTTTGATCGTGTTCAACCGTGAGCCCTACGATTCGACGGACGTGACCTGGAATGGCCTTCGCTTGGCCGGCAAGCTGAAAGAAGGCGGGCAGGACGTGCGGATTTTCTTGATGAACGATGCGGTCGACTTGGCGCGCGACGTATGCCGCCCGCCCGAAGGCTATGATCAAGATCTGACGGCGATGCTGAAAGGGTTGATCGGCCGCTGTGTGCCGGTCAAAGTGTGCGGCACCTGCATGGCCCGCTGCGGCCTTCACAGAAACGTTCCGTATTTCGACGGCGCGGAAAAGGCGACGATGGCGGACTTGGCGGGCTGGGTTGCGGAGTGCGACAAAGTGCTGACCTTTTGAAAGGATAGGACATGCAAGACGAAAACGAGCAGAAGGCGAGTTGTTCACCCGATCAGTGCGAAAGCTGCGGCGAGGCTTCCTGCGCCTCCAGGCAGCGCGCGGCGCCGCAGTCTGCGGCACCCGTACAGGACGATGCCAGACTGAAGGCGCGTCTGAGCCGCATCCGGCGCAAGGTGATCGTGATGTCCGGCAAAGGCGGCGTGGGCAAGAGCACGGTGGCGGTGAATCTGGCGATGTCGGCGATGCAAGCCGGCCAGCGCGTGGGATTGCTGGACGTGGATCTGCACGGCCCCAGCGTGCCAACCATGCTGGGACTGGTGGGTTACCGTCTGGAAGGTGGCGAGAACGGGATGCTGCCGATCGAGATCGGCGGTCTCAAGGTGCTGTCGGTCGGGTTCCTGCTGCAGAACAACGACGATCCCGTGATCTGGCGCGGTCCCATGAAAATGGGAGTGATCCGCCAGTTCATCGAAGATGTGGAGTGGGGCGACCTGGATCTGCTGGTGATCGACGTGCCGCCGGGCACCGGCGATGAGCCGCTCTCGGTCTGCCAACTCATTCCGGAACTGGAGGGCGCGGTGATTGTCACCACGCCGCAGAAGGTGGCCGCCGCCGATGTGCGCAAGTCGATCAACTTTTGCAAGGAACTCGGCGTCAAGGTGCTCGGCGTGATCGAAAACATGAGCGGGTTCGCCTGCCCGAAATGCGGCGAGGTCACGCCGATCCTGCGGGCAAACGGCGGGCGCGTGATGGCCGAAGAGATGGGCGTGCCGTTCCTGGGCTCGATCCCGATCGATCCGCTGATCGCCGAATCGGGCGACGACGGCAAGGCCTTCGTCGAGTCGGCGGCCGGTTCGCCGGCGGCCGGCGCGTTCCGCGAAATCGTGCGGGGTCTGGCAGTCTGATTCAACCGTCCGGTGGGTGCTCGCGCAAACGGTGAGGAAGGACTGTTCTGTGAAAAAGGAGTGTTATGAATAAAATGACGCGGAGGGACGTGGTTGCTGCGATCGGGGTGGCGGGAACGGGGGTCTGCGTGTGCGGCATGAACCAAGGTTGCGCCACGTTTACCAAGAAAGGTAAAACGCCCGCGATTGCGGCAGAGGCGTATCGGATCGAAGGCAACACGGTCAGGGTGGCGCTGGACAAGGTGCCGGCTCTGGCGGCTGTGTGCGGGGCTGTCAAGGTCATCGACCCGCGCTTGCCGACGTCCATCATCATCGCGCGGAAAACGGAAGACGAGTACGTAGCGGCCTCGCTTCTGTGTCCGCACCGTGGCGTGGAGGTTGAGTATCAGCCCGAACAACATCAGTTCCGATGCGCCAGTCTCGGCCACTCCAAGTTCGGCGAGGATGGTACGCTGAAAAAGGGATTGGCTAAAAAAGGGCTGACCCGCTACGAGGCCAAACTCGATCCGGCCGACAAGAATCGGCTGCTTGTGACCTTCTGATGTTCGACCACTTTAATATCGTAGCCCCGTTCTACGAAAGGCTGATCCCGCCGTCCGACCCCTCCCTACTGTTATCGCTATTGGAACTGGCCCCGGCGTGCACGCTGCTTGACGCGGCCGGCGGTACGGGCCGAGTGGCGGGTACGCTTGCGGCTCTGGCGGGGCGTGTTGTGGTCTGCGACGTGTCACCGCGCATGCTGGCGCGGGCGCGGAAAAAGGGGCTGGAGACCGTGCAAGCCGAAGTGGAGGCTCTGCCATTCGCGGACGCTTCGTTCGACCGCATCCTGCTGGTCGACGCGTTCCACCATTTAAAGGATCAGCGTGCGGCGACGCGCGAACTGCTGCGGGTTATGAAACCTGCGGGGCGTCTGGTGATCGAAGAGCCGGACAACCGGCGGTTGTTCGTCAAGATCGTCGCTGTGTTGGAAAAACTCTTCCTGATGCGGAGCCGCTTCTTTCGGCCCGAAAGCATGATGCAGTTGATCGCAGCTTGTGGGGGGAAATGCGGTGATCGAGCACTCAGGCCGGTTTCGGGTGTGGCTGGTTGTGCATAAGGTTGCATGACGACAGGAAACGGTTATGGGCGCAAAAAGTTGTGAGACCGCTCGTGATTTGAATGAGGAGATAGGGAGGAATAGATGAAAGTTGACAAACGCGTGCAAGGTATTCTCGATTCGGCGCAAAGTGGCGTCGCACCTTCCCGTGAAGCGTGTGTTTGGTTGCTGCAATTTCATGAAACATCGCTTGAGGCCTCGTTGCTGCGTGCCGTTGCAGATGCCTGTTCCCGACGGCGGTTCGACAATGGGGGCATTGTCCTGGGGCAGATCGGCGTCGAGATCGCGGCCTGTCCGGGCAAGTGTAAATTCTGCTCGTTCGGCGAAGGCCATACGACGTTCGAGCCGAGCGCGATGAGCGACGAGGACATTCTCAGCAGCGCCGATAACTTCACGGCTTCGGGTGAACTCTTCGCCCTCTTTCTCATGACCATGCACACGTTCGATTTCGAGCGGCTGATCCGCATCGTGCGGAAGGTGCGGGCGCGTATTCCTCAGGCAACCCAGATTGTCGTGAACATCGGAGATTTCGATCATGCGCAGGCGCGGGATTTGAAAGCGGCGGGCGTGAACGGCGCTTACCATGTCTGCCGTCTCCGGGAGGGGGTCGATACGGCCCTTGACCCTGAACAGCGAAAGGCCACGATCCGGGTTATCAAAAATGTCGGACTGGACTGGTATTATTGCTGCGAGCCCATCGGGCCGGAGCATAGCCCGGAGAAGTTGGCGGATCAGATTTTTCTGGGGCTTGAGTACGGGTGTTTCCAACATGCTGCAATGCGTCGTGTATATGTACCCTCTGCCCCGCTGGCGCACAACGGGCAGATTTCGGAACTCCGTCTTGCGCAAGTAACAGCCGTAGTGACATTGGCGACGCTGGCTTGCACTGAGACGCGGAGCATCGCGGTTCACGAGCCGAATCTGCTCGGCCTCACGGCAGGGGCGAACACGGTCTACGCCGAGGCCGGGGCGAACCCGAGGGATCTGGAAAAGAATACCTTGGGTCACCGCGGGCGAGACCTCCGCGCCTGCAAGACGATGCTCTACGAGGCAGGTTTTGTGCAGCTCCAGGCTTCACCAACGAGAAGTATCGCTTTGGGTGAGGCCTACCGGGGGTAAGCTGCTCCACCGAGGCCCTTGAACGAGCCTAACCCTGCCCATTCCATAAGCGGACCCATAAATGGCGCAGCGCAGGTTCGTTCCATTTCTAGGCGAATCCGCAGTGTGGCGAGGCTGAGCCGAGCCACCACTTGTCTTAGCGCCATTCGGGACAGTCAATGTACACCCCGGCCGACAGCAAGCGCTTGCGGATCACATTCTGAGGCGGTTGGCCGGATTCCCGCGTGTGTCCATGAGGTTTGAGAAACCTGCCGCCATCAGCATGCTGCGGCAGTCTGCTGTTGTGATTTCGTTACTTTGCCGCCATAAGGCCGTGGTGAAACCATCCTTCGCGTTTTGCGAATCGCAGGATGAAGGTTCTCCGGCTGGTTCGCCCGCCTCCGGAAAGAATGCGTTCGCGCCGCTGAACAGGCCGATGAGGTTTGACACGTTGACTGCGATGCTTCTCAGTTCTTTCTTCCCGATGGTCGCCAACACGATGACAGCCGCAATCTGACCAAGACGCGTGACGGAGATTTGGCCTTTCGAATAGAGCGGCGAGCCAGGAACAGGAAAACGCTGCATGGCGCCGTGCTGGATACAGGGGAGCTCGACCCCGAGCCAGATCTGTTCCGCCAGTTTCGCCGGCGTGTGCTCGGGACCGATCGGCTCACACAGCGTGTACCAGTCGAGACCCGCCTCGATTATGCGCTCGATCGTCGCACGGCGGTCAGAAGGTCTCATGCGCGAGTCAACGCCTTCCCGCAGGCGGCTTACGTGATACGCGCCGGTCACGCCCGCATCGCGCAATTCGCGCATCTGACCGAGCGAGATGTCGCCGACGTTTGCCAAGATTTCGAGCTGCTCGGGGATGCGGCGTCGCAGCGTCGCGCACAAGTCGCGGAACCATTCGAAGCCGAAGCGGTGCATCGTCATCAGGAATACGCCCCGCGCCCCGCCAGCGGCAAAACGTTCGCACCGGGCAATGATCTCCTCTTTGGGAAGGACCGCGGCCTGGATACTGGTGTGCGATTTGGCGAAGAAACAAAAGGCGCAGTCGCCCTCACAGGGTGCCATATCGACGCCGATTTGTCCGAGCAGCAGAGCATTGTTTCCGAACCGCCGACGGGAGATCGCATCCGCAGTGGCCCGGAGCAGGGCCGCTTCAAGCGAGTTCTCCTGAAAGGATAAAAGCAATTCCGCTTCTGCTTGGGTGATCGGTCTCCCTGCTGCCGCGCCTCTCAACAGGGCATCAACTTTTGTGTTCAGTATCATTTTCATGACAGTTCCCCCTTCCACATTTTACCGTTTCGTTTGTCGACATTTGCCGTGGTTGACTGGATCACCGCCGCGCAATGAACTTGGCTGCCGTGGCTCGGATAAGAGCCACACCCATTAAAATCAGGCAGGAGAGTCCGATGATCGTGGGGTTGGCGGGGAGGTCCGCGCTGTAGGCGGTCAGGAGTCCGGCCCACGTCGTCAGCACGCCCAACGCCACGGAAATTCCGATCACGGTCCACAGCCGCCGCGCCAGAAGCAACGCCGTCGCTGGGATCACCACCAAGAGGCAGAACACCAACAACGCGCCGCCACTTTTTGAGGCTCCTGATACCACCAGTCCTAACAGGAAGAAGAACAGCCCTTCCCAGAGCCAGCAGCGGATGCCCATGACACAGGCCGCCTCGCGGTCGAGAAACGCGTAGAGCACCGGACGGAGAAACAACAGGAGTACGGTCAGCGACGGCAATCCCGTCCACAGCAAAACCCATCGGTCGTGCGCGCTGCTGACGATGAGGTCGCCGTAGAGCATGGCCTTGATTTCTTCGAGACCGAAGCCGCTCTGGGCCACGAGCAGCACACTGGCGCTGGAGGCCAGCAGGAACACGGTGCCGAGCATCACGTCCTTGGGCAGGCGCTGCCGCTTCTCCGGGAGCGTCAGCAGAAATACGACCGCACCCGACACCAGAGCAGACCCCGCCAGCGGCGAGAAGTGGAAGACCAGCGCCAGCGCCAGTCCGCACGTCGCCGCCTCGGAGAGCGCGATGCTGATGAACACGATCCGCTTGAGCACCACGAACACGCCGAAGGCGCTGCACACCGTCGCCATGACCGTACCGCAGAGCACGGCCTCGGGAAACAGACCCGTGAACGAAACCGCGTCCCGCATGAGGTTCATGTTGTCACCTCCGCCACATCCGCCAGCCTCACGCCGCGTTGGTCCACTAGGCACACCTGCCGCGCCAAGGCCGCGCACTGGTCCATGCGGTGGTGCACCCACAGCAAGGTCTTGCCCTCTTCCTCGTGGAGCGACCGAATCAGCTTCAACAGTCCGGCCTCGGAGGAGGCGTCCAGGCCGGCCGTGGGTTCGTCCAGCACCAGCACTTCGGCTGGAGAGACCACCGCGCGCGCAAGAAGCGTTTTCTGCCGCAGTCCGCCCGAAAGCTCGCCGAAGTGCTTGTGCTGGTGGGGCACCAGCCCGAACCGCGCCATCACCGCCTCCGCGCGTGCGCGCTGTCCGCCGTTCAGCCGGCCCCAGCACCCGAGCTCCGGGTAAAGGCCCATGCGCACGAGGTCGCGGACCGAAACAGGATAGATCGGGTCGAGCTGTTTCTGTTGCGGCACGTAAGCGGGCGGGCGTCCTCCGAAATCGCAGCGGATTTCGCCGCTCTGATGGGGAATCAGCCCAAGGCACGCTTTCAGCAGCGTGGTCTTGCCCGCGCCGTTCGGGCCGACGAACGGCAGCAGGGTGCCGCGGGGCACCGTCAAGTCGATACGGTCGAGCACGACGTCGCGGCCGTACGAGACGGTGACCCCCCGGCACCGGATGACCGGGGTTCTGTTCACAAGCCCGCCCCCAACTTCCTTATCACGTTGTCCAGCATGTCGAGATAGCTGGCTGCTTCTGCCGAACCTCCGGTCATCGTGGGCACAACGACGACCTTCGCGCCTGTGTGCGAAGCCACGAACTCGGCGGCCTTACGCGTATAAAAGGGCTCTTGCAGAATCAAACGCGCCTTGCGGCTGTTAGCCTCGGCGAGCAGCGCGGCCAGATGTTTGGCCGTTGGCGGGATGCCCGGCTTGGGCTCCAGTTGGAGGTCTCCCTTCAAGCCGAAACGTTCCGTCAGGTACACCCAGCTCCGATGGTAGGTCACGATGGTTCTGCCCTGATGCGGGCGCATCGTCGCGTACCAGCCTCCCACCTTGTCAGCGACGCCCTTTTCAGCGAGAAACGCCTCAAGCCGTTTCTCAACGACCGCTTTCCAGAGCGTCCCGCCGCCGAATGATCCGACCAGCGCCGAGCCGAACATGCGCGTGTCCAGATCGCGCTCGAAGCGGTGCAGGTTCTCCTCGAACCTGGCCTTGTGCTCCGGGTACAGGGCGTTCAGCCGTTCGGCGATGGTCGCGGCGACCAGCCGGCCGTTGAGCGGGTCGAGCCAGTAGTGCGGGTTGCCCTCCGGGTGGATGTCGCCCTGGTCGCGCGTGACGCGCTGGGTCGGCACTTCCAGACGGATGACATGGTCGGAAGCGTCAATGTGCCGAGGCATGCCTACGCGGATGCGGGTGTTGCGGGCATCACGCAGGATCACGGGCTCCCAGCCGATCTCCAGCTCCATGCCGATCCGGACCCACACGTCCGCGTCGCGTGCCCGGACGATGAAGCTGGGCCGGGCGGTCAGCGTGTGCGGGTCTTCGCGCCCGGTGGTGATGCTCGACACTTCCGCCAAGTCGCCGGCGACGGCGCGGGTGATATCCGCAAGATCCGTGGTCGTGGCCACGATCCTGATGGCCGCGGCCTGCGCGTGCGACAGGCATGCGGCGGCCAACAGCAGGAATGCGCCCGTTACGCGGTGAATCCGCGAAAGAACGGGTAACGAAACGCTGAACGCTGAACGTCCAACGCTCAACTCTGAAGGTCTAGGAGAGATTTTTTTCATGGGTGTTTTCTCAAAAGGTTGTTGTATCAGGGTCGGACGCCTCGGGAAGGCGTCCCTGTTGTCAGAAGTCGTGGGCACCGTGTTTGCCGAAGGTCACCTGCCACTGGAACGCGATCTCCCAGGCGTCTTCGCGTCCGTCATCGGTGTCATACCAGCCGCGTCCGACCTGCGCCCTCAAGAGCGAGAACTCGGAAAGTTTCCAGTCCAGCATCGACGTCAGCCGGTACGAGTCGTCACAGTCCATGTCGCCGTCTTCCGGCGACGACACGTCGTTGACCAGGCCGATCTGGTCCCAGCGGAGTCCGCCGCGCCAGCGCGGCAGGAATCCGTAAAGGCCCTGCACGTAGTAGCCGTCCTGCTTGGCGGTCCACGGCGAGCAGGACCAGTCTCCCCTGCCGTCGAGGTCCATGTCGCGGTAAAAGTACTCGCCCTGCACCACGAAGTCGCGGTAGCCGTGCGACCGCTTGGCATCGTATTTGTAGACGAAGTCCGCGCCGAAAATGGCGGTGTCCCCGTCGGCATACTCCTCGTCCCCGTGCGCCATCTGGTGGCGTCCCGCAAGCGCCGAGAGACCGAATTGCAGCGCGTGGTTGGGGCCGAGGTCAGGCGCCGCCTTGACGAAACCGGTCCACAGCCGCGGCGCGTCATGCGCAGGCAGCGCGTCGGAATCGACGACCGCAAAAGATTGCCCGTTGTCGCCGTTGAACACCTCGGTTCCGAAGAGCAGGTAAAACGGTGTCGGCGCCAGCCACGTGAGTTGGAGCCCCTTCTCGGCGAGCCCGTGATGCCCGAAGAAAAGCTCGCTGACCAGGGGCTGGTCAAGAAAATCCCAGTTGTGCGAATGCTGACGGTTGATCCGGCCGATGCCGCTCTTGAGCTTGCCGCCGCTAAGCGTGAGGCCATAGGGAAGGGAGGTGGTCTGCAAGACCGCCTCCTCGAACTCAGTGCCGTCTTCGTCCACGGCAACCATGGTCCACGCGCGGAAGTAAGGATCCACCTCGGCTGTGAAACCCAGCTCCACATGGCGCAGGTTGAAGCCGTCCTTGAATCCGTGGTCGTGCCCCTCTCCCTCGTTGTGATGGTGGCCGAAACCGCGCAGGTGCTGTTTCAGGTGTCCCACGCTTTCATCCGCCGTGTCGTGGTAAAGGTTCATGTCCAGAACGACGGACAGGTCGAGGTCGACACCTTGGAGCGCCGAAGGCGGGACAGCCGCCGCAACAGATTGCCTGAGCGAGTCGTAGAGGGTCGGCGTCGACGCCGTTGTTTCTTGTGCCGGCTGTGTCTGCACAGCGCGTGTCGGCGATTCGGCCTGCCGTCGGATCAGCGCTTTCAGCTCCGCCAGTTCGCGGGTGTGCTGTTCCTGCAGGGCGGTCATCTGCTGACGGAGCGCCTTGACCTCGTTTTCGAGTTTCTGGACGCGCGCGTCGCCGTTCTGGGCGGACGCCAGGGTGGCGGACAAGGAGAGGGCGGCTCCCGCCACGAGAGCCTTCAGGTGAAAATCAGTCATTTCGATTCCATACGATAAGTGGAGTGTGTCGACACGGTGCGCGTGTGCGGCAACGGAAACGGTGAACATACGGCAGACTCCGCCGAAGGGAGCTGCGTGTCCCTTTGAGGGCAGTCTGTCACAGGGAAGGGGGCGCGGCTTCGCGCCGCTGCCGCCGCCGGTTTATATTACGCGCGGACAGGCGGAGCCTGTGAGCGGCCGGCGGGATAGATGTTCAGGTGCGCGGGCGCCTGCTGGGCGCGCGCGAAAAAAGAGGAGGCGAAGAAGGCTTGGGCAAGGGACGGAAGGCCGGCCAGAACCGTGGGCTGATGCAGCGAGGTGAGGCTGGCGCAGATCCAGCAGGTCCCGTTCGGGGCCGCGGCGGTCGGGGTGAAGGACGGAAGGTCGCCAGTCGGCGTTTCAGCGCATGCGGCGTGATGGTGGCAACCGTGCCCTTCATGCGCGTTCAGGCCGACCCCATGGAACCACGGCAAAAACGACAAGAACGCGAACAGCAGAACCAGCACTCCCGCCTGGAGGCGGAAACGCCGGCATTGGGACCGTTGCGTCTGGAAGGCGCAAAGCATGCTCCGGATTCTACGCATCCCGCCGGCGTAAGTCAATCTGCCGGGTTTTTCTTTTCTGGAACGGGACGGGGAGCGAAAAACGGATTGCGCGCGGAAGAGGGATGTGTCACGCTACTCCCATAAGTTTCCGCGTCGCGGCGGACCTCCGCGTTGCGGGCGCGGGAAAAAAGGGATGCGCCCCGGTTTGACGGGGAGGGGGAAAGGGAGTTGCGCATGAGGATGATGACGGGTTGGGGATTGGCGGTCTTGTTGGCGGGAAGTGCCCGGTGTGCCGATTTTTATGTGGCGACGAACGGGGCGGACCGCGCGGACGGGACGCGGGAGAAGCCGCTGGCCACGTTGGCCGCGGCGCGCGATGCGGCGCGGCGCGCCGGGAGCGGGGGGCACCGGATCCGGCTGCTGCCCGGAGAATATTTTCTCGAAGAGCCGTTGACGCTGGACGCGCGGGACAACGGGCTGACACTGGAGGCGGAGGGTTCGGGCCGCGTG
This sequence comes from Kiritimatiellia bacterium, assembly GCA_034003585.1. Classification (GTDB taxonomy): domain Bacteria; phylum Verrucomicrobiota; class Kiritimatiellia; order RFP12; family UBA1067; genus JAPXSY01. Next base: position 81,742 of record JAVEYH010000001.1, read on the forward strand.
ACGGTCTACGGCGGGCGGCGTGTGACCGGGTGGCGCCGCGACGGCGAGAAGTTTTGGTGCGCGGAGCTGCCGGAGGTCAAAAGCGGCGCGTGGGACTTCCGGGCGCTGGTGGTGAACGGCCGGATGCCGGACCGGGCGCGGATGCCGGAAAACGGCACCTTCTCCCATCAGAGTGTGTTCGACGCCAAATGGCTCTCCTCCGTGGGCGGCGGGTGGGAGCGCAAGCCCACGCATTCCGACCTGACCACGCTCCTTTACCACCCCACGAATCTGCCCCCGGCGCTGGAGGTGCGCAACGCGGAGTTGCGCGTGTACCACATGTGGGACGATTCGCTGGTGGGGGTGGCCAGCAACGACGTCGCGCGCCACACGCTGCATTTCACCTCCAAGGCGGGCCATCCCGCAGGGGCGTTCGGCGTCAAGAAATACGTGGTCTTCAACACGCGCGAAGGGATGACCCGCCCCGGGCAGTGGTATCTCGACCGTGCCGCGGGACATCTGGTGTACTGGCCGTTGGAGGGCGAAAACATGGCATCCGCCCCGGTTGTCGCGCCGGTCCTGACCTCGGTGATCCGCCTGCAGGGAAACGCCAAGGCACCGGTCGAGCGCGTGACGCTGCGCGGATTCTCGGTGCAGGCGACCACCACGCCGCTGAAACCCGGCGGCTTCTCGGCCGGCGCGTACGACGGCGCGGTGGAACTGAACCATGCGAAGGGGTGCGCGCTCGTCGGGATGGAGATCTGCCATGTCGGCGGTCAGGGCGTCAAATCCTGGCTTCTGGAAGCGTGCCGGATCGAGGCGTGCCACATCCACCATGTCGGCGCCTGCGGCATCCGCACGGGCGGCGACACGTGCGTCATCGCGGAGAACCACATCCATCACGTGGGCGTCTACCAGCCGAGCGCGGTGGCGTTGCAGTTCGGGCGCGCGCACCGGGATTCGAAGCTTCCAGGATATCACATCCGCCGCAACGAGATACACGATGCGCCGTACAGCGGCATGACGGGCAGCGGCACGGACCACCTGGTCGAGGAAAACCTCATCTACCGCGTGATGCGCGAATTGCACGACGGCGCGGCGATTTACGGCATGATGATCCGCACGGTGCTGCGCGGCAACATCGTGCGCGATGTGGTGGAGATCGGGCAGGGGTACGGCGCCTCGGCGTATTATTTTGACGAGGGCTCGGCCCACAGCGTGGTTGAGCGCAACGTGGCGATCGGGGTTCCGATGCCGACCCACAACCACATCACGGCCGGCATGACGATCCGGGACAACGTTTTCGTTTCGGACGGGGACATGAAACTCTCGTTCCCGCGTTCCCGGGACTGCGTCTTCACGGGCAACACGCTGTACGCGCCGGGAAAGATCACGGTGACGGCCCCCAACGCGGTGACCTCCTGGGTGGGCAACGTGCTCTTTGCCGGCGGCGCGCGGGGCGGGTCAGCACCGGAGACCTCCTCGATCACCGGCGAGATGCCGCCCTCCCCCGCGCCGGCCCGCCGGACCTGGGCCGTGACGGTGCCGCGCGCCGAACGGCCGCCGGTGACGGACGGCGAGATCGGCGACGGCGAATGGGCGGGGTCGTTCGTGAACATCGACCGCGATCCGTCACGCTGGCTGGCCAGCGGCGCGCCCGCCTTCATCAAACTGATGTACGATGACCAGTATCTCTATGTGGCCGCGAATACCGTGCTCTTCGATATCACCCGGCTGAGCAAGGGTGGCCGCTGGGGTTGGGATGACGGCGCGGAACTCTGCATCGCGGGCGCAAAAGGCATTGCCGTGATCCGCGGCTTCGCGGGCGGCGCGTGTGTGAGCGTGACGGACGCCGGCCTGCCGCCGGAGGAGGCGGAGCGTCTCGGCAAGGCGGTGCGGTTTGCCGGGAAACCGTACGGGAAAACCCGGAATGATTGGAAAAGCGGCTGGCGCGGCGAGTGGGCGATCCCCCTCAAGGAATTGGGCCTCCGGCCGGAGCCCGGCATGAAAGTGGCCTTCAACTACGGGCTCTATCGCGCGGAGGACGGGGTGTGGCGCTCGCTGGAAGGCACGGGCGCCGAGAATTGGCGCCTTAACGAGGCGGCGCTGTTGCAGTTCAAGTGAGGGGTGACAATGCGGCGTTACCGATTGACGGGGGCGGGCTTCGAGCTTTCCCGGATGGCCTATGGGACGTGGCGGTTGCTGGCGGACAAGCCGACCGCGCAGGAGGTCAACCGGCGTCTCCATTCCTGTCTGGAGCTCGGCATCACGACGATCGACACGGCGGAGATCTACGGCAAATACGAGGTGGAGTCCCTGCTGGGGGAGGCGCTGGCCCTCTCGCCCGGATTGCGGGAGCGGTTGGAGCTTGTCACCAAAGCCGGCATTTACGTGCCGTGCGCGGCCTGTCCCGGGCGGCGGACGGCGCATTACGACGCCACGGCCGGTCGGCTCTGCGCCAGTCTGGACCAGTCGCTGAAACGGTTGCGGACCGGGCGCGTCGATCTGTTTCTGGTGCATCGGCCTGATTGGCTCACGCGGGCGGAGGACACGGCGCAGGGGTTGAACCGCCTGGTGCGGGAAGGGAAGATCCGCGCCGCGGGGGTGTCGAACTACTCTCCGGCGTGCGTCGATCTACTGAACGCCTGTCTGGAGCGGCCGGCGGCGGTCAACCAGATCGCCTTCAGCCTGTTGCGCATGGAGGCGATGGAGGACGGCACGCTGACGCAGTGCGAGCGGTTGGGCATGACGCCCATGGCGTGGAGCCCGCTCGCGGGCGGGCGGCTTTTCGATCCGGCCGAGCCGGCGGCCGGCCGGCTGGCCGCGGCGGCCGCGGCATGTGCCGCGCGCTACGGGGGCGCCACGCTGGATCAGCTCGCGTACGCGTGGATCTTGGCGCATCCGGGCCGTCCGGTGGCGATCATCGGGACGAACCGCCTGGAGCGTCTGCGCCTTGCGGCGCAGGCTGACGCGCTGACGCTGGATCGTGAAGACTGGTATGCGCTCTGGGAGGCGGCGCAGGGGCGTCGGATCCCCTGAAGCGGAGGGCCGGAAGATGGAACGGCAAGCCAGACGGTGCGGGACAACGGCGGATCGCTCCCGCACGCGGGACCGGATTCTGCGGGCCGCCACGAAAGTCTTCGCCGAGCACGGGTTCCGGGAAGCGACCACGCGCATGATCTGCGCGGAGGCGGCGGTGAACAGCGCGCTGGTGAATTACCATTTCCGGTCAAAAGCGGAACTCTACCGGGCGGTGATCGTCTCCCTGTTCGAACACACCGGCAAACCCATGATGCGGATCACCGAAACGGTGACGGATGAGGCGTCCTGGAAAGCCGCGGTGCGGGCGTGGATCGAACGGTCGCTGGCCATTTGCGCAGCCAGCGAGCCGCCGGAGGTGTGGGCGGCCCGCCTGATGGGGATGGAGGAGTGCGTGCCGTCGGAGTTGGCCCAGGACATCGAAACGAAATTCGCGAAGCCGGTGCGTCAGTGTTTCCAGCGTCTGTTGCGCATGGGCATGAAACGGGACGACCCGGTGGAGGTGGGGCTGTGGGCGAGTGCGATCCATGCGCAGTGCGTGGTGTTCGCGCTGACCCGGCCGGGATGGGTTGAGCGTTTCTGCCCGCCCGGCGTCAGCCGCGAGGTTTGGCTGCGCCGGGTGGCGGACCACCTTTGCGAGGGGGTGTTTGCGCGCCTCTCCTACCAGGGCGCGCGAAAATGAGCGCGCGGGCCGCGGGAGCGCGTTACGGCGCCTCCCCCTGGGGTTTGTCGGCGGGGGTCAGCGCGGTGATCCGCGTGAGCGAGGCGTGACGCCAGCGTGCGCGGGTGCGGTACGTCGCCAGGCCGAGCGGGGTGGTCTTGTCGATGTCGCTGCCGGGGCGCAGGCTGAAGCGCGTGGAGGAGTCGAATTCGATACGCGCGGAATAGAGGTCATCATCCAGAAAGACCTGCAGCACGCCGGGCGTGACCCGAACGCGCAAACGGTACCAGCGGTTGTTCTCAAGGGTGACGTGCTCCGACCATTGGTTTTCCGAGGCGTCCAGGTAATCCACGGAGGAGACGCCGCAGAGGCCGCCGCCCCAGCCGCCGAGGATCACGGTGCAGAAGTTGGTTTCCACCGGCAGGGTGAGCGCCGCAAAGAAATCCGTACCCTGAACCCGCATCGCCTCCAGTCCGATCTCGTAATTCAGGGTGGGCATCGCATTGGTGTAGGCGATGCCGGTCATGGGGTTGCCGAAGCCGCACTCCACGGTCCCGTCGGGCAGGACGGTCACGGTCCCGGACTCGATCATGTCGGCGACCTTCCAGCCGGAAAGATCGCGGCCGTTGAAGAGCGGAAAGGAGGAGTCCGCCGTGGTCACGAGTGCGGCCAGCAGGGCCGGAAGCAGGATGCGTTGCGTTTTCATGGCTTGACAATAGCGCTTTTGATGAAAGGAAGCGACAACAAGTGGGGCGGTGCGAGTGGGTCGCGGGTTTTGTCCGGAGCCGTCGGGAGCGCGCCCTTCAGCGGCCGGACGGCAGGGCCTGCAGCAGGCGCTGCAGGTGGAAACGCATCATGGGCGCGTCTTGGGCGGGGGACTGGCCGAAGGCCGGAGGGGCGTCCAGTTGGTTCAGCGCAATCAGGAGGTTCCGGCGCGCGGCAACGTTCTGGCCCGCCAGCATGTGGTACCGGGCGAGCATGAACCGGTTCGCGCTGGGGGTGCGTCCCTCCCATACCGGGTGGCGGAGGGAGGCGTCGAGCAGGGCCGCGGCATAAAACCAGACCTGGTTGGCCGCGCACCGTTCGGCATGCAGCGCCATCCGGGCGGAATCTGCGGGGGTGCGGGTGGCGTCACGGTTCGGCAACATCGGGAACGTGCCGTATGCGTTCGTGACCGGTTCGGCGACCGCGCCGGCCGCAACCGCCGCATCACTGGCGTGGACCCGCGCCAGCAGATCCGCATACTGACGCGCGGCGGCGAAATCCAGCAGCCACAGGTTGTCGCGCTGCCGCAACAGGACGTGCCGTCCCTCCGCCAGGAAGGCGAGCGCGTCAAACGGCTGCTGGACCCCAGTGAGGGGCGCGAGCGCGCAGTGCGCCCATTCGCGGCGATCCGCGCCCGCGGCGATCCGCAGCACGTTCCCCTCCGTCAGGCTCAAAGACCAGCGGCGGTCCGGCGAGACGGTCCGGAGCGGATCGGCGGGCGGATGCGGGCGCGCGGCGAGCGCGTCCGCGTGGAAGAAGGGGCGCGCGCGGCCCTCGGGCAGGTCCAGGGTGACGCACCATCCGCGCTCGACCGGCGGAACGCCCGGGAAGCGGGTCCGCAGAAACACCGTGAACCGCGAGCCGTCCGGCGAGGCCAGCGCGGAGGTCACGGCGGTGTCGGGCGTATGGCGCCATGCCTCGTACTCCGCCAGCACGGTTTGCGTCAGGGTGTCCGTCACGGTGATGCGCCCCTCGCGGGCGCGGAAAGTCAGCAGGCCGTTGCCGGAGCAGACGGTGTGCGCGTCGCCCTTGCCCGCGTAGCGCAAACCCGGCAGGCTCTCGATCGCGTACCCCAGCAGCGGCCCGCTCTCCCCGTCCGCCGCGAAGAAGAGGTTGCGCGTCACGGCCACCGGCGTTCCGGGAAAGCGCGCCTGGGGCGGCGGCGGTTGCCAGGCCTCGACCGTCCCCTGTCCGAGCGCGTCGAGATTGAGGATCAGGCCTTTGGGGCTGATCTCCATGGCAAACCGGTGCCCGTTCGCCGCATACCGCACGAGCGTGTGGCCGCCGATGACCGCGGGTTGGCCGTGACACTCCGGCCAGCGCATGGAAGCGGTCCAGACCCATTGCGTGGTGATCAGGTCGCAGAGGCCCACGGTATGGCGTTCGAGCACGTCGATCTGACGCGAAACGGCCATCGCGTGCAGACCGTCCTGCGTCACGAGCCAGAGCCACGGCTGGTCCGGCGCGGGCGGCTCGATGCGGAACAGGATTTCGGGCTCCGCGGCGCGGGCGGCCCAGAGGCGCAGGTTGGCCTCGTCGGTGGGCAGTCCCTCATGCCGCAGATCGCGCCGCCAGAGGGTCAGCCGTTCGACCGTGTCGGTTCCGCCGGTGAACGGCATCCCCTTCGCCACCCGGTCGGCGGGCGGTCGGGGCCGGGGGTTGAGCTTGTGAAAGGCCAGCACGGCGAGAAGGCCCAGAAGGGCGGGGATCAGCACCAGGGCCGCGGCGAGCGACAGCGTGTGTGTCAGGGGGACGGGGGGGGTGCGGCTGGATCCGGTTTCGGCCGGAACCGGGTCGGGTGTGTTTTGCATGACACTCATTCTACTGTTCCCGCGCCGTAAAAATCAATCAGGGTGTTGAGTTCGGCGGGCGCGACATTGGTGCCCTGCAGGATGGGTGCGGCCAGGGCGGCCCCGCTTGCGCGCGCGACGCGCGTGTCGGGGGTGTTGGTGGTGTTGGGGTTGAGGCTCGGCGCGGTTGCGGCCGTGTCCTCCGGCGCCGGCCGGGCCTGCCCGCTTTGTTCGGCAAGGCGGCGGCGCCAGCGTTCGTTCAGCTCCGCGTCCCGCGCGCGTTTCTCCGCCACGGCGCGGTCGAGCGCCGTGACGTCCCGCGCATAGCCCAGCACCCCCGCGGCAATGGCTTGGGCGCGCGCCGCCTGCCAGGGTTCCGTCTTCATCAGGAGGGTTTCGTCGCGGTTGGAGAGGAAGCCGAACTCCAGCAGCACGGCCGGACAACCGTTTTCGCGCAGCACAAAGAAGGATTGGCGTTTCAGGCCGCGGTCCACCGTGTTGGTCAGGGCGGCCAGATGGCGGTGGACCGCAAACCCCAGCAGGGTGTTGTGATAATCGTTCCGGTTGCCGATCTGCCAGCCGCGCGCAGGGCTTCCCTCCGACGTGCCCGGAAAACCGCTGGGCGGCAGCACATACGTCTCGACCCCCGTGGCGTTGGTGTTAGCCGCATGGTTGGCATGGAGGCTGACGAACAAATCCGCCCGATGCCGGCGGGCGAGGCGCACCCGTTCGTCCAGCGTCAGCGTGACATCCCGGGTGCGCGTGTACGCCACCCGCATGCCGGAGCGTTTGAGGAGTTCGCCAACGCGTTTGGCCATGGCCAGCGTCAGGTCCTTCTCCCGCACCGGCGGGTTGCCGCACGATGCGCCGTTGTCGTCCCCGCCGTGTCCCGGATCCAGCATCACGAGCAGGGGCTGCGTCGCGCCATCGGCATCGGGGGGCGGCAGCAGGGAGAGCTGCAGCAGATCGAGGTCCGTGCCCGCCAACCGCCAGTCCCCGGCCGCGACCGAACCGCCGACCGGGGCGTTGAGCCAGACGGTCGTGCCGTTCACCTCCGCTTTGCGGCGTCCCGGAAAAAAGCGGACCCGGTTCTGTCTGTTCGAGAAGAGCAGGGAGTCGCCGTCCCAGTGCGGGTCCGCCGTGCCGAGCGCGTCCCGGATCTGCGCCAGACCGCGCCAGGCGATGGGATAGGGCGATTCGGCCTGCGCGCGGCACGGGCTTGCGGCCAACAGACAGCAGAGGGGAAAAAGAAACAGACGCCAACCAATCATGATGCGGACACAGTATACGGGAGGGCGCGCCGCAGTTGAAGGACAAAAAACACGCGGGCCGCGAAGAAGCGCTTGCCGGATACCGCGGGTTCGTCTATAGTTCCCGGTACAGTGATGGTGGTGAAAATGACCGGTCAGGCTGGATTGGGTGCGGAATGGTTCCGTTTCCACCTCGCTGCGTTGGGCCGGCATCAACGGGAACATTCCGGGCGGACGGGACAATCCGGAAACGGCAAAGCGAGAAAGGACGCGAAATGAACACACCGATCAACCAGCTTCTCATGCAGAAGGGACGCGACATCATCACGATCGCGCCGACGGCGACCGTTTATGAGGCGATCGCGCTGATGGATGAGAAAAACATCGGATCTCTCTTGGTCCTGAATGCCCACGGCAAAATCGCCGGGATTTTCGCCGAGCGCGACGCGTTCCGGAAGGTGATTCTGGCCGGCAAAGACCCGAAAGAGGTGCAGGTGAGGGCGGCCATGACCAAGAAAGTGGTCTATGTGGCGCCGGAGAGCACGGTGGACGAGTGCATGGCGCTGATGACTGACAAGCGTATCCGCCATATACCGGTGCTGGACACCGACCAAAAGGTGCTGGGCATCATCTCGATCGGGGATCTGGTGAAATTCGTGGCCTCCGAACAGGATGCGCTGATCAAGAACCTCGAGCGGTACATCGAAGGCTCCCTGTAAGGGGCGGTTCGCCGTCCGTCCGCCCCGGAGCGCGTCGGGACTGTTTTCGGCGCGGGCGTTTTTCCTGTTCAACGTTCCCCTGCGGGGGACAACGGAGGCCAGAATGAGTGATGTCTCTTCCGAACCGGCCGCACCGTGCGGCTGCGCGTGCACGTTTGATGAATCCGACCAGGACCGGGTGGCGAAATTGCATGAGGTGATCGCCGACTACCGCGACAAGCCCGGCGGGCTGATCCCCGCGCTTCAGACCGCCCAATCCCTTTTCGGTTATCTGCCCGAGCCCGCTCTCCGCCTTATCGCCGACGGTTTCGGGAAAACCGTCAGCGAAGTGGCCGGTGTGGTCACGTTCTACTCTTTCTTCACCCTGCATCCGCGCGGCAAGCATCTGGTGCGCGTCTGCCTCGGCACGGCCTGCTATGTGCGCGGCGGCAAAGAGGTGTTGGACGCGTTCCGCAAGAAACTCGGAATCGACGTGGGGGAGACCACGGCGGACCGTCAGTTCTCTCTCGAGGTGGGGCGCTGTTTTGGCGCGTGCGGCATGGCCCCGGTGGTCATGGTGAACGACACGGTGTACCAGCGTGTCAAACCGGCCCGTGTGGGCGAATTGATCGGTCAGATTACGTCGGCATCCGCCGCGGGCGGGGAAAAGGAGCACGCATGAAGAGTCCGGCGCTGAAAAAACTGCGGGACGTTTCCGAACTCGACGCCTGGCGGGCGCGGCTCCAGACCGCGGCGGGCGCCACCGCCGCCGCCGCACCGCGCCAGATCCTGATCTGCTTCGGCGGCAGTTGCCTCGCCTCCGGCGCCAAAGAGGTGCGCGACGCCCTGGCCGCCGTGTTGAAACGCGAAGGGCTTGCGGATCAGGTGACACTGGTCGGCACCGGTTGCATGGGCCCGTGCGTCATCGGCCCCGTGCTGCTGATCGCCGAGGACCGCACCTTTTACCAGGGCGTCAAACCGGAGGACGCCGAAGAGATCGTCACCGGGCATCTCCGGGCCGGCCGCCGGGTCGAACGGCTGCTGGTGAGCGACCCTTCCGGCCAGACTCCCGCGCCCTGCCGCGAAAGCATCGAATTCTTCAGGCGCCAGACGCAGGTCGTGTTGCGCAACTGCGGGTGGGTCGACCCGGGCCGCATTGAAGACACGATCGCGCGCGACGGCTACGCGGCGCTGGCCAAGGCCCTCTCCGGCATGAAGCCGGAGGAGGTGATCGATGAGATGAAAACCTCCGGGTTGCGCGGCCGCGGCGGTGCCGGTTTCCCGACGTGGCTCAAGTGGCACCTCGCCACCCAGACGCCCGAGGGCGAGCGCTACGTGCTCTGCAACGCGGATGAGGGCGACCCGGGCGCGTACATGGACCGCAGCGTGCTGGAGGGCGACCCCCACAGCGTGATCGAGGGCATGGCCATCGCCGCCTACGCCATCGGCGCGCGTCAGGGCTACGTCTATGTGCGGGCCGAATACCCTCTCGCGGTGGAGCGGCTCACCGCCGCCATCGAACAGGCGCGCGCCTGCGGCCTGCTGGGCAAGAAGATCCTCGGTTCCGCGTTCTCGTTCGACTTGGAGATCCGCATGGGCTCCGGCGCCTTCGTCTGCGGCGAGGAGACCGCGCTGATCGCCTCCATCGAGGGGAAGCGCGGCGAACCGCGGCCGCGGCCGCCCTTCCCGGCCCAGAAGGGGCTGTGGGGCCGGCCCACCGTGCTCAACAATGTCGAGACCTACGCCAACGTGGCCGCGATCCTGCTCCAAGGCGGCGCCTGGTACGCCAAGATCGGCACGCCCAAGAGCAAAGGCACCAAGGTCTTCGCGCTGGCCGGTGCGGTGCGGAACACCGGACTCGTGGAGGTGCCCATCGGAACTTCGCTGGGCGAGGTGGTCTATGACATCGGCGGCGGCATCCGCAACAACCGCCACTTCAAGGCGGCCCAGATCGGCGGCCCTTCGGGCGGATGCATCCCGCGCGAGAACCTCAATGTGCCGCTCGATTACGAATCCCTCGCCGAACTCGGCGCGATCATGGGTTCGGGTGGCCTGATCGTGATGGACGAGGACACCTGCATGGTGGATGTCGCGCGGTTCTTCATCGAATTCGTGCAAGAGGAATCGTGCGGCAAGTGCGTGCCCTGCCGGGTCGGCACGCGCCGCATGCTCGAGATCCTGGAGCGCATCTGTTCCGGTCAGGGCGAGGAGGGGGATATCGAACGGCTCATTGAGCTGGGCGAGTTCATCAAGTCCGCCTCGCTGTGCGGACTCGGCCAGACCGCGCCGAATCCGGTGCTCTCCACGATCCGCCACTTCCGCCACGAGTATGAGGAGCACATCCGCGACCGGCACTGCCGCGCGGGGGTCTGCGCCGGCCTGGTGCGCGCGCCCTGCCTGAGCGCCTGCCCCGCGGGGGTGGACGTGCCCGGTTTCGTTTCGCTGGTCGGCGACAAACGGTATGCCGAGGCGTTGCGGCTGCACCGCGAGAAAAACCCCTTCGCGTCGGTTTGCGCGCGCGTCTGCTTCCACACCTGCGAAGACAAATGCCGGCGCGCCTCGCTGGACGAACCGGTCGCCATCCGCGGCGTCAAGCGGTTCATGGTGGACCAGGAGGTCACCATCCAGGTGCCGGAAGTGCGCGAAAACGCCGCGAACGCGCAGCGCAGGATCGCGGTGATCGGCGCGGGGCCGGCGGGGCTCGCGTGCGCCTACTTTTTGGCGCGGATGGGGTACAAACCGGCGGTTTTCGAGTCGGAGCCCCGGCCGGGCGGCATGCTGGTGCAGGCCATTCCCGCCTACCGCCTGCCGCGCGAGGAGCTGGCGCGCGAGGTGCGCATGATCGAACACCTCGGCGTGAGCCTCGAGACCGGCCGCAAACTGGGCCGCGATTTCACCCTTCAGGACTTGCGCGAACAGGGGTTCGAGGCGGTCTTTCTCGCTGTGGGCGCGGCGTTGGGCGTGACGCTCGACCTGCCCGGAGCGGACGCGCAGGGCGTGACCGAAGCCATGTGCTTCCTGCGGCAGTACAACATCCGCGGTTCGGTGCCGGTGGGCAAACGGGTGGCGGTGATCGGCGGCGGCAACGCGGCCATCGACGCGGCCCGCACCGCGATCCGTCTTGGGGCCGAAAGCGTCACCGTGCTCTACCGCCGCACGCGCGAGGAGATGCCCGCCTATGCCGAGGAGATCGAGGAGGCGCTGCAGGAGGGGGTCGTCCTCCGCACGCTGATCCACCCCGAGGCGTTCGAGGTCAAGAACGGCAAGGTGACCGGGGTGCGCTGCCACCCCATGCGGCTCGGCGAATTCGACCGTTCCGGCCGCCGGCGCCCCGAGGATGCGGCGGATGCCGCGGGCGAGGTGATTCCCGCGGACCAGGTGATCGCGGCCATCGGCCAGGCCTTGGATGCGCAGGCGCTGACCGGCGGAGTCCCGGTCGAACGGAATCCGCGCGGCTGGATCGCCGCGGATCCGCGCACGGGCGCCACTTCGGTGCCCTGGCTCTTTGCCGGCGGGGACGCCGTGACCGGACCCTCGTCCGTGGTGGAGGCGATCGCCGCGGGTGAGCGGACCGCGGTGGCCATCGACCGGATGCTGACCGGCGCGGAGCACGCCTTCTGGCGCGGGTACCGCGACGCGGGCGCGAATTTCGACCCGAATGCGGACCCCGTGCCCTACGCACGGGAGAAGTTGCCGGCGATCGCGCTGGAGAAACGGCGGCAGAATTTCACGGAGGTCGAACAGCCGTGGAACGAGGCCACGGCGCTGCGTCAGGCCAAGCGCTGCCTGCGGTGCGATTACGGCAAGCAGCCCTGCGGATGTGAGAACGCGTAACTTGGAGAACCCCATGTTGAATGTGACGATCAACTTGCAGACGATCCAGGTGCCGGAAGGCACCACCATTCTCCAGGCGGCGGGGATGATCGGGGTGCGCATCCCGACGCTCTGCAACCTGGAGCATCGCGAGCCCATCGGCGCGTGCCGCGTCTGCCTTGTGGAGGTCGAGGGCGCGCGCACGCTGATGGCGTCGTGCTCCACGCCGGTTTCCGAAGGCATGAAGGTGCGCACGCACAGCGCGCGGGCGCGCGCCGCGCGGCGTCAGGTGGTGGAGCTCCTGCTGTCGGAGCATGACGGCGACTGTCCCACGTGCGACCGCGGCGGCGATTGCGAATTGCGCGCGCTGGCGACCGAGCTGGGCGTGTCGGTCGTGCCGTTCCAGGGGGTGCGCGCCAAACCGCACCTGGACGTTTCCACACCCGCCCTGGTGCGCGATAACGGCAAGTGCATCAAGTGCCGGCGCTGCGTCTCGGTCTGCGGCGAGGTGCAGGGGGTCGGCGCGCTCTTCCCGCAGGGCCGCGGCTTCCAGACGGTCGTCGGGCCGGCCTTCACCCGGGACCTCGACAGTGTGGCCTGCGTGCAATGCGGCCAGTGCGCCGCGGTCTGCCCGGTGGGTGCGATTGTCGAAAAGAGCTGTATCCCCGAGGTCTGGAAGGCGCTGGAGGATCCGGCCAAGCACGTGATCGTGCAGACCGCGCCGGCCATCCGCGCCGCGCTGGGCGAGTGCTTCGGCTACGAGCCCGGCACGCGCGTGACCGGCAAGATGGTTGCCGCGCTCCGGAGGCTGGGGTTCGACGGCGTGTTCGACACCAATTTCACGGCGGACCTGACCATCATGGAGGAGGGTACCGAGCTGCTCACCCGCCTGAAGAGGGCGCTGGTCGACAAGGAGCCCGTGGCCCTGCCGATGTTCACGAGCTGTTCGCCGGGCTGGATCAACTTCGCGGAGTTTTACTTCCCGCAGTTTCTGCCGAACCTCTCCACCTGCAAATCGCCGCAGCAGATGTTCGGCGCGGTGGCCAAGAGCTTTTACGCCGGGAAGATCGGCAAAAAGCCCGGGGAGATCGTGGTGGTCTCGGTCATGCCCTGCACCGCCAAAAAATTCGAGGCCCAGCGTCCCGAAATGACCTCCAGCGGCACACGTGATGTGGATTACGTTCTCACCACGCGCGAGCTCGCCCGGATGATTCAGGAGGCGGGCATCGATTTCGCGTCGCTGCCGGATGAGGCGATGGACGCGCCGCTGGGGCTCTCCTCCGGCGCGGCGGACATTTTCGCGAACACCGGCGGGGTGATGGAGGCCGCGTTGCGGACCGCGTACGAGATCGTGACCGGCCGCGCGCTGCCGGTCGAAAACCTGCATGTCAAAGCCATCGCGGGTCTCGAAGGGGTGAAGGAGGCGGCGCTGACCGTCACCGGCACGGTGAAGGAGTGGTCGTTTTTGGAGGGGGTCAAGCTGAAGGTGGCGGTCTCACACGGCCTCGGCAACACCCGGCGCCTGCTGGAACACATCAAGGCGAACGGCTCGCCCTACCACTTCATCGAGGTGATGACCTGCCCCGGCGGATGCATCGGCGGCGGCGGGCAGCCGCGTTTCACGGATGACGCGGTGCGGCGGAAGCGCATCGACGCGATCTACAGTGAGGACGAGAGCAAGAGCCTGCGCAAGTCCCACGAGAATCCGGACGTGCAGAAACTCTACAAGGAGTATCTGGGCAAGCCGCTCGGCGAAAAATCGCACCACCTGCTGCACACGCGCTATGCGGCCAAGGCGCGGTGAGCCGCGGGAGAATCCGGGGAATCGGCTGGTGGCGGGGGCGCGGGCCGGAAGCGCCATTTTGTGCGGAGCCGTGCCGGGCGCGCCCGCGTTTTCGGCTGGCCGGCCTCCCCTTTATCCGAAGCGTAAACGCTTCGCGCCCCCGTGCCGTCACCGGATTACAAGATCCGGGGTGGCGGAGATCCGGGCTTGTGCTATACTGGCCGAAATGTCCATGGAAGTGACTTTTCTGGGTACCGGAACGTCCGTCGGGGTGCCGATGATCGGGTGCCGTTGCGCGGTCTGCGCCTCGGCGGACCCCCGCAACACGCGCCGGCGGACCAGCCTGTACGTGCGGACGCCCAAAACCGCCCTGGTGATCGACACCCCGCCGGATTTCCGTCAGCAGGCCCTGGATTTCGGTGTGGACCGGGTAGACGCGGTGGTCTTCACCCACGCCCATGCGGACCACATTTTCGGGTTCGACGACATCCGGCGCTTCAACACGCTGCAGCGGAAGGTGATCCCGGCCTATGCGGACCCGGAGACGCTGGCGGATGTGCGGCGCGTGTTCAGCTATATCGGCAACCGGCCGTCGCCGTCCGGACTCTACCGGCCGCTGGTCGAGTTCCTCGAAATCCGCGGGCCGTTCACGGTGGGCGATGTGCGGCTGACGCCGTTGGACGTGCGCCACGGCAACAAGATGACCGGGTATCTGCTGGAGCGGGGAGGGTGCCGGATCGGGTATGTGCCCGACTGCCAGGCGATGCCCGACGCGACCGTGCGGAAATTGCGGGGCGCGGACGTGATGATTCTGGACGCGTTGCGCTACACGCCGCATCCGTCGCACATCTGCGTGGAAGAGAGCCTGAAGCTCCTGTCCGCGATCGGCGCGGGGCGTTCGTATCTGATCCACCTCTGCCACGATGTGGACCATGCGGAGTTGGAGGCGCGCCTGCCGGAAGGCGTGCGGGTGAGTTTTGACGGGTTGCGGATCACGGTGGGCGGGGCCGCGGCGGCGCGGCCGGTCCCGGCCGGCGAAAGGAGTGCGGGATGACGGGTTTCTCAAGGATGCGGATGCGCGCGTGCCTGGCAGGGGGCGTATTGTGTGCCGCGGCGGCCGCGGCGCAGCAGGTGGAGGTCAAACTGACGCTCGCCTACAACGGGTTCGTCGTCGGCGAGCCGGTGCTGGTGGAGGTGGAGTTGCTGAACGCCACCCGCAACCCGGTGGAGGTGGGGGCGAAGGGGGCCCCAAGCGAGTTGTTTATGGACGTGTCCTTCGGTGACGCCTACAACCTGCTCGCCCCGGTGAACCCCGAGCCGCTGGCCGGGGCGTTCACGCTCAATCCCGGCCAGACGTTCCGACGGAAACTCGAGCTGGACAAGTGGTATCCGCTCGTGCGCGAGGGGCGCTACATGGCGCAACTCGTGCTGGCGCATGAGGGCATGCGGTACGAGTCCGTCAAAAAGAGCTTCGATGTGGTGCCCGGCATTCCGGTGCGCGAGGGGGTGCAGATGTTCGTCAGCCGTCAGAAACTGAAGCGCCGCTTCAAACTGGTCTACTGGCACCGCAACCAGACCGACCGGCTGTTTCTGCGGACCGAGGATGAGCCCGGGGCGTTAATCTGGGACGCGATCGACCTCGGCATGCTGCTGCGCGGCAGCGCGCCCAAACTCGACATCTCGCCGCAGGGCGAGGTGACGGTGGTGCATCGCGCGACACAGGACGCGTTTCTCCGCACGGTGCTGTGGTCGCTGCCCGACAGCCTGGAGATCGTGGAGCGCAACTCGCTGCTGGACCCGGAGGTCTCGGCGTCGCAACGGGTCAAGTCGCTGTATGGGGAGATGGCGGAGGGCCAGGCCGGGGAAGAGAAGAAGGCGTGGTGGAAATTCTGGTGAGGGGCGGGACGGCAACGGGGGCGTCGGGCGCATGGTGGTGTTAGGGATCGAGACGTCGTGTGACGAAACCGCGGCCGCGGTGGTGGCGGACGGCCGGCGCGTACTGTCGAACGTGGTGTACAGCCAGGTGCCGCTGCACCAGCCCTATGGCGGCGTGGTGCCGGAGATCGCGTCGCGCAGCCATGTCGAGAAATTGCCCGGCGTGGTCGCGGAGGCGGTGCGGGCGGCTTTCGCGCCGGAGTCTCCCGCGGGGTCCGCGCCGCCGGCCGCGGCGTGGCGGGAGGTGGATGCGGTCGCGGTGACCTACGGGCCGGGGTTGGCGAGTTCGCTGATCGTGGGCCTCTCGGCCGCCAAAGGGCTGGCCTTGCGGCTGGACCGTCCGCTGATCGGGATCAATCACATCGAGGCGCACATCCACTCGGTCTTTCTGAGTCCGGAGGCGCCCGATCCGCGTGAAGCCGCGCCGCTGCTGGCGCTGGTCGTCTCGGGCGGGCACTCGTGCTGGATCGAGACGGCCCGGCCCGGGAGCTACCGGCTGATCGGTCAGACGCTGGATGACGCGGCGGGCGAGGCGTTTGACAAGGCGGCCAAACTGCTGGGCCTGGGGTATCCGGGCGGTCCGGCGATCGACCGCATGGCGCGCCAGGCCGCGCGCGCGGACGCGGTGGCCTTCCCGAAAGGCAGCCCGCGGCCGGGGAATCCCGCGCTGGCGGGATTGCGCGCCGGGCTGTGCGTGAGTTTCAGCGGACTCAAAACCGCGCTCCTGTATCATCTGCGTTCCCATCCGCCGCAGGATCAGAACGAAGTGGCCGCGGTGGCGGCGGCCTACCAGGAGGCGATCGTCGCCGCACTTGCCGAACGGTGCGAACGGGCGCTGCGAGGCGGACGGTACGCCGCGTTCGCGGTGGGCGGCGGCGTGTCGCTCAACCGGAGGCTGCGCGAGCGTCTGACGGAGGTGGCCCGCGCGGCGGGCGTGCGGTTGCTGTTGGCCGAGCCGCGTTTCTGCGGGGACAACGCCGCGATGATCGCCGGGCTCGCGGGCTCGGGCGGCGGTGTGCGCGGAGCCGCCGCGCAGGAGCTGGATGTCACGCCGGCGCTCGCGGCCGGGGAAGGGGAAACGGCATGGTGAGGGGGACGCGGCGCGTTCTGCTGTCCGGGGCCGCTGTGGCGTGGCTGCTGCGAATCGGCGCTTTTGCGGCGGAACCCGCGCCGCTGGTGGTGGCCAGTTGGAATGTCGAGAACCTCTTTGACACGGAGGATGACCCGGCCAACGAGGGGGACGACGGGTTCACGCCGCGCGGGTGGATGCGCTGGACCGGGGAGCGCTACCGGCTGAAGCTTGATCACCTCGCGGAGATCATCGCGCGCATGCGACCGGACGTGCTCTGTCTGACGGAAGTCGAGAACCGCCGCGTGCTGGAGGATCTGGCGCGCACGCTGGAGCGTCAACACGCGTTCGGCCTGCCGGTGATCGTGCACCGGGATGCGGAGGAGAAACGCGGCATCGACGTGGCGCTGCTGGCGCGTACCGCGCCCGACGCCACGAGGTGGCTGCGCACCGCGCCGGGCCAGCGCGAAGTGCTGGTCTGCGATTTTTCCTTCGGCGGGCGGCGGCTGGCGGTGCTGGTGAACCATTGGAAATCGCAGCTCGGCAAAAAGGCGGAGAGCGACGAGATCCGGCGGCGGGAGGCGCGCGCGGTGCGGGCCTTTCTGGACGAGCGGTTGCGCGCGGAGCCTGCCGCCGCGATTCTGGTGGCGGGCGATTTCAATGACGCGCCGGAGTCGCCGGTCCTGACGGGGGATGCCGGATTCGTCACGGAGGAGGCACGGGTGCGCGGCGACGCCTCCGGCCGGCTGCTGTTCAATCTGGCGGGCTCGCTTTCCGAGACGGCGCGCGTGACCTACTACTATGCGGCCGGCAAGAAGTGGAACACGATGGATGCCATCAGCGTGACGCGCGGCATGCTCGCCGGTGCGGTGCCCGCGGCACCCTGGCGCGTGCGGCAAAACGGGTATACGGTCTTCAAAACCGCGGCGCAGCAGGACCCGCGGGGCGCGCCGATCCCCTTCCGGCGCGTGCGCAACAAGAAGGAAGGCGATTTCTTCCGTGCCGGCTACTCCGATCACTTCCCGGTGCGCGTCGAACTGGAGCCGTCCGCGGCGCCGTGAGGGAGCGGCCGGGGCGTTGTCTGGATCACGGCATGGGCACAGAGTCGACCATCAGGCGCACCTGGCGGATGGGGTGCCCGTCCCCCGCGAACGCGCGCACCGCCTGTTCGATCCGTTGGAGGTGGTTCCGGCGGATCTCAAACAGGTGGACGGAAGAGGTCACGAACACGAACAAAATGCCCGCATCGTATTTGCCGGGATGGGTGAAACGCGACACCTCCGGCGGCAGGATGTCGTGCCAGGCCGCGGCCAGCTCATCGAGCCAGGGGCTGGCGCGGATATCGAGGCGTCGCAGGGCATCTTCGACCGCTTGGCTGAGCGGCACCGGTTCCTGGCGCAGTTCCGGCGGATCGCTGTCGATCGGCAGGCCCGGTTTGACGCGCTGGAACAGCGTGCGGATCGCGCCGAAACGGGCCTTTTCGCGCGGTGTGGCTGCGCGCCGCGCGCGGCTGGCGGCGGCGAGAAAATCGGATTCGTCCGGTGCGGCCCAGACTTCGGCATTCTCCTTCTCCGAAACCGGTTCATCCTCCGTAAACGGATGTTTGCCTTTACGCATCAGGACAGGTTATCATATCGGGACCAATCCGGTGGAAAGAAAGTGACGAGATGAAAAAAGGAAACATGCTGATCGCCCAAAGCGGCGGTCCCTCGATGGTCATCAACCAAAGCCTAGTCGGCGCCGTGCTGGCCGCCCGGCGCAGCGGCTCCGGGGTCGGCAGGATCTACGGGGCGCTGCACGGGATCCGGGGGATCCTCGACGGGGCGTTCCTCGATCTGCGCAACGAGACCCCGGCCACGCTTGAGGCGGTCGCCGCCACGCCTTCGGCGGCATTGGGGTCGGTGCGGCGCAAGCCTTCGTCGGAGGACTGCCTGGCGGTGTTCCGCCGGTTGCGGCAGCACGACATCCGATATTTTTTCTACATCGGCGGCAACGATTCGGCCGAAACGGTGCACATCCTCCATGAGGAGGCGGTGAAGACGGGGTACGGCATCAGTTGCTTCCATATCCCCAAGACGATCGACAATGATTTGCGCGAGAATGACCACACGCCGGGGTACGGCAGCGCGGCCCGGTTCGTGGCGTGCGCGGTCAAGGGGGACGATCTCGACAACCGCGCGTTGGGCGGGGTCAAGATCGACGTGATCATGGGGCGCAACGCGGGGTTCCTGACCGCCGCCGCGGCTTTGGCCCGCACGGAGGAGGATGACGGCCCGCACCTGATCTATCTGCCCGAGCGGCCGTTCAGCGTCACGCGCTTCGTGCGGGATGTCAAAGCGGCGATGCGCGAGTACGGACGGTGTGTGGTGGCGGTCTCGGAGGGGATCACGGACCGGCGCGGCACGCCGCTGGTCGCGGCGTTCACGCGCGAGACGGATTCGCACGGCAACGTGCAGTTGAGCGGCACCGGCGCGCTGGGCGATCTGCTGGCCGGCGTGATCAAGACGCGCGCGGGCATCGCGCGCGTGCGGGCCGACACGTTCGGATATCTCCAGCGCTCCTTCCCCGGGGTGGTGTCGCCGACGGACGCGCTGGAGGCGCGGAGGGCGGGTGAGGCGGCGGTCCTCGCGGCGGTCGGGGAGGAGATGGCGAGCGGGTCTGTCGCGATCCGGCGCAAAGCGGGCAAGCGTTACGGGGTGCGATTCGAGGTGGTGCCGCTGCATTGCGTGGCCAAAGCGACGCGCCGCATGCCCGACGCGTTCATCAATCCGGAGGGCAACCATGTGACGCAGGCGTTTCTCGACTATGCCCGGCCTCTGGTGGGCACGCTGCCGCCTTGCGCGCGGTTGCGTCAGATGCGGCGGAGCGGCGGCGGTCAAACCACGGGCAAACGGAAGAAGGCGTGATATGATGGCGGAGACCGGTTCAACGGCGGAAACGGGCGCGGCGGAGGAGGCGCTCTCCCGAACCGAGCTGCAGATCGAACAGGAGAAGCTGAAGCTCGAGCGGGAGCGGATCCTGCTGGAGCGCGAGCGTCTCGAAGCGGTGCGCGACCGGGTGCGGGCCGAGCAGGGTCTGCGCACGGATGGCAAGGGACGCCTCGCGGTGCCGCTCTCCACGCTGGCGATGCTCTCGATCATCTGTCTGCTGGTCGGCGGCATCCTGGGGGCGTTTTCGACCTCCCTGCACGTGGACCGGCGCAATACGGCCCGGCTGCAGGAGGTGATGCAGACGCTGGCCACCGCGTCGCCGGAATCGATCGGCGTGATGACCAATGCGGATCACGCGGCGTCGGCGGAGTTGCCCTCCTGGCTCAAGGCCATGAAACCCAAAGGCACGCATGCGGGGATTTCGCTGGTGGTGATCCAATAGACGGGAAAGGGCGGGATGGCATTCTTCAAGGCCTATGACATGCGGGGCGCGTTTGGCCGCGACTTTGATCTCGACACGGTCTGGCGCATCGGGCGCTGGCTGCCGGTGGCGCTCGGCGCGCGGCGCGTGCTCGTGGGGCGCGACGCCCGCGTCTCCTCCGAGCCGATCGCCGGGGCGTTGTGCCGCGGGCTCACGGAGGCGGGGTGTGCGGTGGATGACATCGGGTTGGCGACCACGCCGATGGTCTATTTCTTCACCGCGCAAGACGGGTATGACGCCTCGGTGCAGATCACGGCCTCCCACAACCCGGCGCATCACAACGGCATGAAGGTGTCGCGTGCGGGTGCCGTGCCGGTGGGATACGACACCGGGCTCGCGGAGATCGAGGCGCGCGTGGCTTCGGGCGCGCTGCCGCCGTCCGCGCCGGTTCCGGGACGCCGCAACGGGGTTGCGGTGCGCGACCGGTTCGTCGCCTGGCTGCGCGGACGGTGTCCCGACCTCACGGGGCTCAGACTGGCGGTCGACTGTTCCGACGGGATGGCGGGACTCGTGATCCGCGAGGTGCTGGGGGAGGGCCCGCTGTATCTGAACGCGACGCCCGACGGGCGGTTCCCGAACCATTCGCCCAATCCGCTGGAGGCGGAGAGCCGCGTTCAGGTGGCGGAGGCTGTGCGGCAACACGGGTTGGATGTCGGCGTGATTTTCGACGGCGATGCCGACCGGGTGATGTTCGTTGACGAGACGGGCGGGTTCGTGCAGCCCGATTACCTGATTCCGGTGATCGCCCGCACGTTTCTCCGGCGTGAGCCGGGCGCGACGGTGCTTCATGACGTGCGCACGTCGCGCGGGGTGATCGAGACCCTGCGCGCGGACGGCGCGCGGCCCGTGATGGGCCGTGTGGGCCATGCCTTCGCCAAAGTCCTGATGCGCGAGACCGGGGCGGTCTGCGGCGGCGAGCTGGCGGGCCACTACTATTTCCGCGATTTCTTCTGCTGCGATTCCGGCGAACTGGCCGCGTTGACGGTGCTGGGCGCGTTGGCGGAGCAACGGCGCCGGGGCGTGACCTTCAGCGCGCACATCGCCCCGATCCGCCGGTACGCGAATTCGGGTGAGCGCAATTACCGCGTCCGCGATCCGGATGCCGCGATCGCGGCGGCAGTGCGCACGGCCGAGGCGTTCGGGACGGTTGTGGGGCGCAGCGGAATCGACGGGGTGCGTCTGGAATGGGCGGACGGATGGGTGAGCCTCCGCCCGTCCCATACCGAGCCCTATCTGCGGCTGATTGTCGAGGCGGAGGACGGGGAGCGGCTGGCGCGGCGTCTGGACGCGCTGGAAACCGCCCTGGCCCCGTTTGTTGCGGAGGAGGGGGGCGCCGCGGCGCGCGGCGCGAACGGGCATGCTTGAGATTGACCACATCTCGTTCTCCTATGGGCGGCGGCGGGTGATCGACGACCTTTCGTTCGATGTCGCGCCGGGGGAGATCGTGGCCCTCACCGGCGCCAACGGCGCGGGCAAGACGACGCTGCTCCAAATCCTGGCGAATCTGCGGATGCAGGATACCGGAAGCATACGGCTGGACGGGGTGGACCCGCTGGAGCGTCCCATCCGGTACCGCCGCGGGATCGGTTACCTGTCCGAACTGTGTCCGCTCTATGAAGAGATGACGGTGGAGGCCTATCTGACGTACCGCGTGCGGCTCAAGGGCGAGCGCACCCTGCGCGTGCGCAAACGGGTCAGCGAGGCGCTGGAGCTGTGCGGGCTGGAGAAGGCCGGCCGGGAGCCCGTCCGGCTCCTTTCCCAGGGGTACCGCAAACGGCTGAGTCTGGCGGACGCGCTGGCGCTCCACCCGAAAGTGGTGTTGCTGGATGATCCGCTCGCCGGACTCGACGCCCGGCTGCGCAGGCAAATCGGCACGGTGCTGAGCGCGATCTCGTCGCGTTCCGCCGTGGTGGCGGCGGGGCACGAGATCCGGGATATGCTCGGCTGGTGCACGCGGGTCGTGTTGCTGCGGACGGACGGCTCGGTGCTGTTCTACCGTACGGGAGAGCATTCCCGCGAGGAATTGGCGGAGCAGGTCGGGCGGCAGGTGGCGGCGGACGCCGGGGAGGAGGGGGCATGCGTGCCGTCCACGTGATCTGGTTGCGGGAGGTCCGCGCTTTCGGGCGCGCGTTCTCGTGCGGGGTGTCGGTGGCGGCGTTCCTGGCTGTCGCGGGCTGGACCTTCGTCATGATGATGCGGCGTTACGAGGGCAGCGTGTTGCAGGTGCAGACGCTCTGGGGCCTCTCGGTGGCGCCGTGGCTGCCGCTTCTGAGTGCCGTGGTGACGATGCGTCTCTTTGCCGAAGAGCGCGCCAGCGGCATGATCGATCTGCTGCTGTCCGCGCCGTTGCGCGAGCGCGATCTGGTGATCGGAAAATTCCTGTCGGCCCTGACGGTGCTGACCGTGGCGCTGGCCGTGGCGATGCTGGTGCCGGCCCTGGTGCTGCCGTCGCTCTGCCCGGCGGTTCAGGGCCTGGTGCGGCTGAGCGCGCTGGCCGCGACCTCGCTCCTGCTCTTCGCGCAGGCCTCCGCCTGGTGTGCCGTCGGCGCAATGATTTCGGTGCTTTTCCGCAATCCGGCCGCGGCCGCTGTGTGCGCGATGGTCGTGTGCGGCGGCTTGCCGGTGGCGAGCTATGCGGCGGTTCTGGCCTGGATGCCTTCGTTGCGGTCCGGGATGGCGTGGATGCCGTTGCTGGCGCAGGTTTATGATTTTTCGACCGGACAGTTCTCCACCGGCGTGCTGACACTGTATGGGTCGGTCACGCTGTTCTGCCTGTTCGCGTGTTCGAAGGCGTTGGCATGCCTGAGGTTGCGGGGCTGATTCCGGGAAGACGGAGGGAAAACGTGGCGAGGGTGCGCATCAATCAGAAACGGGTCCGGAACGCCGGGAGGCGCGGGCTGCGGGCCACGTCGATGCTGGCGGTCGGTCTGGGCGCGGTCCTGGCCCTGCTGGTCGTGATCCTGGGGTACCGTCTGGATCTGACCTGGGAGGTGCCGGTCGGGCGGGTGCGCGTGGTCTCGGAGCGCACGCGCGATGTGCTGGCCGACACGCAGGGAACGATCCGCATCAGTTGTTTCATGGACCGTCGGCATCTGCTGTTCCGGCCGGTGTCGCGTCTGCTGCAGGGCTTCCGCCGCGCCTCGCGCAGCGTCGCCGGAGCGGAGATCCGCATCGAATACGTGGATCCGCGCTGGGATCTGACGCGGGCCGGGCAGTTGGCTGCCTGGGGCGTGCCCGAGAATGCGCTGCTGTTCGAACGCCAGCGGCGACGGCTGGTTGTGACTCTGGATGAGATGATGGCCGAGCCCTCGCCGTTGCGGGACGGGGAGGTTCCCGGCCGGCGCGGGCGGGGGACGGGGCCGGGCGTGTTCCGCGGGGAACGCGTGTGCGCGGCGGCCGTGGCGCGGCTTGCGCTGCCGTACGAGCGGTCGGTGATCTATTGGCTGCAGGGCCACGGCGAGGCGCGTTTCGACGATTACGATCCGCTGCACGGATTTTCGGATATCGCGCGCGAACTGAAACGCGACGGTTTTGACGTGCGCGAACTCGCGTTGCCCGGACTCGGCCGGATTCCCGAGGACGGACAGGTGCTGATCGTTGCCGGGGCCCGGCGCGCATTGGCGGCGGAGGAGGTCGCGCTGGTGGAGTCCTTTCTGCGGCGGGGCGGCCGTCTGCTCTATCTGGCGGCGCCGGACGCCCGCACGGCCTTGGAGCCGCTTCTGGAAAAATGGGGCATCCGGATCTTGCCGCTGGTGGCGGTCAGCCCGCGGACCCTCTCGGGCACCGAGGTGGTCGTCACGGATTTCGCGGATCACGGGATCACGCGCAATCTGCGGAACGCGTCGGTGGTTTTCGGACAGGCGCGCTGCCTCGAGGCGGTCGCCGATCCGGCGTTCACGGCAGGCGCGGACCGCCCGCAGGTGACGCTGCTGGCGCAGACCGGGCCGGAGGGCTGGGGGGAATCGCGTCCCGATGTGTTCCCGCGCGTGTTTGACGCCCAGAGCGAGTTACGCGGGCCGGTCGCTCTGGCCGCGGTGTCAGAACGCGGCGGCGCGGTCGCGCGCGATGTGGCGTTCAAACCCACGCGGCTGTGCGTGATCGGCGAGGCGGATTTTGTGATGAACGGGACACTGGCGGCGCAGGCCAACGCCAACCGTGACCTGTTCATGAACGCCGTGACCTGGCTGGCGGGCATCGATGTCGGCACCGCGCCTTCGCTTGGCGGCGATGCGACGCTCCATACCGGTTTCGGCCGGCGGCAGTGGGTGGTGTTCCTGGTGTGGTCGGCGCTGGCGTTGCCGGCCGCGGTGCTGGCGCTCTCGTTTCTGGCCTGGGCGCGCGGACGGCGGTGAGGGGGTTATGGGGAATCGTCGGATTTTGTGTTTTTTGGTCTCCTGCATTCTGTTCTGCCTGACGCTGTTGTGGGCCGTGCAGCGACGGGAGCGTTCTTTTCCCGAGCCGGACAAGAGCCGCGCCGGATTGACCGGGCACACGCTGGACGGGGTGGACCGGATCACGGTGGAGCACGGCGACGCCCGCATCGGTCTGATGCGGCGGGGCACGGAATGGGAGTTGGTCGCGCCGTTTCCGGCGCGGGTGGATCAGGGTGCGGTGGCGCGGCTGCTGGACGGGTTCGAAACGGCCCGCGTGACTGACGCGCTCAGCTTTCAGGAAGTCCGGCGCCGCGAGCTCACGCTGCGCGATTTCGGCCTCGCCGCGCCGCGCACGCGGGCCGAACTGGCCGGACGCGAGGGGGTGGACCGGTTTTTGTTCGGCGCGTTCACGCCCCACGGGACGGATGTCTACCTGCTGATGAACGGCCTGGAGCAGGTGCTGGCCGTGCCCTCGCCGCTCTACCGGATCCTGCCCCGCACCGCGGATGAGGTCCGTTCGCGCAAGTTGGTGTACGGTAACCGCGCGCGGATCCGCTCGCTCGAAATGCGGATGTCCGGCCGGCCGTTCATCCGGCTGTCCAAAGAACAGGGGACCTGGCGCCTGGCGCAACCCGCGCCCGCGCCGGCTTCGGATGCGCGGGTCGAGGCGCTGCTGGATGTGCTGTGCCGTGAACCGGTGGAGCGTTTCGTCTGGCCGACGGTTTCGAATGTGCTGGATGTCGCGGGATCGGAGGCGGATTTCAAGCTGCGTCTCGAGCTGTACGGTCTCGGCTCGGAAAGCGGGTTGCAGGTGCAGGTGGAGGAAGCCGGCGGTGCGGCGGCCGAACGTGTGGTATTCGGCCGGACGGTGGAGGGGGCGGAGGCGCTGACGTATGTGCTCCTGCCGGGCGGCAGTGCGGTCGGCGCCGTGTCCAACGCGGTCGCGCAGGCCTTCCGGTTGCTGCCTGCGGACCTGCGCGACCCGCGGGTCTTCGCGGAGGTGCGGGGAATCGTCCGGCGGCTCCACATCTATGTGGGCGATCACCTGTTCGTGCTGTCGCGGACCAACGCGCTGTGGCGGATCGAGGCGCCGGTCTCGGATGCCGCGGATCAGGAGGTGGCTGACGAAGCCGTGTCGCGGCTCCTGCGCCTGGAGGCCGAAGGGGTGGAGGAGGCGGCGTCCCCTGCGGCGCAGGCCGGCGCCGCGAGCGGTGGAAACGCGCCGGTCAGTCATGTGGTGCTTTTCAGCGATCAGGGCGAGACGCGCTTCGCCATCCAACGCGCGGGGCCGGACGCCCCATTCGCGCGCCTCGCGTTCACCAACTCGGCCGCGCTGTACCGTGTGGCCGCCAGCAATCTGCCGGCGGTCTTCCTGAGCCAGGTCGGGCTGATGTCGCTGCGGGACAAGACCGTGCTGGCCCTGCCGGAAACAACGGTGCGGCGCATCACGCTCAAACGCGCGGACGGGACCGTTGAAACCGCGCAGCGCGACTCCGCAACCGGCGTCTGGCGTCCGGCCGAGGGACAGACGGGCGTGTTGTCCGCGGAACGGCTCGGAAGGTTGCTGAAAAGCCTGGCCTCGCTGCGTGCCGAGCGCATCGAGAAGATCGGTTTGGCGCCGGAAGAGGCGGCCATGTATGGTCTGGCGCGTCCCTGGCTGGAGATGAGTGTCGATGTGGATGCGAAGGATTCGGTCCGCAAGACGCTGCTGGTGGGGGATGAGGCGGATCTGGGCAGCCGGTATGCGGTGGTTCGCGGGGTGGATGTGCTGTTCGTGCTGGGCGGGGATGCGGTGGCGGAACTTGCGGCGCATTGGGTTGAGCCCCTGTGACGCGCGGGGCAGGGGGTGGAATGCTCGAAACCGTGATGGAGTTTCTGAACGGGCCGCTGGGCCGGGAATGCTTCCGCCTGAACCGCGCGCTGTTTCTCGTGCTCCTCACCCTTGCCGCGCTCGCCTTGTGGCGCGCGCCCGCGGCGCGTCCCGGCAAGGTGGGATTCGGCCTGCTGCGGGGGCTGACCGCGGGCGCGTTGCTCGCGAGCCTGATCTATCAGGCGACCTGGCAGATCTCTGGTTTTCTGAAGCCCGAGTTCGTTCGTTTCCTGCGGCGGTACAACAAACGGCCCCGGGCGGCCGAGATGCAGGTGATGCGCGGCCCGCTGCTCGACCGCCGCGGCCGCGTTCTGGCCGCGCCGGTCTCCGGCGATGTGTGGGGCCGCCGCTATCCCTTGGGGGAGGCGGGGGTTCATCCGTTGGGGTACTACCATTCGCAATTCGGCATCACGGCGGTCGAGCGCGTGTGCGATCCGGAGTTGAGCGGCTACCCCGCAGAACGACGGGAGGGTTTTCCCGGCGCGGCGCTGTTTGCGTTGCGGGCCGAAGAGGGCCGCGCCGTGACGCTCACGCTGGACGCGCGGCTGCAGGAGCGCGCGTATGACCTGCTGGCGGGACGCAAAGGCGCGGTGATCATGATGCGCCCGCGGTCCGGCGATTTGCTGGCACTGGTCAGCTCGCCGGGATTCGATCCCCGCGATCCCGGCCCCGCTTCGCGGGATGAGGAGAACGCGCCGGTCTTCAACCGCGCGACGCAGGGCCGGTACCCGCCCGGTTCGGTGTTCAAGATCCTGGTGGCGGCCGCGGCGCTGGACAAGGGGTTGGCGCCAATCTACTCTTGCCCCGCCATGGGGTATATCGCCGGACCGGACACGCCGCCGATCCGCGACAGCGAATATTACGCCTACGCCCGCAGGGGCGCGGTCTGGCCGGGGTGGGGGCGGCTCAACCTGGAACAGGCCCTGGCCCACTCCTCGAATGTCTATTTTGCCCAGTTGGGCGTGGCGTGCGGCACCGATGTCTTTCATGCGATGACGGCGCGCGCTCAAATCAACGCGCCGCTGGTCTATCTCCAGACCTCCTCCGGCGAACTTCGGAGCGCCGCGGGGAACGCGCCGGATGTGACGCGGCCGCGCAAGCTGGCCATGCTGGCGATCGGGCAGGGCGATCTGCTGGCCACCCCGCTGCATGTGGCCTGTTTCACCGCGGCCGTGGCGGCGGGCGGTGAGATGCCGCGCCCGCGGTTGCGCGCCGACGAGGCGCCCGGACGGCTGGGCGCACTTTGCTCTCCCCACGCGGCGGAACGCCTCGCGACGATGCTGCGCGCGGCGGTGCGCGACGGCACCGGACGGGGTGCGGATGTGCCGGGGCTCGAGGTGTGCGGCAAGACCGGAACGGCGCAGGCCCCGGGCGGCGATGATCACGCCTGGTTCACCTGCTTCGCGCCGCGCCGCGCGCCGCGCCTGGTCGTCACGGTGCTGGTCGAGCGCGGCGGTTTCGGCGCCCGGACCGCGTTGCCGGTCGCGCGCGCGCTGCTGGAGGATGCGGTCCGCCTGGGCCTCACCCGGCCCGAAGGGGAGGGCGAGTCATGAGCGCGCGCCGTATCCACCCCGTGTCACCGATCGGAGCTGTCGCCGGCCTGTTCCTCCTTTCGTTTCTAACGGTGCTCTGCGCCAGCCTCTCCGTGCTCGGCATCAAACTGGGCAACGCGCCCGTGATGCCGTGGGAACAGCTTGTCCCGCTGGGGATCTACGCGGCCGGCGTGCCGGCCGTGCTCGTGTGGATGCGCGTCAACGGGTGGAAGGGCGACGCGGGCCTGGCGGGGGCGGTGTTTCTGCTCTGCGGGCTCGGGGTTTCCGTTCAGTTCCGGATGGGCAGTTTCGCTCGCGGGCTGGCGGATCCGATGGCGCTCGCGCCGCTGCCGTTGGGGCTGCTGGCCTTTGCGGCGGGCGTCACGCTGACCGCCAGAGGGCGCGGCGCGTGGCTGGCGCGGACAGGCTGGGCCGCATATCTCGCGGCGCTCGGTGTGTTGACCGCCCTGCTGCTGCTGGGCCGGAAATACCGCGGCGGACTCTATCTGGCGGGCAACATCAACCCCACCGAACTCGTCAAGCCGCTGCTGGTTCTGTTTCTGGCCTCTTTCCTGAGCCGCAGGCAGAAGGCGTTTTCGGAAACGCAGGTCGGCATTCCGGTCCCCTCGCTGGACGCTTTGCTGTTCCTGGTCTTCCTGTGGGCGGGGCCGGTGCTGCTCACCCTGGCGGTCAAGGATCTCGGGCTGCTGCTCCTGCTCAACGCGATCCTGGTTGTGATGCTGTTCGCCGTGGCGCGCAGCACCGGGTATCTCGCCCTCGGGCTGGCGGCGCTGACCGCCGCGGGATATGGCGTGAGGTTCCTTTCCGCGCACGCCCGCACGCGTTTCGACGTCTGGCTGAATCCGTTCGAGGATCCGACCGGCAAGGGGTGGCAGATCCTGCAGGCACTCGCGGCGATGTACTCCGGCGGCTGGTGG
This sequence comes from Kiritimatiellia bacterium, assembly GCA_034003585.1. Classification (GTDB taxonomy): domain Bacteria; phylum Verrucomicrobiota; class Kiritimatiellia; order RFP12; family UBA1067; genus JAPXSY01. The sequence goes on from JAVEYH010000001.1 coordinate 110,648, forward strand.
GGGGCGGGCCTCGGTTCGGGGGTGCCGCAGACCGTGCCGATCGTGACCTCGGATTTCGTGTATGCGGCGTTGGCGGAGGAGATCGGGCTGGCGGGGTGCGCGCTGCTGCTGGCGGTCTATGCCGTGCTCTTTTCCCGCGGGTTCCGTTGCGCGGGCGCGACGCGAACGCCGTTCGAACGGCTGCTGGGTGTCGGCATGACCGGCGCGCTGGCAATGCAGGCGATCCTGAACGTCGCGGGGGTGACCAAAGCGCTGCCCATGACGGGGATCACGCTGCCGCTGATCAGCCACGGAGGCAGCAGCCTGATCACCACGCTCCTGATGGCGGGCCTGATAACGGGTCTCTCCGACCGCACGTGATGCCGCGCTGTCGCCGCGTTACGGCTGGGCCGCCGGGACCGCGGGAGCCGCAGGCGCCGCGGGCTGCTGGGTGAAGGGCAGTGCCTGTTCGGCCGCGGGCGCCGCGGTCTTCACCCCTTCCATCAGGGACGAGCCGGAGTGCGAGGTGAGGCGCGAAAGCACCAGCGTGTTGAGCAAAAAGACGGATCCGAGAATGATGGTGGCCTGCGTCAGCACATTTCCCATTTGCGCGCCGAACAGGGCCTCCCCCATGCCGCCGCCGAAACTGACGCCCAACCCGCCCTCTTTCGGCTTCTGCAGCAGGATGACGGCCGCCAGCAGGAAACAGACAAACACTTCGATCACATACAAAAAGCCGATCAGAATCTGCATGATACGCACTCCCTTCGTTTCCCCATAGCCTTTCCGTACGGAAAACGAACCTACTTTATAACAAATTATGCACCGATCCCGCAACGGCAAAAACGGGGAGCGGAGAATTCCGGTTTTCCCTTGCGCAGGCGTGAAAGCCATGCAAAAATCAGGCCCAACAGAAGAGGAGCGCCATGAACCCCATGCTTGACTTTATCTGGACGCGGCGAAGTGTCCGTACCT
>JAVEYH010000002.1:0-28942 GCA_034003585.1 Kiritimatiellia bacterium
GCGATCGAATGGATGGCGGCGCGGCTGAATACCGACAGGGTCTTGCAGCGGTTGGCCGCACGGTTTTTCAGGCTGCTGAAAACACAAACAGTCTAATGTCAAACTACGACCCCTTAACTCCCTTAACTCCCTCAGCGGTTGGCCGCACGGTTTTTCAGGCTGCTGAAAACACAAACAGTCTAATGTCAAACTACGACCCCTTAACTCCCTCATCCGCGCCTTTTTCGATCAGGACTTCCATCGATTTCAAATAATTATAGTAGGTGGCATCCGACAAAGGGGACCGTTGCCTGGCCGCTTTAAAGAGGACCGATGACCACGGTGTGACGTGCCGGGACTGTCTGGCTACGCGGAAAAGACAAAAAAAAACCGCTCCCCCTTGACAGCGTCCGTTCTTCAGGGTAAGGTTTGCGCAAATGAATGCATGGAAGTCCAACGCGTTGCGAGTGAACCGCCTCTCTGTTGCCGGGCGGGTTATGCCCGTTTGGTTTGAATCATAACCGCAAGCGGCGGGCTTCTAAAGGAATCAGCAAAACACGCGATTTCCATTTCAGGACAAGACCCGCCGTTGCAGAGACGGCGGGTTTTTCATTTGAGTGAGACGTAAGCAAGGACAAGAGAGGTGAGCATGAGCAAGACGACCCCCACCGGGACAGGAAACGATCCGGCGCCGGCGATGAAGAGCGGCGCGCAATGCGTCATCGACGGCCTGGTCCATGCGGGCTGCGAGGTGCTGTTCGGTTATCCGGGCGGCGCGGTGCTGGACATCTTCAACTGCCTCTACGACGCGCCGTTCCGGTTTGTCCTCGCGCGCCACGAGCAGGGCGCGGTGCACATGGCGGACGGGTATGCCCGCGCCACCGGCAAACCGGGCTGCTGCCTGGTGACCTCCGGACCGGGCGCGACCAATACCGTGACCGGGCTGGCGACCGCGTACATGGACGGCATCCCGCTGGTGTGCCTCACCGGCCAGGTGGCGCTCAACATGATCGGGAACGACGCGTTCCAGGAGGCGGATGTGATCGGCATCACGCGTCCGGTGACGAAGCACAACTTCCTCGTGCGGGACGCGGAGGAGTTGCCGGACATTCTCGCCAAGGCGTTTTACATCGCGACCACGGGCAAACCGGGGCCGGTGGTGATCGACCTGCCCAAGAATGTGCAGAAGCAGAAAACCGCGGCCGCGCCGCCCGAGACCGTGTCCATGCGCGCCTATCACCCGGATGTGCCGATCAACCCGGCGGAGATCGCGCAGTTCGCCGAGCTGATCAATCAGGCCGGGCGCCCGCTGCTCTATGTGGGCGGCGGCGCGATCGCGGGCGGCGCCCCGCAACGGATCGCCGAGCTGGCGCACCGCGCGAACATTCCGGTGTGCACCACCCTGATGGGGCTGGGCGCGTTTCCGGAGGATGACCCCCTCGCGCTGCGTATGGTGGGCATGCACGGCAGCGTGGCCGCGAACTACGCGGTGGACCACTGCGATCTGCTGATCTCGGCGGGGGCGCGGTTCGATGACCGTGTGACCGGCAAGATCTCGGCCTTCGCCAGCCGGGCGAAAATCGCGCACATCGACATTGACCGCTCCTCCATCGGGAAAAGCGTACGGACCGACCTTGGCGTGCAGGGGTATCTGGATCCAGTGCTGGCCGCGGTACTGCCGTTCGTCAAGCCCGCGGAACACGCCGAGTGGCTCGAACAGGTCAACCGGTGGAAATCGCGTTTCCCGTTCGCCTATCAGGCGCCCGAGGGCGTGCTCATGCCGCAGTATGTGATCGAACAGATTTACGATGTGAGCCGGGGCCGCGCGCTGATCACCACGGACGTGGGGCAGAACCAGATGTGGGCCACGCAGTTTTTCCGCTACACGCGGCCGCGCAGCTTCATCTCCTCGGGGGGGCTCGGCACCATGGGGTTCGGCCTGCCGGCCTCGATCGGCGTCCAGTTCGGATGCCCGGACGAGCAGGTGGTCTGCATCACCGGGGACGGCGGGGCGCAGATGAACTTCCAGGAGCTGGTGGTGGCGGTGGAGCACAACCTCCCGATCGTGGTGGTCATCCTGAACAACGGCTACCTCGGCATGGTGCGGCAGTGGCAGGAGCTGTTCTACGGCAAACGGTATGCCGGGGTCATGCTGAGCCAGCACGGGCGGCTGCCCAACGAGGGGATCGGCGAAAAATCCGCCTATCTTCCCGATTTTGTGAAGCTGGCCGAAGCGCACGGCGCGAAAACCTGCCGCATCACCCGGCCCGGCGAGGTGGCGCCCGCCCTGCGCAAGGCGTTGCAGGAGCGGACGACATGGGTGATTGAGTGCATCGTGGCGCCGGAAGCCAATGTGTTCCCCATCATTCCGCCCGGCCAGCATGTGGCCGAGATGATCAACCGGACGGTGTAGGCGGAGGATGTCCGCACGGCCGCTTGAGCCCTGAATTCGATCTGCCCAGGTGAAGGAAACCACAGTATGAAGCATATCATCAACTGCCTCGTGGAAAACCAGCCCGGTGTGCTCGCGCGCATCGTGGGCCTGATTTCCGGGCGGGGCTACAATATCGAAACCCTGAATGTGGGGCCGACCGCGGACCCCACGGTGTCGAAAATGACGATCGTGGTGCCCGGAGACGCGCACGTGATCGCCCAGGTGACCCACCAGCTCTCGAAGCAGGTGGATGTGATCGAGGTGGTCAACATGACCAACCGGCGTCACATCGACCGCGAGCTGCTGCTGGTGCGCGTGGCGACCCGGAACCACCTCGCGCGGGCCGAGATCGTGGACCTCGCGGCCCTGTTCATGGCGCGCGTGGTGGCGGTGCAGGAGGACTCGGTGACCATCCAGATGGCCGGCAACCAGGAGACCGTGGCCGATTTCCTGCGCCTGCTCAAGCCGTACACGCTCATCGACATCTCGCGCACCGGCACGATCGCCGTGGGCCGGGAGAGTCCCGATCACCCGGTCCGCAAATAAAGGAGGCCGCATGCGCACCGCATACCGATTCGCGCTTCTCGGACACCCGGTGAAGCACTCGCTCTCCCCGCTGATGCACGAGGCGTCGTTCCGCGCGCTGGGCATCGAGGCGGAATACCGGTGTCTCGACGTCCCGCCGGAAACGCTCGGCGACCGCCTCGCCGCCTGCCGCGCGGAGGGCTTCGACGGCCTCAACGTGACCGTCCCGCTCAAAGAGCTGGCCTTGCCCCTGATGGACCGCCTCGATGCCTCCGCCCGGCTGTACGGCGCGGTCAACACGATCCGGCTCGACTCGCGCGGCATGACCGGATTCAACACCGACGCGGAGGGCTTCCTGGCCGATCTCGCGCTGGGATACCGTCTCTCGCCCCTGTCGCGCACCGTCCTGATCCTCGGATGCGGCGGTGCGGGCCGGGCCCTGGCGACCGCCTGCGCGCGCGAGGGCGCTTCGGACGTGCTGCTGGCGGACCAGGACGTCTCGCGCGTGAACCGCCTGGCCGAAGAGATCGCCCGCCTGCTGCCGGACGCGGCGGCGCATGTCCGGGCTCTGCCCGCGGATCCCGCCGCGTGGCGGGAACCGAGTCTCGGCGCCGACTTGGTGGTCCACTGCACCCCGCTCGGCCTGCATGAGGATGACCCCCCGGCACTGCCGCCCGGTGCGTTCCGGCCCGGACAATTCCTGTATGACATCGTGTACACGTCCCGCGTCACCCCCACCATGCGGGCGGCGCAGGCTTCCGGAGCGGATGCGGCAAACGGCGCGGGCATGCTGGTGCGGCAGGGCGCCGCCGCGTTCACCGTCTGGACCGGCCTGACCGCCGATGTCGCGGCCATGCGCGCGGCGCTCGAGGCCCGTCTGTACCGGGCGTGAGGCCGGAAGGAACGGCGGCCCGGAATACGCAAAAAATCCCGCTTGCTTCCGGCACCCGCGTCTTGGTACAGTACTGCGTTTCACGGAGGAGTAAATGGTCAAAATCAGACTTCGCAGAACCGGATGCAAAAACACGGCGGCTTACCGCGTCGTGGCGGCCGATGAGCGGTCGCCGCGTGACGGCAAGTTTCTCGAAATCCTCGGCTGGTACGACCCCCAGCGCGAAGGGGAGAATTTCAAGTTGGACATGGAGCGCGTGGCGCACTGGCGTTCCAAAGGCGCGCAGATGAGCGAGACCGTGGCCAGCATGGTCCGCAAGGCGGAAAAACGCGCGGCGGCGGTCACGGCCTGACGGGGCGGCGGTCCGTATGGGCACCCCCCTTCTGATTGATGTGCTGACCGTGTTTCCGGGCATGCTCCGGGGTTTTCTCGAAGAGAGTATGCTCAACCGGGCGGCGCGGATGGGGGCGGTGGTTTTCCGGACGGTGGATCTGCGGGATTTCGCGCATGACGCGCGGAGAACAGCGGACGACCGGCCTTACGGCGGCGGCCCCGGCATGATCATGAAGCCGGAGTTGTGGTTCGAAGCGGTGGAGACGGTGCGCACGCCCGGCGCGCGGGTCATTCTGATGACCCCCGCGGGACACGCCTTCCGGCAGAGCGAGGCGAGACGGTTGGCGCGTGAGCGGCACCTGATTTTCCTCTGCGGGCATTATGAGGGCATTGACGAGCGGGTGCGCGAGGCGCTGGTGACCGATGAGGTGTCCATCGGCGACTATGTGCTCACCAACGGGGCGTTGCCCGCGGCGGTGGTTGTGGATGCGGTGGTCCGCCTGCTTCCCGGCGTCTTGGGCGGCGGCGAAGAGGCGACACGGGACGAATCGTTCTCGGACGGGTTGCTGGAACCGCCGCAGTACACGCGGCCTGCGGTGTTCCGGGGGATGGCTGTGCCGGAGGTGCTGCAAAACGGGCATCATGCGGCGACGGCCGCCTGGCGGAGAGGCCAGGCGTTGGACAGAACGGCGCGGAAGCGCCCGGACTTGCTGAAGGCTCAGTCCGCGAACGGGGTTTTGGAGGAGAAGGAGTAGGGATCATGATTGCTACAGCGATTGACAAGATCAATGCCGAACAGGTCGAGAAGGCCAATGCGGGCAAAACCGCGCCCGAGTTCCGGGTTGGCGACAGCGTGAAGGTCTTCGTGAAAATCAAGGAAGGCGACAAAGAGCGCCTGCAGGCCTTCGCCGGCACGGTGATCGCCCGCGACAACAAGAGCGGCAACACCGCGACCTTCACCGTGCGCCGCATCTCCTTCGGTGTCGGCGTGGAGAAGGTTTTTCCCATCAACTCGCCCTACATCGACCGCGTCGAGGTGGAGCGTTCCGCACGCGTCCGCCGCGCGAAGCTCTATTACCTGCGTAAGCTGACCGGCAAGAAGGCCCGTCTGCGCGAAGTGTGAGCGGGCGGCAGGCCGGCTTGTCGCGGCGGGCTCTCCGGAACCGCCGCGACGCTTGCGGGAGACGCGCCCGAGCCGTTTCTCCCGCCCCAGTTACCACCGGTAATACCGGTACGGGTCATCCCCGGCTTCCGGAATGTCGAGGTAGTAGCTTTCCAACCAGGCCCGGTCCGTTCGCGTGCTGAAACGCAGTCCGACCGGCGCGGACAGCGCGCCGCCCAGATTGGCCATCAGCCGCGCCGCCAGGACATGCGCGCGCCGTTTGCTTGTGCGCAGATACGGCTTCGCCCGCTCGTCGATCATCCAGGGCGGAACCTGCCACACGACAACCCGCCCCGCGCCATGACGGAACACGCGCAGCGCGGGACTGCATGACGGCCGCTCTCCCGGCGGGATGACCATCGCGTCAAAAACCATCCGGCCGTGCCACGCCCAATCGGCGTTGCAGAGCCCAGCAAGCTCGGGCGGGACCGCTTCGATCCGTTCGAATACGGCATTCGTCGGGACGGTGGAAACCGGTATCGGGCACCAATCTTGCAACGCCGCGCCCGACATGCCGAGACATAGCACGTTCAACCCGGCTGCCACCTGTCGCGCCAGCCCGGCCGGCGCAACGGCTCCGGGACCGGCCACCAGCAGGGTGTTCGTGCCCTCCCAAACCCGGTCTGCGGCCGGGAAGGAGACAACGCCTCCCGCCCCGATCGCCGCCAGCAGATCCGCAACCTCCCCTCCCCCCGCACAGACGATCCGCCGCGCGCGTTCGGAGCGCGCGCGGTCAAGATAGGCGAGCAGGTTCACCACCAGCCGGTCGGCCATCGGTTCGACGCCACGGCGCCCGGTCACATCCGCCTGACAGAAAATCACCCTTCCCGATGCCGCCACATGTTCGAGCAACGCCGCATATTGGAGATCGAACCCGCCGTCCAGCAAAACCCGCCAATCCCCTTTCGCCGGTTTCTCAATCAAAACCGAAGCGACGTTGCCGCGGTTGCCGCACCGCCAGACGCGCGTATTCCGGAACCCGCACCAGGTCCAATGCGGGTCATGCGTTTCCGGATCCGGCAGACCGGACAGGTGCGGCGCCAACAGCGTGGCCTCTCCGCCCCAATCGCGGAAACAGGCCTCATCGAAAGCCTGCGTCACCGGATGCGCGAAGCGGGTGAAGAGCCGGCGCTCGCCCCTCTCGGCAATCCGGAAACCGAGTTGCCCCTCCAGCGCGGCGGCGTTCTGCTCGAACACCAGTGTCCGGCGTCCTTGCGGCAGGTCCGCAAGCCACGGGAGCGGCTTGCCGTCCAAGGCCTCGCGGCCGATCACGAGGATCGCGTCACGCTGCGGCAGACGCGCGCCGTCGCACCGCTCGTACGGCACACGCAGGCGGTCGAACAACGCGGCCGTCAACCCTTTCGGATCGTACAGGCCCACGGGCCGCGCCAGCCGCGGCGGCAGCGCCGGTTTCACCGTGTGCAGCGTCTGCTCGTCCACCTGCACCACGCCGTCCTCGAACGCGAACACGGCGGTCAGACGGAACGGCAGCCCCTCGGTCGCCGTCTCCGGAAACGGGAAGACGACCGGCACACGCGCCTGCGCGCCGGCCGGCACAACGACACGCCCTTCCCGTTCCCTCCGTTTGTCGCCCTTCTGCCACAGGCGCCACGTCCAGCGTACCGTCTGGGCGCGGCGGCGGTCATTGATCAGCACAAGGCTCTTGCGCACCGTTTCACCGGGCGCGAACAGATGGCGCTTGTCCGTGAACGCCTCGGGCGGTCCCCCGATGAACGCGCAGTCGGGCTGGTTCCAACGCATCATCGCCTGCCCCACCGCAGTCGGCGCGAACGCCTCCGGCGCGCCCGGGTCCGAGATGTACTGCCCGTCCGGCAACAACCGGTCCGGCACAATCCCGGGGCGTTTGAGTTTCTTCCGCGCATCCGGATTGCGCGTCACACGAGTCGGCGCCACCCGTTTCCAAAATTCGCCCTGATCCCACGGCAGCATGGCCGACACGCCCCATGCCCGGTGCGACCGCCAGTTGTCGTTCGCGAACAGCGCCTGAACGGCATGGAAATGCTGCGGCAGCGTCCGCAGCGGGGCGTTGAGTTCGCCCCACCGGAACGGCTTGCCCGACGCCCACAACGCCTCCTCATGATCCAGCGCGCGACCAACCGCATCATCATCCCGATAGGCCGTATCCCCCCAGAACGGCGCCGCGTATTCGGCGGCCCACAAGCTTTGGAACGCCTCACAGCGCCAGATGAATTGCGGACCCCGGTAACTGGACCAGCTCGAAATGTGCGGCAGGCCCCACTCCACGAAAAAGAGCGGTTTCGCCCCGCGCACGGACCAGTGGGCGACCCATTCGCTGCGCTCCTGAATGGGCGCCCAGTTGAGATAGCAGTTCACGGTGTGCAGGTCGCCCAGGTTCCCCGACTGGTGATGGTAAACCGGCCGCGTGGGATCCAGCGCTTTGGCGATCGCTTCGGCGATGCGCGCCTGCCTGCGGTTTCCCTCCCACCAGGCGTTCGCGTTCGGCCCCGCCGCGGGAATCTCGTAAACCCCGTCGATCTTCAGGGGGTTCTGATCCCCGTAATATCCGGTACAGTTATGGTTCATCGCATAGAGAACCACTGCGGGATGATTCCGCGCGCGACGGATCAGCCAGCGCGTCAGCCTGCGGTAATCCGCTGCCGTCTCCGGACGGTCCAGACGCCGTTCGAAATCCTTGATGTGCGGCAGGGAGAAGGCCATCAGCATGCCGCTTTCGTCGCATGCGTCCAGCAGCCCGTCGAGGTACCCCACCGAACCCGGCGCGAAATCGTAGTTGCCGCCGATAATGGCGTTGAATCCGTACCCGGCCATGCGGCGGCACAACTCCCGGACCGCAGGCGCCGCCGCCTTGTCCGCCGGATCATTCGCCGCGGTGTTGTGCAGCGCGCGCAGATGCACCGGCGTGCCGTTGAGCAGAAAATCGCGGCCCGCGATGCGGAATTCGCGGAACCCGAAGGTCACGGGCGTGAGGACGTCAACCGCGCGGCCCGCCGCGTCCAGAAGCGTGAGGTGTAGGTCATACCGGTTCTGCGGGGTGTCGGTGTCCCACAGCCGGGCGTCCGGCCAGGACGCGGTGAAACGCAGCGTGCCGTCGGGATCCGGAACGAGCCGTCCGGACTCGAAGACCCGCGGCTCCGCAAGCTTGCCGCGCAAAACCACCGCCGCGCGCAGGCGCCACGGCCCGGCGTCCAACCCTGCCGTCTCCGCGTGGAAGGCCACGCTTTTCCCTCGTACCAAGGTAACGACCTGCGCGTTTTCCAACCTGGGCCCGTCCGGCACGGCGTGCAGATAGAGGTCGCCGGTGACGCCCTTGAACCGGACATTGGCTTTGGAGGTGATGGCCCGCTCCGGCGCCATGAAGGAGGTATACTCGGCGGTCAGCGGACGGGCCGTGACCAGCATGGCCAGTTCCACGTCTTTGCCGGGCCGGAGATGCCCGGTCAGATCAACTTCCCCTCCCGGATACCACACTTCGCCGCACGGCCTGCCGTCCGCAAAAAGCCGCGCGTGCGTCTGCAGCAGCGTGAACTCCAGCGAAACCCGCCGGCCCGCCCACGCCGCGGGTACGGTGAACCGGCGTTTGTACCAAGCCCGCTCCAGCCCGCGCAGCTCCGCGTTTTCCTCCAGCCACGGGTCCAGCTCCACCTGCTGCGCCCCGTTTTCGGGTTCGCGCAAATCGTCCGGCCAGATCCCCGGGATCTTGAACCATCCCCAGGAGTCGCCGACCGGAGGGACGGCCCCTGCCGTTTCGTTGGCCAGCACAGGGCGGAAGCCCCACAGGCCGTTGAGGCACACCCGCTCGCGGGTCGGCGTGGCCTGCCGCCAGGCGTCGCCGAGACCCCACGGATCCGGCTCCGCCTCCCGCGGCAGCGGCACATCGCTCCGGCCCTTCGCGCGCACCCGTTCCACCGTCAGCGAAAGCCGCCGGAACTCGGCCGTTCCCGCAACCCCCAGATTGCAGGGCGAGAGCGACAGCGTCACCGCCCCTTCCGGCACCGGATAGATCCGCTCGCAGTCCGTCCATTCCGTGCTGCCGACCATGCCGAACACGTTGGGCCACGCGCCGATGCGCGCCCCCCGCTGATCGTGAAACGACATCGTGAGCCGTCCGGTCTGCCAGCTCTCCTTGCCGCAGGCGACCTCGCGGACCCGCATCCCCATGCTGAGTTTCAGCCGCCCGTACTCCGGTTTCAACGGGATCCGGAATGTTACCCCCGAGCCGTTCGCGGCACAGACCAGCTTCGGCCCGTCCGCATCGCGCTCGATCCGCGCGCCGCGGCCTTGGGGCCAACCGACCGGCCAGCCTGAGCCGTCGGTCCGCTGGAGATCGCCGTTCGGAATCAGCTCGGCCCCCACATGCGCGGATGCGGCCCGCGTGAGGAGGCACGCCGCCAGCGCAACCCGGAGAAGAAAACGCATGACACGCCTTTCGGATGTTTCACCCACCATCAGAGGATGGGATCATACCATATTCCGCGAATCAGCCGCAAACCGGCGCAACCGCTCCAAAACCGCTTCCGGTAACTGCTCTTCCGGCATCTCTTCCGTAACCGGCTCGGAAAGGAAAACCCGTCCGTCAGCCGTGCGCGCGCCGGTCAGGATCCGGCCGAAGGCCCGGACCTCCCCGTCGATCTTGCGCAGGAGACATCCGATTCCGATCGCCGCCGCGGGATGCCCGGCGCAGGCGTTGAAACAACCGGAAATCCGGATTCCCCCCAAGGCCAGCCGGAGCATCGCCCGCTTTTCAGGCGTATCGGCGGGCAACAGTGCCGCGTCCAGCGCCGCCGCGATCCGGTCGCCGATCCGGGGGGCGTCCGCCATGCCGATCCGGCAGAGAGACGCGCCCACGCATGTGACCACATGCCCCCGCAATGACCCGCAGGTCAGATCGATGCCGTTCCGCGCTTGACTCAGGCGTCCGTACAGGCAAGGAATCGCACGCTCCGATACGAACGGGAGCAGAATATCCTGCGAGGGCATGATCCGCACAAACGGGGAGCCCGCCCCTTCCGCCAAGTCCGCAACGTAGCGCAACTGCGCAGCCGTCAGATTTCCGTACGGCACAAACAAACGCACCATGCGTACCGTGTCGCCGAACCGTGTGGGCGTCACGGCCAGACTGCGCCACACACCGAACGCCTGCCCCTCCGCATCCCCTCCCTCCGGCAGGGGCGCATTCCGTCCGCCCCCCTCCTCCTGGCCGGGAGGCTTTCCCCGGACCGCGCCGCAGGCGTCAAACCCTTCCGCAACGGCAGCGAATCCCGGAGGCAGGCACGTGTCCGCCTCCGCCACCGCAGGCACGCCTCCCCGGACGCTTGCGGCGGGGGTCTGGCGGAACAACTCCGCAAACGCGGCGTCACCCACCCGCTGTCGCACAAAACGCAACCGCGCCTGATTCCGGTTCTGGCGGTCGCCGTGCGCGTGAAACACGGCCACCGCGCGGAGCGCCATGTCCACAGCCTGCCCGGCAGGAAGAAAATCGGCAAGGCACAAACCGGCCAGGCTCACCCGCCCCATCCCGCCCCCGGCAAACACGGTGAACCCGCGCTCGTTTCCGCGCATCCGCGCGACGAACCCCACATCCTGCGCGGCGGCGCTCAGCGTCCCTCCGGGACCGGAAAAGAACCCGACCTTGAATTTGCGCGGCAAATCAAACGCGTCGTCACAGGCCATGATCGCGTCATGGACCGCACGCGCGTACGGATAGACGTCAAACGCCGAATCCCGCGCCAGACCGCTTTCCGGATCCGCCACGAGATTCCGGAAGGTGTTGCCGCCTCCGCCCCGGAACGGATACCCCAATGCGTCGCAATCCGTCACGACCTGCGCCACGCGCGCGGCGGGCAGATCGTGGATCTGGAGATCCTGGCGCGTCGTGAGATGCGCGCGTCCGCCGACCGCCTCCAGGAGGTCGGCCAGCGCGCGCAACCGCGCGCAAGGCACTTCGCCGCCGCACACCCGCACGCGCGCCATGAAGGCACCGTCGCGCTGCTGGTAAATGCCGTACCGCGCCACGATCGGCTTGACCGTATCCGGCGTCAGCTCGCCGCGCGCAACCCTGCGGAACGTCTCATCCAACTCGTCGTATCGCTTTGTCATGCCACCCTCTAAATGCAGTACTCCGGAATGACGCGGTGATCGGCCAGCAACGCCAGCACCGCATCCACGTTTTGCGCAATCTCCGCCGCCTCATCCAACGCCGCCTCGGCCGGCACCGGCCGCCGCGCGTCGCGTTCCAGCGACACCACCAGCAGTTCATTGGGCGCGTTCAGCACCTTCAGGCGCTCGACCGTAAAGGCGTCCGCCTCCGGCAGCGCCGTGATGAAGATCATTCCCGCATCCGTGAGAATGCGGGCCAGCTCGCCAAGCCGCTGGATCTGCGCGTCATGCTCGGAGCGGATGTCGCGCACATCCGAAGCCAGACCGCGCGCCAAACTCGCATGACCCAGATAATACGAGTTCAGGTTTAGTTTGAACAGCCGCAGTTCCAGCTCCTTGCCGAAACGCTGCACCGCCTGCGCGGAGGCACCGGTCACCAGCACGGTCTTGCCGACGTGCCGGTTGCGCAGCAGCCGGTCCTTGGCCGAGACCAGTCCGGTCTCCCAGTGGAATTCGCGGCGGTCCACGTGGTCGCGCAGCAGCGCGGCGGCATCGCCCACCATGCGCGGGGTGTCGGCATCGACGAACACGTCTTCGGCAACCATCGCCGCGCCGGCCGTGACGTTGCTGAGCGGGTCCACCAGGATCAGTCCGCCGGTCGCGCGGTTGGCGGCGTAGGCGTCAAGATAGAGCGGCTGCGTGGTTTCCACGACCACGCGCCCGATGCCGTTCAATTCGAGCGACCCGGCCTGACGCTGCTCCATGGTGTTGACATCCACGGCATACAGCACGGCATCGATACGCGCCTTGACGAACCGCCCGGCATGGCGCGCGAGATAGCGGTCGCCCGCCTTGAGCGGGGTCTCGCTCATCCAGATCACCACGGCTTCAAACCGGTCTTTGACCTGCGGCCGGTTGTTCTCATGCACGATCATGTCGCCGCTGCTGATGTCAACCTCGTCAGCCAGTTCCAAGGTCACCGCCTGCGGCGCGAACGCCTCGGGCAGATCGCCGTCGGCGGTTATCACGCGCGCCACGGTCGACGTGACGTTCGAAGGCAGCACGCGGATGCGGTCGCCGGGCGCGACCGTGCCGGAGGCCACACTACCCGCGAAGCCGCGGAAGTTGAGGTGCGGCCGCAGCACCACCTGCACGGGAAAACGCAAGTCGCGCTGGTTCACATCACTCGACACATCGACCGTCTCCAGGATCTCCAGCAGCGAGGGGCCCTCGTACCACGGCGTCGCCTGCGGCGCGCGCGTCACGACGTTGGTGCCCTTCAGCGCCGAGATCGGCACATACCGGATATCCGGGATATCGAGCTTCCCCGCGAAATCCTGGAAGGTCTGGCGGATCTGGAGGAAGGTCTCCTCCTGATACCCGCCGAGATCCATTTTGTTCACCGCGACCAGCAGATGGCGGATACCCAGCAGCGAGGCGATGAACGCGTGGCGCCGCGTTTGGGTCACGACCCCGTAGCGCGCGTCGATCAGGATCACCGCCAAATTAGCGGTCGATGCCCCGGTCGCCATGTTGCGCGTGTACTGCTCGTGTCCGGGCGTGTCCGCGATGATGAACTTCCGCTGCGGCGTGGCGAAGTAGCGGTAGGCCACATCGATCGTGATCCCCTGCTCGCGCTCGGCCTTGAGCCCGTCCAACAGCAGCGCGTAGTCGATTTCTCCGGCACCGGTGGTGCCGTTTTTGGCGCTCGCGTCCTGCAGCGAACTCAGCTGGTCCTCATAGATCAGCTTGCTGTCATACAGCAGCCGGCCGATCAGCGTGGACTTGCCGTCGTCCACCGATCCGCAGGTGATGAAACGCAGCAGGTTTTTGTGTTCGTGCTCGTTTAAAAACGTGTCGATCGTGTTCATTAGAAATACCCCTCCCGCTTTTTCTGCTCCATCGACGAATCGCCGTCATGATCGATGACACGCGTCGAACGCTCGCTCACCCGCACCTGCATGGTCTCGGCCACGATGTCCTCAATTGTCGCGGCGCGCGACTCGACGGCGCCGGTCAGCGGATAACAGCCGAGCGTGCGGAATCGGACCCAGCGTTCCTGCGGGCGCTCGCCCGGCTCCAGGCGCATCCGGTCATCGTCCACCATGATCCACTGTCCGTCACGCGCCACCACCGGCCGCGGCGCCGCGAAATAGAGCGGCACGATCGGGATGTTCTCGACGCGGATATACTGCCAGATGTCGGTCTCCGTCCAGTTCGAGAGCGGAAAGACGCGCACGCTCTCGCCAGGGTTGACCCGCGCGTTGTAGAGGTTCCACAACTCCGGCCGCTGGTTCTTGGGATCCCACTGCTGGTGCCGGTCACGGAAGGAGAAAACGCGCTCTTTGGCGCGTGACTTCTCCTCGTCGCGCCGCGCGCCGCCGAACGCGAGGTCGAACTTGCCGGTCTTGAGCGCCTGAAGCAACGCCTGCGTCTTCATGATATCGGTGTAGGCGCGGCTGCCGTAATCGAAGGGATTGACCCCTTTCGCACGGCCCTCTTCGTTGGTGTGCACGATCAGATCAAGCCCCTGCTCCGCGCAGAAACGGTCACGGAAGGCGATCATCTCGCGGAACTTCCAGGTCGAATCGATGTGCAGCACGCGGAACGGCAGACGTCCCGGGTAGAACGCTTTTTGCGCCAGCCGCACCAGCACCGACGAATCTTTGCCGATGGAGTAGAGCAGCACCGGATTCCGCGCCTGGCTCACCGCATCGCGGAAAATGTGAATGCTCTCTGCTTCGAGCTGTTTCAGTTGTGACAGCGTCTTCATGCCTTGCCTCCTCGCTTCAATTCCTACCGCCTAATTCCGAAATCCTACCTTCCCCGATGCAGTCCGCACTCTTTGTGTTCCGGCGCTTCCCACCACCACCGCCCCGCGCGGACGTCCTCCGTGCGCGTGACGGCCCGCGTGCAGCAGGCGCAGCCGATGCTCGGGTAACCCCGGTCGTGCAGCGGGTTGTACGGGATACCGCGCGCCGCGATCGTGCCCCACACCTGCTCCTCGCTCCACGCCGCCAGCGGGTTGATCTTGACCAGGCCGTTCGCCGCGTCGTCCTCGATCTCGCTCACTTCGGCGCGCGTGACCGACTGTCCGCGCCTCAGCCCGCAGATCCAGGCCGCGTACGGCGCCAGCGCGCGCCGCAGCGGCTCGACCTTGCGCACCTGGCAGCAGCGCTTGCGGGCCGCGACGCTGTCGCGAAAGAGATTGATCCCGGACTCGGCGACCATCGCTTCGACCGCCGCGCGATCCGGAAAGAACACCCGGATCCGCACGCCATAGCGTCGCTCGGTCTCGGCCAGCAGATCATAGGTCTCGGGGAAAAGCCGTCCGGTGTCCAGCGTCACCAGCGGGATCGGCCAGCGGTTGCGGGCGATCATCTCGGTGATGACCTGATCCTCAGCCGCCAGCGAGGTCGCGAACACGAGTCCCTCGCCGAAAACCTCCCACGCCCGCCGCAGCACCACCTCCGGCGCTTGGCCCGCCAACTCGCTTCTCAACGCATCTGCCGTCATGTCACACCTTCTTTCTGTCTGCGGTACATTGCCGGCTAAATCACATACTCCAACCGCTCGCTGGCCTGCCCGTACAGGCGCGACTCCTTGGGCGCCAGATAGACCTGCTGCCCGGCATGCACCGGCGCGGTCCGGTAGGTCTCGTGCGGCACCTGCACCTGCACCAGGCGGCTCTGGCCGTCCAGCAGCTCGATCTTCACCAGCGGCCCGGCGGTCATCACGCGGTAGACGCGCGCGGGAATACTGATGCCCGGCCCGGGGTGCGGCAGCACGGCCAGATCGTGCGGCCGCACCAGCAGGCGGACGCTGCCGTCGTCGCCCGGTTCGCCGGTGAACACCGGCCGCTCGTTGTGCAACCGCCCGTGAAACACATTCACATCGCCGAGAAACTTCATGACGAATTCCGAGGACGGGTTCTGGAACACCTCGTCCGGCGTGCCCGTCTGTTCGATGCGCCCCTTGTTCATCACGACGATGCGGTCCGCCACCTCCAGCGCCTCTTCCTGATCGTGCGTCACGAAGATGCTCGTCACGTGGATCGTGTCGTGCAGGTGGCGCAGCCAGCGCCGCAGCTCGGCGCGCACCTGCGCGTCGAGCGCGCCGAAGGGCTCATCGAGCAGCAGCACGCGCGGCTGGATCGCCAGCGCGCGGGCCAGCGCGATCCGCTGCCGCTGCCCGCCGGAGAGCTGCGACGGATAGCGCTGCGCGAGTTGTTCGAGCTGCACCAATTTGAGCAGCGTGTGGACCCGTTCACGGATTTCGCCGCGTGAGGGCCTTTCGGCGCGCGGTTTGACGCGCAGACCGAACGCGATGTTCTCGAAAACCGTCATATGCCGGAACAGCGCGTAGTGCTGGAAAACGAACCCCACGCGGCGCCGGTTCACCGGGCTCTCCGTCACCGGCGCGCCGTCGAACAGGATGCGGCCGCGGCCGTCGGGATCGGCCGTCTCCAGCCCCGCGACAATGCGCAGCAGCGTGGTCTTACCGGAACCCGACGGCCCCAGCAGGGCCGTCAGTTCACCGGACGGGATCTCGAGCGAGACATCGTCCAGCGCCGTGTACGCCCCGAATGTTTTCTTCACCTGATGAATGGAAATGCTCATACTTCCCCTCCGCGTGCCGACTGCCGCGCGGCTTGACGTTCCACCACGGCCTTCACGATCAGCGTGACCATCGCCAGGCCGGCCAGTAGCGAGGCGCAGGCGAATGCCGCCGTGAAACGGTATTCGTTGTACAGCACCTCGACGTGCAGCGGCAGGGTATTGGTCTCGCCGCGGATGTGCCCCGAAACCACCGAGACCGCGCCGAACTCGCCCATCGCCCGCGCGTTGCAGAGGATGATGCCGTAAAGCAGGCCCCATTTGATGTTGGGAAGCGTCACCTTAGCGAATGTCTGCCAGCCGTTCGCGCCGAGGCTCAGCGCCGCCTCTTCCTCTTCGGCCCCCTGTTCGGTCATCAGCGGGATCAGCTCGCGCGCCACAAAAGGAAAGGTCACGAAAAGCGTCGCCAGCAGCACGCCCGGCACCGCGAACACCACCTGCAGGTCGCGCGCGTCGAGCCAGCCTCCCAGCCAGCCGTGGCGGCCGAAGAGCAGGATGAAGATCAGTCCGGCCACGACCGGCGAGACCGCGAACGGCAGATCGACCAGCGAGAGCAGCAGGCTGCGCCCTGTGAAACAGAACTTGGCGATCGTCCAGGCGGCCGCCACCCCGAACAGGGTGTTCAGCGGCACAACCGCCGCGGTGACGCCCAGCGTCAGCGCCACCGCCGAGCGCGCGTCGGGATCGGTCACGCTCGCCGCCCAGACGCCGAGCCCCGCCGCGAACGCCTCTTTCAGCACCACCAGCAGCGGCAGCACGATCACCGTGCCGACGATCGCGACCGCCGTCACGCTTAGCGCGAGGTTGCCCCAGGACAGGGCCTGTCGGTCCGGAGTATTCACGATGCCCTCCTTTCCGCCCGGCTCACCGCGGCCTGCAGCGCGTTGATGGCCAGGATGCAGAGCAGCGAGAGCGCCAGCAGGGCCACCGCGAGCGCTGTCGCGCCTTTATAATCGAACTGCTCCAGTTTGGTGAGGATCAGCAGCGAGACGATCTCGCTCTTCATCGGCATGTTGCCGGCGATGAAGACGACCGAGCCGTACTCGCCCAGCGCGCGGGCGAAAGCCAGCGTGAAGCCGCTCAGGATGGCCGGGGCCAGCAGCGGCAACACCACGCGCGACAGGCTCTGCCACCGCGACGCGCCCAGGCTGGCCGCCGCCTCTTCCAGCTCGCGGTTCAGATCCGCCAGAGCCGGCTGCACGCTGCGCACCACAAAAGGCAGGCCGATAAACACCATCGCCGCCGTGATGCCCGCCGGCGTGAAGGCCACCTGTAGCCCGAACCGGCCCAGCGCGCGTCCGATCGCGGCATCCGGTGCCAGCAGCGCGGTCAGCGCGATGCCGCTCACCGCCGTCGGCAGCGCGAACGGCAGATCCACCACGGCGTCGATCAGCCGCTTGAGCGGAAACCGGCCCCGCACCAGAAACCAGGCGACCGTCACCCCCAGAGCCACGTTGATCAGCGCGGCGCACAGGGCGGTCAGGAAGGTCACGCGGAAGGCCGCCAGCACGCGCGGCTGCGCGAGAACGCGGACCATGCCGGCCAGGCCGAGCTCGCCGCCGCGCGCCACCAGCGCGGCCAGCGGCAGCAGCACCAGCAGCGAGAGCGCGGTCACCGTGGTGCCCAGCGCCAAACCGAACCCGGGCAATACGCTTTTCTGTTTGAACGTCATGTGTGCGGCCTCCTGCGGGTCACTGCGGATGATAGATCTGATCGAACAGCGCGCCATCGGCGAAGTGCGTCCGGTGCGCCTGCTGCCAGCCTCCGAAAACCTCGTCCACCGTCAGCAGCCGCAAAGGCTGCAGGCGCGCGAGATCCGCCGGATCGGCGTGGCGCGCCTCGCGTGGCCGGAAATGATGGCGCGCGGCCAGCCGCTGCGCCTCCGGCGCGTAGAGGTAATTCACATAGGCTTCGGCGACCGCGCGCACGCCGCGCCGGTCCGCCACCCGGTCCACCACCGCCACCGCAGGCTCGGCAAGGATGCTGACCGCGGGCGTCACGATCTCGGACCGTCCCGCCCCCCACTCCTCCAGCGCAAGGTGCGCCTCGTTCTCCCAGGAGAGCAGGACATCGCCGATCGCGCGGCGTCCGAAGGTCGTGGCGGAGGCGCGCGCCCCGGAATCCAGCACCGGCACGTTGCGGTAGAGCGCGGTCACGAAGCGCCGCGCCTCGTCGCGGGCGGCCTCGGCCTCGGCGCCGGACGCCCGCGCGAGATCCTCGCCCAGACGCCGGTGCAGCGCGGCCGCCCAGGCGGCCAGATAATTCCAGCGCGCCCCGCCCGAGGTTTTGGGGTTGGGGGTTATCACCTTCACGCCGGGCCGGATCAGATCCGGCCAGTCGAGAATCCGCTTGGGGTTGCCCGCGCGCACCAGGAAAACAATGGTCGAGGTGTAGGGCGCACTGTTGGCGGGCAACCGGCGCTGCCATCCGGCCGCCAGCAGCCCGCTCCGCTCCGCCACGGCGTCGATGTCATACGCCAGCGCCAGCGTCAGCACCTCGGCGTTCAAGCCGTCGATCACGGCGCGCGCCTGTTTTCCCGAACCGCCGTGAGACTGGCGGACGGCCACATGCCGCCCGCCTGCCTGCGACGCATACCAGCGGCGGAAAAGCGGGTTGTACGCCTTGTAAAATTCGCGTGTGGTGTCATACGAGACGTTAATGATCCCCAACGGCTCGTGAGCCCACACAGAAGGGAAAATCCCCAGTGCGATCCCTGTCAGCAGCGTTATCGGGTTCAAATGGCTCATTCAGTCCCTGCTCTTTCTTTTCCGGTCAGTGAAACGGCGTGATCGTACCGTTTCATCTATAGTATGTCAATAGACTATATAGTGTTTAATGAAGAAAAGTTTTCCCGTACCCAAACAACCGTTTCCGGCTTGTTTGACACCGAGTCAGGTGATATTTTTTCACGCGGACCTCCTCATGAAACGCATCGCACACTACCTGACGCTCGCACTCGTCCTGGTGGGCGTGCCTTTGTTTTGCGCCTGGATCACAGACCGGCAGGATCTTTTGGAGGGGGTTTGCGCCTTTCCGCCCCGCACAGAGGACTGGGGGAATCAGCCCGAGAAGCTTTGGAATATGCGCCGCCCCTTCTCGTGGCCGGTTTTTCTTTTGCTGACCCTCGGCGTCCTGGCCGTGATGTTCCCGTTCGCGCGGCGTCTCCTCCGCAATGGCGCGTCCCGCGGCACAACGGAGCGGTTGTCCGCGCCCCACCCGTTTCCCGTATTCGGCTGGTTCGGCCTTGCCTTGGGCGCGGCCGCCTGGGTTCTGGGCTGGAACCGTTTCCCGTGCTTCGCATGGGGACAGCCCCACACCTTCCTGCCGCTCTGGCTCAGTTACATCCTTGTGGTCAATGCTTTGTGCGTCAGACGTTCCGGACGCTGCCTCCTGACATCGCATCCCGGCGCCTATGCGCTTCTCTTTCCGGTGAGCGCGGCGTTCTGGTGGTTCTTCGAATACCTCAACCGTTATGTGTGGAACTGGTACTATCTGGGTGTGGGCGGAATGGGCGCCGCGGAATACGTTTTTTTCGCGACCTGCAGTTTCGCGACCGTCCTGCCTGCCGTGACGGCGACAGCAGCCTGGCTCGGGACCTTTCCGCCGTTCCGCGATTCCCGTTTATGCGGGCTTGTCCGGTTTGATGTGTCGCGCCCCGCAAGTGTGACGGCGCTGGTGCTGGTTGCCGCAACCGGTCTGGGCGGCATCGTGTTCTGGCCGGCGCTCACCTTCCCGCTGCTCTGGATCGCGCCGTTGGCCGTCTTCCTCGCGCTGCAGGCGTTGCGGGGCGAGCCCACTGTGCTGGACGGACTGCGCGACGGCGATTGGCGGCTGATCGTGCGTTTCGCTCTGGCCGCGTGGATCTGCGGCGGGTTCTGGGAGATGTGGAATTTCCACAGTTTTGCGAAATGGGTTTACGCGGTGCCGCACGTGCACGCGTTCCAGGTGTTCGAAATGCCGGTGCTGGGATTTGCCGGGTATCTCCCGTTCGGATTGGAATGCGCGGCCGTCGCGGCCTGGGTGCTCCCCGCATTGGCCGGCATCAAGAAACAAAATTGATGGAACGTTCCGCCCTGATCTGCTGGCTGCTGTTCGGCGTCACCTACTGCGGCATCGCCGCAGGCGGCCTGCCCGGTTTGGCGATCGACCGGACGGGCATCGCCCTTCTGGGCGCAATCGCGATGGTGACGACGGGAGTGTTGCCGCTTCCGGAGGCGATGGCGGCGCTCGACGCGCCGACGCTGCTGCTGCTGTTCGGGCTGATGCTGGTCTCGGCGCAGTTGAGCCTGAGCGGCTTCTACACCCGGATCGCCTGGTCGCTGGGCAGACTCGCCGCCTATCCCCAACGGTTCCTTCTCGTTCTCATGATCACCAGCGGCGCACTCTCGGCGGTTCTGGTCAACGACATCGTCTGCCTCGCCTTCACGCCCGTGGTGGTCGCGGTGACCTCGCGGGCGGGGCTCCGCCCCGTGCCCTATTTGCTCGGGCTCGCGTGCGCCAGCAACATCGGCTCAGGGATGACCCTGATCGGCAACCCGCAAAACATGCTGATCGGACAACTGGCGCGGCTGGATTTCGGAGGCTTCCTGGTCTGGTGCGCGCTGCCCGTGCTGGTTTCCCTGGCGATGGCGTACGGCCTGCTGCTCTGGCTCTACCGGAACAGGCTGCGC
Source organism: Kiritimatiellia bacterium (assembly GCA_034003585.1). Classification (GTDB taxonomy): domain Bacteria; phylum Verrucomicrobiota; class Kiritimatiellia; order RFP12; family UBA1067; genus JAPXSY01. The sequence goes on from JAVEYH010000002.1 coordinate 20,711, forward strand.
GCCTGTCCCGCCCCCCGGTCCTTGGACGGCCCCCCGCCCCAACCGGCGGCCGGTGTGCCGCATAACCCGGGCGCCAACGGCACGTGGCAGATGCGGAAAGGGCTTTGGGTTGCGGGAGGGGTAATCCTCCTGTTCTTCACCGGGATCCCGCGGGAGATCACCGCTCTCACCGCGGGCGGCCTGCTGCTGTGCAGCCGGAGCATGGATACGCGACGGCTGCTGGGACGGATCGACTGGAGCCTGATTCTGCTCTTTTGCGGCCTGTTCGTGGTGATCGCCGGCCTGGAGTCCACGGGACTGCCCGCACTTCTGCTGAACGGCATGGCACGACATGGCCTTTCCCTGACTGATCCCGTAACGGCAACCGTTGTGGGAAGCGTGCTCAGCAACCTCGTGAGCAATGTGCCCGCCGTGATGCTTCTGATCCGGTTCATGCAGGACGCGACGGCGGAACTGTGGTATGTCCTGGCCCTGGCCAGCACCTTCGCGGGCAATTTCATCACAATCGGCAGCATCGCCAACCTCATCGTGATCGAACAGGCCAGAACCCTAGGGGTGGTCATCACCTTCCGCGAACATGCCCGAACCGGCGTTCCGGTGACCGGAATGTCGCTTCTGACCGTGATGGCGTGGGGCTGGCTGCTCCACCTGCGCTGAAACCGGGAAACAGGTATCCCGCAGGATCTCCCGCCGGGTTGCGAACAGAATTTTCCATAATGAGCGTTGCCGGGGGTTGACTCCCTGCCCTCCCCCCCCGCATAATAACTTCGATTTTCGGGTCCGGCGCGTTGCCGGCCTCATCAATCAGGAGACCCGTACCATGCGAACACCCGTATCTTCCTGTTTGGCCGCTCTGGCCGTCCTGCTGACAGTCGCCCTGCCCGTTGGCGCGCGCGGCGCGGAAGTCCTGCGGCCCAACCTCGTCGTTTTTCTGGTGGACGACATGGGCGTGATGGACACCTCGCTGCCCTTTCTGACCGATGAGGCCGGAAAACCGAAACGGTATCCGCTGAACGACTACTACCGCACGCCGAACATGGAGCGTTTGGCCGCCCGGGGCGTCCGCTTCAACAATTTCTGCGCCATGAGCGTCTGTTCGCCTTCGCGCGTCTCGATCCTGACGGGACAGAACGCGGCGCGCCACCGGACAACCAACTGGATCAACCCGGACAAGAACAACCGCGGTCCCCACGGTCCCCCGGATTGGAACTGGCAAGGGCTCTCCGCGCGCAGCGTGACCCTGCCGCGCCTCCTCCGGGACGGCGGATACCGCACGATCCATGTCGGCAAGGCGCACTTCGCCCCGCGCGCCTCGGAGGGCGCGGAACCGCTCAACCTCGGGTTCGACGTGAACGTGGGCGGCTGCTCGATCGGACATCCCGGCAGTTACAAAGGAACGTCGCATTACGGGGGCAAAGGGAAAGGCCGGTCTCATGCCGTGCCGCATCTTGAGGCGTACCACGGCACGGAAACGTTTCTGACCGAAGCGCTGACGCGCGAAGCCAAGAAACGCCTCGACGAGGCCGTGCGCGCCGGGCGCCCCTTCTTCCTGAACATGGCCCATTACGCGGTGCACGCGCCCTTCCAGAGCGATCCGCGTTTCGCCGCGCATTACAAAGACTCCGGGAAACCCGAGCCTGCCCAGGCCTTCGCCACGCTGATCGAAGGCATGGACAAATCGCTCGGCGACCTCCTCGACCATCTGGACGCGCTGGGCGTGGCCGGGAACACGCTGGTCCTCTTCCTCGGCGACAACGGCACCGACGCGCCGCTCGGGGAACCGCACGCGGTCGCCTGCGCGGCGCCGCTGCGCGGCAAAAAGGGCACGCACTACGAAGGCGGGATGCGGGTCCCCTTTATCGCCGCCTGGGCCAAACCCGACCCCGCCAACCCGCTCCAGAAAAAACTGCCCATCGCCGCCGGGGCGGTCCAGCCGCAGCTTGCCTCGGTCTGCGACCTCTTTCCCACGCTGCTCGCGCAGGCCGGCGTGCGCGTGCCGGAATCCCATCCCGTGGACGGCGCGCGCCTGGACACCCTCCTCAGCGGCAAACCGGACGCCAGCCGCGCCGGCGCCTTCCTGATGCACTACCCGCACGCGCAACACCGCAGCAACTATTTCACTTCATACCGCACCGGCGAGTGGAAAGTGGTCTATCACTATTTCCCGACAAAAGCCTCCGGAGATTCGCACTACCAGCTCTACCATCTGACAGCGGACCCCTTTGAGCAGACAAACCTCGCCGCCAGTGAACCGGCCCGTCTCCGCACGATGATGGAAGGGCTCATCACGGAGCTGGAACGCTGCCGCGCCGTTTATCCCGTGGATGCGGACGGCGTGACGCCGCTCAAGCCGAAACGGCCGGAGTAACCCGACGCCCCGGCAGCGGATTGTGAACCGGCGCCATTACGGGGAGAGAACCATGAAAAGAACCGGACGGCCCATCGCAGGCACGGTTGCCTGCCTTTTCGTGATTGCGGCATGTTGCGCTTGGACGGCAGCGGCCGACGCCGCCGAAAGTCCGACTGCCCGCGACGCCCGCATGCGCTGGTGGCGCGGGGCGCGCTTCGGCATGTTCGTGCACTGGGGGCTCTATTCGGGGCTCGCCGGAACCTGGGAAGGCAAGCCGGTCGGCACCCAAGGCGGCATGGAGTGGATCCAGCAGCGCGTCAAGGCCGACACCGGCACGTACGCACGAGAGGCGATACCGCTCTTCAAACCCGCTCCCGGCTTCGCCGCGGAATGGGCCCGGCTCGCCAGACAAGCCGGATGCAAGTACATCATCCTGACGTCCAAACACCACGACGGGTTCGCGCTGCACGATTCCACGGTCAGCGACTTCGACGCCGGATCCGTGCTGGGGCGCGACCTCATCCGGGAGTTTGTCGACGCCGCGCGCGCGGAAGGGCTGCGGGTCGGCTTCTACCACTCCGTGATCGACTGGCACCACGACCAGTATGCGTATGCCCTGTCCAAACAACTGCCCCACCCGCTCAAGGACAAGCCTTACCCCAACGGCAAACGCGACCACGCCGCCTACCTGAAATTCCTGCACGCCCAAGTCGACGAGCTGGTCTCCCGGTACGGCCCAATCGACGTGCTCTGGTGGGATTACAGCGCGCAGGACTTCGAGGGCGACGCCGCCTGGCGCGCCTTTGACCTCATGGCCGCCGTGCGCTCCAGGCAGCCGGCCATCATCATGAACAACCGGTTGTTCCGGAACGAGGCGGCCGGATGGAAAAGCATGGGCACCGACGGCTTCACCCTCAGCATCGACAACCGGTACGGCGACTTCATCACCCCCGAACAGCACATCCCCGCCACGGGCATGCCCGGTCTCGATTTCGAGGTCTGCATGACCCTCAACACCACCTGGGGGTACAGTGCCCACGACCAGGCCTGGAAACCCGACGAGGCCCTCATACGCAACCTCGTTGACATCGCCAGCAAGGGCGGGAACTACCTGCTCAACATCGGTCCCAGGGCGGATGGCTCGCTGCCCCCGGAGACCCGTAACGCGTTCCGCGCCATCGGCGCGTGGATGGCGGTCAACGGCGAATCGATTTACGAAACCGCGGCCAGCCCTTTCCCTTACCTGGCTTGGGGACGCGCCACCGTGCGCCGCGGCGATTCCGGCACCACCCTTTACCTCCACGTTTTCGACTGGCCAGCCGCAGGCGAGCTGACGGTGCCGATGAAGGCCGACATCGCCGGCGCACGGCTGCTGGCCGCGCCGGAAACGAAAGTCATTGCCGCGACTGCCGGCGCGCAGACGATCCTGCGCCTGCCCGCCGCCGCTCCGGACAAGATTGCGACGGTCATCAGGCTGGATCTGAAGTCGGCGCCGGAAATCGACATGTCAAGAAAGCCCCCTGCCGCAAAATGATGCGGCCACGGCGATGCGGGGCTTACGGCACGTTTACTTGACGCGCCCGGTGTAGGCGTCGGCGCCGGAGTTGTCGATCGCGTATTGAAAGAATTTCTCCGCCGCCGCCGCGCGTGGCTTGTCCCAGGGACGCGGACTGCCGCAGAGCTGCACGGCCCAAAGCTTCAACTCCCTGCGGTGCCAGTTTACCGTGCAGTTCGTGCCCCACGCGCCGCCATGCCCGAACCAGGCGTCTTCCTTGTCCTCTTCCGGCGCGGTGAGGCCGAGCGAATAGCCGCCCATCCCTTTCGGGCGCGTCGATTTCGCGAGCAGTTCCCTGACGGTCTCTTCCTTGAGGATCCGCGCGCCGTTCTCGCCCACGCCGAGATTCATGAGCATCTTGTAGAACTTGAGCTGGTCGTTCGCGGTCGTCCAAAGCCCCGCGCCCGCCGATGCGAAGACGTGATCGCCATTGTAGGGGCGCTGCTGCATCTCGTTCTGCAGGCGGTATTTGGCGGGCGCGTCCTTCACGCAGTCGTACATCTCCATCTGCGTCTTGAGCTGCCTGTCGGTCGGCTTAAACGAACTGGACGCCATGCCGAGCGGATACAGAACACGCTCCTTGAGGAACGCCTCCCAGCGCTGGCCGGTCACCACCTCGACGATGGCCGCGCCGATGTCAATGCCGGTGTTGGAGTACTGGACCTTCGTGCCGGGCTCGAAAAGCAGCGGACACGCCGCGCCGATCGCCGCGGTCTGCCGCAGCGGCGCGCCCCCGGACCAGCCGCCGCCCTTGAGGTTGCCCTGCTTCGCGCAAATCTCAAACGGGAATCCTCCGGTGTGGTTCATGACCATGCGGACCGTAAGCGTGTTTTTCGCCTGAACAAGGCGCTTCACGCCGTTTGAGGTGGATTCGTGAACCCAGAGCGTCTTGAACTCCGGCAGGTAGTTCGCAACGGGGTCGTCGAGCGTGATCTTGCCTTCCTCGGCGAGGATGGCGATCGTCACGCCGCAGAAGCCCTTCGTCTGCGAACACTGCATGAACACGTCGTTCATCGTGATCGGCCGCTTCGCCGCGGCGTCGGCGTACCCGACGCAGGCGACCTCCTGCAAACCGTCCTTGTAAAAAACACTGATCGCGCCGGGAAGCTGTCCGTTCTCCACGTACGGCGCGAGCGCGTCCCTCGCGAACGTCGTCCCCGAATCCTTCGGTCCGTTGCGGACCGTGCAGCAACCCGAAACAATCGCCGCGCAGGCGATAAGCGTCATCATCCGTTTCTTCATCGTAAACCCCTTTCCCCCTTTCCTTGCCCTGTTATCATACGGCATCCTCCTGACTGAACTCAACTTTTCTTCTTTCCGCATTCCGTCAGGGAACCGGGCACGCGTGTCGGCCATGCCGAATAAATCGGCCGCGCTATTGACCCCGCAAACGGAAATCGCTAAAGTAACAAAACATTTTTGCGGGCGTAGCTCAATGGCAGAGCCCCAGCCTTCCAAGCTGGTTACGAGGGTTCGATTCCCTTCGCCCGCTCCATCCGAGCCAGGGTGGCGAAATGGCAGACGCAGCAGACTCAAAATCTGCCGCCCGAAAGGGTGTGAGGGTTCGACTCCCTCTCCTGGCACCATGCGTACCGCATCCGATCAGGCCGACACAGCCTATGCCGGACAGGCCGGAGCAAGGGTCGCCTGGCGACCGGTCCGCAAAAAGGAATCTGCTGCATGTCACTCGGAGTCGGCATCGTCGGACTTCCCAATGTCGGGAAGTCCACCCTGTTTAATGCCCTGACCCGCGCCCAGAACGCGGAGGCGGCCAATTACCCCTTTTGCACGATCGAGCCCAATAAGGCGACGGTCGCGCTGACCGACCCGCGCCTCGACGCGCTCGCGCGCATTGTCCGGCCGGCCCAGATCATCAAGGCGACCGTGGATTTCATCGATATCGCCGGTTTGGTGCGCGGCGCCAGCAAAGGGGAGGGCCTGGGCAACAAGTTTCTGGCGAACATCCGGGAGACCGATGCGATCCTGCAGGTCGTGCGCTGTTTTGCGGATGACGATGTGGTGCATGTCGAAGGCGGGATCGATCCCGTGCGCGACATCGAAATCGTGGAAACCGAACTGGTCCTCGCCGACCTGCAATCGGTCGAGAAACGGATGGACCGCATCGCGCGGCAGGCGCGTGCCGACAAGGAGCTGCGCAAAGAGGTGGAGGCCATGGAGCGTCTTCTGCGCCATCTGGACGCCGGACACCCGGTGCGGACCTTTCCGCGGGAAGAGGCGGATCCGATCGCGAATACGCTGACCGAACTTCAGCTCATCACCGACAAACCGGTGATCTACTGCGCCAATGTGGGAGAGAACGATCTGGCCGCCGGCAGCGAATCGGTCGCGCGCGTCCGGGCGTTCGCCGCGGAAAAAGGCAGTGATGTCGTGGTCATCTCGGCCAAAATGGAGGCGGAACTGGCCGGACTTCCCGATGACGAACGCGAAGCGTTTCTCGCCTCATACGGCCTGACCGAAAGCGGCCTCGACCAGACCATCCGCATGGCGTACCACACGCTCGGACTGGCCAGTTATTTCACGGCCGGGCCCAAAGAGGTGCGGGCCTGGACCTTCCGGCGGGGCTGGACCGCGCCGGCGTGCGCGGGGGTTATCCATACCGATTTCGAACGCGGGTTCATCCGCGCCGAAGTGATCGCGTTTGAGGAGTACGTGCGGCTGAACGGGGAGGCCGGCGCCAAAGCCGCAGGCGTCATGCGGGTGGAAGGCAAAACGTATCCGGTTCAGGACGGCGACGTCATGCACTTCCTGTTCAACGTCTGACCGGGCGCGCTGCGCGCCCCGGTCACCGGCCTCCGTGACGGCGGCCGAATCCCGGCATCAGGGAGGTGTTCTCCATGATGTGCCGGATGTGTTCGGTGAACGCCTTCACATCCTCCCCGTCGTACCCCGCCGCTTTGGCCGTGGCCTCCAGCAGATAGTCGCGCTCCGTCTCATATAGCGTCGAGAGGGTCGCCATGGTCTCCCCCATCTCCCTCCGCAACGCCTCGCCCTCCTCACCGCGTCCGCCGCCGCCCTGCATCAGCTGCATGCCCAACTCATTGGCGCGGGCGACCAGCGCCAGCAGTTTCTCGTGGTTCTCCCGCTGGGCGTCATTCATCCCCGCCACATCGATCGCATCCAGAAAGTCCACACGCTCGCGGGCGCGCTGCTCCATCCGCTGGCGGAACTCCTCGCGCCGTTTCTGCATTTCCGCATACCGTTCCGGCTCTTCGCGCCGCATCCGCTCCATCCGCTGTTCCCACGATTCCCCCCCCGGCCGGCCGGCGCGCGCCGGCGCGGCATTCGTGGCGGGCTTCGACACCGCGACAGCGGCCGGTGCCACATCCCGTGCGGCCAGCGCCCGCTCCAACTCCGCGACCCGACTGCGCAACGTCTCGGTCTCCCTGACCAGCGCCTCATCCCGTACCGTCACCGCCGGACCCGCGGTACGGGTGACCCGCACGACCTCCCGCGCCTGCGGCGGCTCGGGAACCGGAGACGCGGCCATCCGATGGCGCGCGGATTCGATCCCCGCGCCCGCCACCGCGCATCCGACGCACCCCATTCCGATCGCCCATCTCTGCCGAACCGTCATGCCCGCTCCCCTTCCCTGATTGGTTTTCATCCCCGTTGCGGATTCGTAGGGTACGAACGGATCAGCGCGCGCGATATTGCTTCCCCTATGCGAAAAACCCATTTTGACGTTTCCCCCCGCGACCGCCTCGCGCGCAACCTATCACCATGCGGGCAGGCATGTCCGCGCTCCCGATTCCTCCTCTTCCCCGCGTCTCCGCGCCTTTGCGTGAAAAAACGCTCCCCCGCCCTTCAACCGCGTCCCCGCCTCGGACCGAGCGCTCCGGGCGCCTATGGGCGCGGATTCAACAACGTTGCATCGTGTGCCACCGGCACATCAAAGACCGCCTGGTAATCCAGCCCCGGCAGCGCGGCCGACACGGTCAGCTTCCAGGCGTATCCGTCACGCCCCAACGCCGCCGTGGTGATCGGCTTGTCGGCCGGCAGCGTAAACCGCACGGGAAGCAGGGTCTCCTGCCCGAACGCACGCCCGCCGCCCTCCAGCCTGCGCGCATCCTCCCAAAGCACGTCGCGATGGGTCTGCCGGTTTTTGCCCCGGCGCACCGAATATTGATGGACACACTGCAGCGTCAGATCAAACCCGTCGGCGGCCTCCACCACCGCGGGGATCCGGACCGTCCCGTTCACCGCCCCGCCCGGTCTGCCGGGCAAGGGGGACATCTCCAGCACGCTGACCCCGTGCTTCCGGTGCCGCAGCAGCATGCTGACCGCGACCGCAACCGGAATCGCCGCC
>JAVEYH010000002.1:29042-101080 GCA_034003585.1 Kiritimatiellia bacterium
ACCTCACGCCACGCCGACATGGCACGGGCCTGACCCAACGTGTGGAGAACGGCCCCCCCCATCCCCGCGCCGACCGCGAACAGGATCACCCCGATGAAGCCCTGCAAAACCGTTCCGCCCCGCGTCATCATAAACCGCAACCTTTCTTCCGCCGTCTTTCTTCCGCAAAGGCCGTCTCCCTCCGTTGCCGCCGCCCGCATAGGCGACCCGGAAAAGCGGCTTGCCCGACCGGAAAGATCGGAACCGGGCGCCGCCTGCGCCACCCGCGCTGACCCGGAGGAATCCCGTCACCGGAAAAGGATGATGAACCCCGGCCAGACGGGCGCGGTGGCGGAGAGGACCTTGCCGTCGCCGGAGACGGAGAGGACCGGGCAGGTCTTGTCGCTCGTGTCCGTGAAGACCGCGGAGTTCATGAGGTTCGTGAGAACCGGCGCGTTGGCGGTGACGAGTTCGACGAGCTTGACCGTTTTCTTCGGGTTTGCCTTCACCCAGTCGCGGGCCGTGAGTTCGAGCGTCGTCGCGCCGAAATCCGCGAGTCCCGCCCCGCGGGCCACGGACTGGAGCGCGTTCAGGTGGATCGGCGCGCGCGCCGTGCCGTTGGTGTCCGCAAACCCCTCCGCGGGAATCTCCAAGGCGATCGTCGCGCCGATATTCTCGTAGAGGGAGGAGACCTTGCCCGAGCCGATCGCCCGCACGAGGCCGTTCGTACCCGTGATGCGCAGTTCCGGCCTGTAACACTCGGCGTTGGCCGTACCGACATTGAGCCCGCCCGTGAGTTCGATCATGCCGTTGTCCGCCCGCGCGACGCAGTTGGAACAGGGTGCGGCGGGCGTGCCGCGGTTGCCGCCGATGATGAGGTTTCCGGCCGTGATCATACCGCCGTTTTCGGCGATCGCGGCGGAGAGCGTGCCGCCGATGTTCAAATCGGCCCAGTAGCCGTATTTCGAACCGGAGCCGTTCACGCGAAGCAATCCGTATGTCTTGTATGTCCTGTTGTTCGCGTTCAGGGTGATATGATCCTGGGGAATGAAGACACCGCCGTTTTCCACGATCAGGCGGGCCGCGCCATTCATGACCAGCTTGAGGGAGACGACGGCGCCGTCCGTCACACGAAGCTCCGCATCCTCGAAAGACGAGAAGCTCGTCGAAATCGCCGCGTTGAAGGTGCCGTTTTTGAAAACGAGCTGTCCGGACATCGGCATCGTCGGGGAATACGGACACGTTCCGGAGAACCCCGTCACCGTCTGCGTCACTTTCGTCGCCGTGAGCGTCTTGCCGTTCAGGTCGAACGTATAGACCCGCGGCACTTCGAGCGTTCCCGCGCTGAAGGTGCCGATGGAGCGGATTTCGGAATCCGAATCGAGCGTGACCGTATAGGAGCCGGCCGGGAACGAGCTGAGCGTGTCTTCCCCGTGCGGCAATTCCTTCGCCTCTGCGCCGCCGGTCTTCCAGTTCGCGAGGGTATCCCAGTGCCCGTCCGCGGCACTCGCCCACACGTAGGTCTCCTGCCACCCCCCATCCGTGAACTCGAACGGCACCGTCGTGCCGAGGTCGTTATCGTTCACCACCCGGAGGCGGCACCAGTAATGCTGGCGCTGCAGGCATCCCGGCAGCTTGAAGGTCGCCGACCAGGGCGTGACCGCATTGATGAGGGTGGAAAAATTCGTCACGACGGAACCCGTGAAGGTTTCGTTCGTCGCATAGGTGAGTTCCACAAGCGTCGCCTGGGTCGCGAGGTAGCCGTAGGTATTGAGCGTCAGGCGGATGTCGCGGACACCGTCCACGCCGCTGCTGACCGAATCCGCCGTAAACTCCGGCGGCGTCGGTTCCGTGCCCATCGACGCCGGCGCCGTGATGAAGAGCGTCGCGCCTCCCTCGTCGATCGATAGCGTCGGTGCGTTCCCGGCCGCGATGACGGAAGCCGGCACGTCGACGAACACGAAGCCGTTCGTGAGCGTCTCCAGATCCGTTTTGTCGCCGCCCGGCTTGAGGATGGAAACGAGCGGAATCGTCGCGCCCGGGTTCGCGGCCGCCCACGCCATGCAGGCGATGCGTACCGCTGCCGCGCCGTGGTCCGGGTAGGACGTGCTGCGCGCCGCGTTGAAGGCGAGGTTATCGATCCGGAGCGGCGCGCGGACGACGCCGTTTGTGCGGTAGCCGTTCACCGGGATTTCGAACGCGATCGTCGCGCCGGTGCGCTCGTAGCAGGTGAAACTGGCCGAAGAGGACGTGTTTGTCACGGTAACGGACGCCGTTTCGCCCGCAAGGGTGAGGGTCGGCTTGTATGCCGTCAGGGCTGTGCTGCCGAGGTTGATGCTTTGGGCGTTGAGCGCGCCGCTCCGGACCTGCGCGAAACCGTTCGACCCGTGCGAGCCGGTGCCGATGGTGAGGGTTTGACAGTTCAGGGCGCCGCCGTCGAGCAGATACACGCCCGAATCATCGTTGTTGACCGAGACCGACCTTCCGTTCATCTCCACGCGGGAATTCTCCCCGGTCACGCAGAGGAACGCGTAACCGCGGTGCCATGCGCCGCCTTGCATGGAAAGGTCGGCCGTGGGCTTGCTCCAGTTCCAGAGGCTGCCTTCCTTGATGAACACGCGCGAGGAATCGTTCCAGTGATACGTGTACGTGTGGAGTGTGGCACCACCCGAGAGGATCAACCCGCCGTCGGCCTCCATCCCGTTGTTGCCGAGAAAGAGGTACCCGGCCGAGAAATCGAACGTGCCGTTGCGGAATTCGTAGGTACACGTCGGGGGATCCAGATCCAACGTGTTCTTGTATTGGTAAAAGCCGGAAGAGAAGACGGAACTGCTGCTGGGCACGGCGAGCGTCAGCACGCGCCCCTGCATGTCGAGCGTCATGACGCAGAACGTCGAGGCGCTCGGCATCGGCGACTGGTCGATCTTCAGCACTGTGAGGTCACCGCCCGTGTCGTTCGTGAGGGTGAACGTGCCGACCGCGCCATACCGGATCGAGTCCGCCGTCTCGGGCAAAACGGTTTTATCCCATTTCGAAAGATCGCTCCAGTTGCCGGAGACCGCGGATTTCCAGTTGTGCTGATCGGCGCGAACGAGCGTCATCGGCAAAAGACCGGCCAACGTGCAGCACATCAGCTTACGCATACGATCCGCTCCTTTTTCTGTTTCCCGCTTTGTGTTCAGAAACTCCCTGAAACCTGACCCGTCACACCTTCTTCCCAAGTTCAGCCCCACTATACGAGGGGGTCATGAAACCGGTCAATCCCAAAACGGGGCCGAACGGCAATCGGCTGGTGACAGGGGCGGGGTGAAGGTCATGCGTTTGGGGAGAAAAGGCGGACAGGCGAGTCGGGAACCCGATTCCGGGCCTCTTGGCGAAAGCCATTCCCCGAAAGTGCGATCTTTGGTACGGTATGGATGTACGAATGTGACGAGGTTCCCCGTTGTCCCATGACCGTGACCCTTCCAGAAGAGTGCCTGCGCGATCCGGTGTCCGGCATCTGGCGGTCTTGTCTGCCGGCTGTCGCGCGCCTCTCCCCAGCGGACACGCTGACGCTGGATGCGGATGGTGTGATACGGTGCGACGGGGCCGGCGAAGCGCTGATTCTGGAACTCCACCGCCGCGCCGCGAGTCAGGGGTTCACGATCCGGTGCCGGGATGCGCGGGGCGTTGTGGCCCGTACGCTCGAACGGTTCCGCGTCGAGCGTTTCGGGCCCGCCCTTGCGGCGGCCCATCCGGCGCGCCGCACGCGACTGTGCGAACAGCTCGGGCGCGCGTGCGCGCAACTCGTCACCGAAATCCGCGACCAGACCGCGTTCTTGGGTGAGGCCACGGTCTCCACCCTCGCCCTGCCGCGGCACGCCGGCCGGTTCCGTTTGCGGGACGCCCTGCTTCATTTCGAGCGCGCGGGGATCGATGCGCTGCCCATCGTGCTGCTGATCGGTTTTCTGCTGGGACTGATCCTGGCCTTCATGTCCGCCACCTCCTTCCGGCAATTCGGCGTGGAGGTTTATGTCGCCGATCTGATCGCGATCGGTCTTTTCCGGGAGTTGGGCCCGCTCCTCACCGCGATTCTTCTCGCCGGCCGCTCGGGGTCCGCGTTCGCCGCCGAAATCGGCACCATGAAGGTCAACGAGGAGATCGACGCGCTGGTGACCTTGGGCCTGCGGCCGGTCACCTTTCTGGCGCTGCCGCGCATCACCGCCGCCACGCTGGTGATGCCGGTCCTCAGCACCTTTTCCGTTCTCGCAGGGCTTTTGGGCGGTGTTCTGGTGATGGTCCCGCTCGGCGTCCCGTCCCTCGTCTATTGGCAGCATGTGATGCGGTCGGCGTCCCTGAACAACGTCCTGTTCGGCCTCGTCAAAGCGGCGGTCTTCGGGCTACTGGTCGGACTCGTGGGCTGTGCCCAAGGGTTGCAGACCCGGCGCGCCGCGGACGGGGTTGGCCGCGCGGCGACCGCGGCGGTGGTGGGCGGCCTGGTGCTGATCACGGTGGCGGACGGCCTGTTCGCCGTGCTCGCGCATCTGATCGGAGTGTAATATGACCGAATCCCCCGTCATCGAAATCGAACAGGTGTGTGCCGGATACGACACCACCCTGCTCGACGAGGTCTCGTTCCGGATTAACCGGGGCGAGGTGTTCACCATCCTCGGCGGATCGGGGTGCGGCAAAAGCACCCTGCTGAAACACATCATCGGCCTGATCCCGCCGCTGGGCGGCACCATCCGGCTGATGGGCGACCGGCTGTTCGGCGGCCCGGAGGCGGAACGCGAACGGGCCATGCGCCGATTCGGCGTGACGTATCAGAGCGGTGCCCTGTTCGGGTCGATGACGCTCTTGGAAAACGTCTGCCTGCCACTCGAATCCTTCACCGCGTTGCCGCGCGGGGCGCGGCATCTCCTGGCGGAAATGAAACTCGACCTGGTCGGGCTCAAGGCGTTTGCGGATTTTTTTCCGGGGGATCTCAGCGGCGGCATGAAAAAACGCGCCGCGATCGCACGGGCCATGGCGCTGGATCCGGAGATCCTGTTTTTGGACGAGCCGTCCGCCGGCTTGGATCCGGTCACCTCCGCCGAACTCGACCGGCTGATTCTGCAGTTGCGTGACACGCAAGGCGTAACCGTGGTGATGGTCACACATGAACTCGCCAGCATCCACGGGGTGGCGGACCGTTGCGTGATGCTGGACAAGGCCACCCGCGGCGTGATCGCCGAAGGCCCGCCCGCCGCGCTCCGCGACCGGCCGCCGAACGCCGCCGTGCGCGCGTTCTTCCACCGGGAGGGCAACCGGCCCGTGCCTCCCGTTTCACACGAGGTGTCCCCATGAATGAGAACAAGGCCAATTACGCGAAGATCGGTTTTTTCGTGCTCGCCGGCGTGGCGCTGCTGGTCATTGTGATCGCGATCGCCGGGTCGCGCCGCCTGACGCAACAGGCCATTCTGGCGGAGACCTTCTTCTCCGAGTCCGTCACCGGTTTGGACATCGGTTCCGCGGTGAAATACCGCGGCGTGCCCGTCGGCGAAGTCAAACGGATCGGTTTCGTGTACAGCGCGTACCGGGAACAGGCGCGCGAAGAGCTGACGCCCGCCATGGCCAGACAGATCCGGGTAGTCATGGCGTTGGATCCGGAGCGCTTCGGCCTGCTGGGAACCGAGCGGGCCGACACGGTCCTGAACCAACTGGTCGCACAGGGGCTGCGGGTGAAAATCGCCAGTTCCGGCATGACGGGCCTCGCCTTTCTGGAAATGGATTACTTCCGGGAGCAGCCGGGCGAACCGGTTCTGGCTGAACAACCGTGGAAAACCCACCACCCCTTCATCCCCGCAGTCGCCAGCACCATGACGGCCCTCAAAAAAGCGGTGGATGACGTATTCGTCAAACTGAGCGCGATTGACCTTCAGGCCCTGGGCGATGAGTTCCTCGCCACACTCTACCTGTTGCAGCATGCGCTCGCCCGCACAGATGTGGCCGCGCTGGCGGACGAAACCACGGCACTGGTGAAGGATCTGCGCGCGACCACCCTTTCCCTGAAACGCCTGCTGGATTCGCCGGAACTCGACCGCCTCCCGCCCGCCCTCGCCGCGGCCGCCGACAGCGCGCGCCGTTCCGCCGAACGGATCGAAGCGCGAATCGAGCCCGTGACCGTTTCGGTCACCAACCTGACCGGCCGCGCCGCCTGCCTGGCGGATCAGGCGAACAGCCTCCTCACGCGGCACGGCGCACAGATCGGCATGACGGTAGAGGCCCTGGCCCGGACCGCCCAAACCCTGGACCAAACCGCCGCGACACAGCAGGGGGATCTCGTCGCCTTGCTGCACGATCTGCGGCGCGCGGCCAACGGGCTGGAACGGATCATCAGCAACCTGACCTCCGCCCCCTCCGCCCTGCTCTTCGGCCGCCCGCCCGCACCGCTGCCGGAAACCCGCGAACCCTGAACACCCTCACACCGGAGAATTCCATGAACTGGACAACCCTGCTCTGCATGCCGTTCCTCGTCCTGGCCGGGTCAGGCTGCCTCGGCGGCGCGCGCGCGCACCGGCTCGCCGATCGCCAGAAACGATCGTTTCTCCCGGAGGCGTCGGCCGCCCAACCTCTGGCGCCCGCCCCCCGTTTCGGCGCCGCCACGCTGCGTTCCCTGCGGATCCAGCCGCCGTTCGACGCGCGCACCTTCCTGATCCGGCGCGGCCAAAACGAGTTCGCCGCCGATTTTTATAACGGCTGGATCGCCCCTCCCGCAGACCTGATCCGCGGTCAAACCGCCCGGTATCTGCGCGAAACCGGCCTGTTCGAGACCGTGTTCGATCTTCCCGGCGGCACACGGGCCCCGTTGGGTCTGGAGTGTATCGTGAACGACCTGTACCTCGACCACTCCGGACCGGAACCCGCCGCGGTTGTGGCGATGCGGGTTCTGGTTCTTGATGAGCGCACCCCGAATGGTTCCGTGCTGTTCACCTGCGAGAAGCGGGCGCGCGTTCCGCTGACCTCTTCCGACGCGGGCACCGCAGCGGAGGCGCTCGGCCGTGCCCTGACGCAGACGTTGGAGGCTTTGACCCGGACACTGGCCGCCGCGCCGCTCGGCGGGGTCCGCTAGGGCCTTACGAACCGGCACCCTCCAAATGCGGGTTGTTTCTCACACGAAGCCGCGAAGAGAGATGTGGCCTTTGTGCCCCTGTGGGAGGGGAAAGGGGATTGCGGGCTGTGCCGGCATGGGGACGGCTCAGTGGATCTCGTCCGTGACCGGCGGAATGTAATCGAGCCCCTCCCGGCGCTCGATCATGCGGATCGTTTTCCACACGCCCGTCCGCCACCGCCACCAGAACCCGGAGGCCAGGACCGAAACGTAGACGGCCAGCCATACCCACAACCCCAGGATGCCGGAGCCGAAGCGCAACAACACCAGCGAACCGGGAACCAGAAACAGCCAACTCCCGATAATCATGTAAACCATCACGAAATAGGTATCCCCCGCGCCTTTCAGCGCGCCGCTTAAGATGATCGACACGGTGTCGAGCAGACCCCAGGCGGTCATGAGGCACAGCATGACACGCCCGGTTTTCAGCAGTTCCCCGGCGGAGAACGCCGCGTCGGGAGGACGGAAAAGCTCGAAATACCCGCGGGGAAAGAGCACAAAGGTCGCGCCGATCACGCACATGTAGGCGAGACCCATCTTGAGGCCGGTATACCCTGAGCGCTCCGCCGCGTCCGGCCGGCCGGCCCCCTGATGCTGGCCCACCAGCGTGGAGGCGGCCAACCCGAACCCCAGCAACGGGGCGAAAGCCAGATTATTGATGCTGAACGCGATGTTACTGGCCGCCAACGCCACCTCGCCCAGCCGTCCCGTCAGCATGATGAAGACGGCGAACGACCCGATATCCATCAGCAACTGCAGGCCCGAGGGTGTCCCGTACCGCACGATGCGCCTCAACATCCGGTAATCCGGACGCCAGACGCCGGGGAACAGAGTCCCCGTGGAGGGGTCCGGGAACGGAAAAATCCGCCCGTCCCCCCTGCGGGACTGACAGGCCCGGTAAAACGGGACGCCTTGCAGGAGGCAGGTGACCGCACCGGAGATCAGCGTCGCATACGCCGCGCCCGCGATGCCGAGTTCCGGGAACCCCCATCTCCCGAAGATCATGGCGTAATTGAGCGCGATGTTCAGAGAACAGCCGCTGGCGTTCGCGATCATGTTCACGCGCGTTTTGCCGATACCCATGAAATACCCGCCCACAGCGGCGTTCAGCGGAACGGTCACCCCTCCCGCCATGAGAATCAGGAAGTACGTTTTCTCGGCCGCCAGCACCTCGGGCGCATGACCGCTGAGAGCCATGATGCCGTACCCGAGCGGAATCTGCAGCAGGATCAGGGGCCAGGAACCGAGCGCCAGCCAGATGCCCTGGATCGTGGCGCGCACACATTGGACCGGGTCTTCCGCGCCATGGTAATGGGCGGTGAAGGTGCCGGCATATCCCGCGAGCGCCTGAAAGAAACAGATCAGCGTGTGCGCGAGAATGCCCGCCGGCAAGGCCGCCTGAATCGTCACGCTGCTGTAACGCGCCAAAAAAACACGGTCGCAAAACTGCATGACGGTGTACGACGCCATGCTGAGGATGAGCGGCATGGCGATCCGCCACATCTCCCGGTACCCGCCCGGCAACACCGCGCCACGCTCTCCCCCTCCGCCCACATGCCCCCCTCCCCGGGACCCCATCCGTTTGGCCCCGGACGTCTCCCCCTGACAGGGCCGGACCGACACCCCGGGGGGCGCGGGGCGCTCCCCGCACCTTCCGGTCCGCCGGCCCCGGCCTGCGGTCCGCGCGGTCTACAACAGCTCGTTGACCCGCGTCATCACTTCAAACGCATCCGCCACATAGACCACATCCGCCTTGCCTTGCGCCCATCCGCAGTTCGGATCGAGGTTGACAGCCCGGCGTTCGTTAATGAACCGCCAGCCCACCGCATGCGGCTCTTCGCCGTGACAGCAGGTCGCCAACCCTTTCGGATGCCGCGGCGTGGACCCAGTCTGCCCGACCTGATTCATGTGCGACATGAAACGCAGCGTTTCCTGGCCCTCACTTTGGATGTCCACCAGCGATTTGCTGCTGCCGAGCGAAGCCTGCGTCTTCCGCAGAAACGTCTGAATCAACTCGCCGGCCTGCGCGATGTGCGGCTGGCCGTCCTTCTGCTTTTTCGTCCACCCGGCACCCGCCACAAACAGCAGCGGGGCGTCGGGCCGGATCGTCTGCGCGTCCGCCGCGGGGGAACGGACCCCCGTCACCGTCGTACGCTGCTCGTCATCCGCAAACGCGACCTCCACCGCCTGCGCCGACGCGCTCCCGGGAGCACCCTCCCACGGCGCATTGACCCCGCCATCCACCACCAGCAGCCACGGCCGCGCCGCCCGGCTGAACGAACCCAGAATCCGCTGACGGTAAAACCAGCGCTGCACGCGCACCGAGCCGTCCGGCTCCGCCTGCTGCGCGACGATGTGGGTGTCGATCGCGGCACCCAGACGGTATGACGCGCCCGGCAGGCACCGCATCCACCGCGAACTCCCCGGCGCCACCACGATCTGCGCGCCCGAGGCCCGGACCAGCGCCGTGACCGCCGCGACATCCGTGGCATACCGCGGCTGGCGCACCGCCTCGCCGCCGACCACCCAGAACGAAGCGGCGCCGCACCCCGCCACCGCATCGGCCGCCGCCGACGCACCGTTCCCGATCACACCGACCGACAGCACCGCCCCGGACTGCGAGGCGAGCTGGCCCGCGGCCGTCAAGGCCTCCCGCGCCGCTTTGGGCAGGCTGCCGTCCTCTTGCGTGTGCATCAGCGCCAAAACCGTTGTCATTTCCGATCCTCCCTGTTCCGCTACGCTTTGATCCATTCCACAATCTCGCGGGCGATCTCCTCCGCCGTCGCATCCTTCACAATCCTCGTCTGCCGTTTTTGCGACGGGAGTTCGACACTCCCGTACGCCATCCCGCCCACGCTCGCCGCCGCAGGCTTGGCCTTCTGGAGCGCGGGCATCACCGCGCGCATGTTGGCCATGCCGATCTGAGGATTGTTCGGCGGTTCCGGCAGGTTGCCGGTCGCCCAAGCCAGAACCGCCGGCGCCCCCGCGCAAACCGAGGCCTGATATTGGCCGCCCTCAATCCGCTCCAACACCTCAAACCCGCCTTCGGGGCGCACGGTCAGCACATCGACGCCGACAAACTGATCGCGGATGCCCAGCCGCTCGCCCACCACCTGCAGCGTCACACTCGCGTCACGGGAGGCCGACGCGCACCCGCCGAAAACCAGCAGACGGGATTTATCCAGACCGGGAATCGCCTCAATGGCGCCGGCCAGCGCCTCCGCCACACCCAGCGCATCCGTGAACCCGCTGGCGCTGCCGTCCAACGCGATCAGCTCAAACGGCACCTTCTGCGCCACGGTCATCATCAGTTGCTGTAATTTGGCCTTGGGCCCCAGGCTCACCAGCCAGACCTTGCTGCCGGGAACCCGCTTCGCCAGATCCGCCGCCTCATACAGCGCATGCGCCGCCCACGGGTCCAGAACCGAAGGCAACATCGTTTCGTTTTTCAACCCGGGACCCTGCGGGGTGGAAACCGGTTCGAGCGTCTGGAGCGGATCAGGCACCAGACTGCCGCATACGACAAGTTGAAATCCGTCTGTCATCGTTCTCTCCTTTGGCGCACACTATAGCAAAGGACCCTCGCCGGGTGGAATGCCCTTTTTCGCCCGTGCCGCACCGCCGGGCGGTAAATTCGGCTCTTGCCTCCGGTCCGCGGGAAACGGCATAATGCGCACGGTTTTCGGGCGGTTATCTCAGTCGGTTAGAGAACCTGGTTTACACCCAGGGTGTCGGGGGTTCGAGTCCCTCACCGCCCACCATCCGCGCGCCGCGTTGCGGGTTGCGGACCTCACCCGTCGCGTTCCGGTCACGGCAGCCGCGCACCGGTGGTCCCTGCCGCAACGGACACGTGTTTCAGCCCCTTGACGGCTTTCAGTCGCGCGACCAGACGATCAATCACGGCCGACCGGCCGCGGACCGCGATGATCTCCAAGCAGTTGTCGTGATCCAGATGCACGTGCTGCGTCGAGATGATCGCCGCATGGCAGTCATGCTGCGCCTCGGTGAGTTTTTCAACCACGTTGCGCGTGTGGTGATCATACACGAGCACCACGGCTCCGGCCACCTCCTCGCCGGCACGCCACTCGGTCTCCACCAGATTGGCGCGGATCAGGTCCCCGACGGCCTTGGAACGCGTGGGGCAGCGGTCGTTCCGGATTTTCGCGTCGAATTGCCGCAACAACCCCTCTTCCAACGAAACGCTGAAACGCATGAGTCCCATTCGCACTTCCTCTCTGCCGGAATACCGTACCATCTCCGCCAACCGGTGGCAATCCTTCCAGCCGTTTTCCTTGGGGTCGGGCGCCTCCCGTTCCGTTAGCTCCGCCCGGTTCCCCGTGTATGGGAACGTGTGCCGCTTCGCTGTGAACGGGTACGGTCTCGCGGCCATCCATGCCGGCACTTTCCATGATGACGGAACCATCGGCGTCGGGGTCGGTATCGGGAGCGCCGTCCCCGGATGGGCAGGCACCGTCCTTGGCATTGTTTTTGCAATCCCGCCGCGCGTTTATTATACTTTCATTAACCAAACCAACTATGGGCGTGATGCGCGAAGGACCGGAAAGGAAACGGCTGTGAGCACACCTGAGCAACACGGGCAACGGAAAGCAAAACCCAGAATCGTGGTGATCGGCGGAGTGGCCGCAGGGCCCAAAGCGGCCTCACGCCTGATCCGGCTGAACCCGGACGCCGAAGTGACGATCATCGAGAAAGGGTCCTTGCTCTCCTATGCGGGCTGCGGCCTGCCCTATTATGTTTCCGGCGTGGTCAAAGAACAGAAAGAGCTGATGAGCACACCGGCCGGCGTGGTGCGCGACCCGGTTTTCTTCAGCAAGGTCAAGAACGTGCATGTACGCAACGCGACCGTGGCGCTGCGCATCGACCGCGAGAAGAAACGCGTGGGCGTGGCGCCCGTCGGCGGCGCAGAGCCGACCGAATGGCTCGCCTATGACAAGCTGTTGCTCTGCACCGGCGCGCGGCCGGTCAAACCGCCCCTGCCCGGCGTAGACAAGACCGGCGTGTACACCCTGCACGAGGTGGAGGATGCCGAGGGGATCAAGACAGCCCTGTCTGAGACCCGGGCCAAGGATGTGGTGATTGTGGGCGGCGGACTGATCGGCGTGGAGATGACCGAGGCGCTGGCCGGGCACGGCTGCCGCGTGACGGTCGTAGAAAAACTGGATCAGATTCTCCCGATGCTCGACGCGCACATGGCGCGCCTCGTTGAAAAGCACATGGAGTCCAAAGGCGTGCGCGTAATGACCGGCGCCGGCGTGGAGGCGATCCTGGGCCGGGCCGATGACGATCTGCGCGTGGGCACGGTGCGGACCTCCGTGGGAACCCTGCCCGCCGACATGGTGATCCTTTCGATCGGCGTGCGGCCCAACACCGATCTGGCGCAAGACGCGGGTCTGACGATCTGCGGGCGCACACGCGCCATCGCCGTCAACGGGCACATGCAGACCTCCGACCCCGACATCTACGCGGCCGGCGACTGTGTGGCGGTCAACCACCGGATGACCGGCCAACCCGCCTTCCTCCCGCTGGGCTCGACCGCCAACAAGCAGGGCCGCGTGGCCGCGAACCACATCTGCGGCATCGCGGATGCATTCCCCGGCGTGCTGGGCAGCGCGGTCTGCAAGGTCTTCGACTTCTGCGTGGCGCGGACCGGCCTGACCGAGCGCGAGGCACGCGCGGCCGGCTATGACACGGAGGTCACGCTGACCCCCGCGCCGGACCAGGCGCATTTCATGCCGGGCGCGCGCCTGCTGGTCCTGAAGCTGGTCGCCGACCGCGCGACGCGCCGGCTGCTCGGCGCGCAGGCGGTCGGACCCGGCGCGGGCGACAAGCGGATCGACGTCGCCGCCATGGCCCTCACCGCCGGCATGACGGTCGACCAGCTCGCGCACGCGGACCTCTGCTACGCGCCGCCGTTCTCGCCCGCGGTGGACAACATCCTGACCGCGGCCGACGTGATGCGCAACAAGCTGGACGGACTGTTCACCGGCGTCTCGGCCGGAACGCTACAGGCCGAACTCGATTCGGCCCCCCCCCCGGTCCTGCTTGACGTCCGCACGCCGGACGAGTTCAAATCCATGCGCCTGCCCGGCTCGCTCTCCATCCCGCTCGGCGCATTGCGCTCGCGGCTGCACGAGGTGCCGCGCGACCGCCCGGTGGTCGCGTTCTGCAAAATCTCCCTGCGCGGTTACGAAGCAGCCCGGATCCTCAAGGCGGCGGGTTACACCGACGTTCGCGTGCTCGACGGCGGGCTCGCCACCTGGCCTTACGATTTGGAGAAATGATCCCCAAGGAGTCCCCATGCGGAAAATCATGGATTGCTGTCTGCGGCGCCCCGCTTCCGTGACCTGGCTCATGGCCGGCACCACGCTGGCCCTGCTGCTGCTGGCGGCGCTGCCCACGGCCGCGCCCTCACTCTTCCCCTTCCTGCACGGCGCGAAGATCGACACCGACCCGGAGAACATGCTCTCGCCGCAAGAGCCGGTGCGCGTCTTCCACAACGCGAAGAAAAAAGAGTTCGCGCTGGCCGACATGCTGGTTGTGGGCGTGGTCAACGACCGCGCGCCGGATCATGTCTTCAACCCCGCCACCCTGCGCGATGTGCACGATCTGACCGAATACGCCAAGACGCTGCGCGGCGCGGCGATCGGCAAGCCGGACGATCCACAGGCCGGCGTGATCGAGATCGACATCCTCGCGCCCTCCACGGTGGACAACGTCGAGCAGGGCGGACTCGGCAGCGTCCGCTTCGAGTGGCTGATGCCGGAACCGCCCGCCACCCCTGAGGCCGCGCGCGCGGTGCGCGACAAGGCTATGAACCTGCCTTTCATGAAAGGCACGCTGGTCTCAGAGGACGGCCAGGCGCTGGCGCTCTATATCCCGTTGACCGACAAACACCTTTCCTACGCTGTCGCGCGGCGGCTCAAAGAGAAAATCGCCTCCTTCACCTCCGGCGACGAGTACCACATCACCGGCCTGCCCGTGGCCGAGGACACCTTTGGCGTGGAGATGTTCAAGCAGATGGCGATCTCCGCGCCGACCGCCATGCTGATCATATTTCTGCTGCTCCTGCTCTTCTTCCGCAAGCTGGCGCTGATCCTTTCGCCTCTGATCGTCGCGGTCGTGAGCTGCATCGTGACCATGGCGCTGCTGGTCGCCACCGGCCACACGATCCATATCATGAGCAGCATGATCCCGATCTTCATCATGCCGATCGCCGTATTGGACGCGATTCACATCCTCTCGGAGTTCTTCGACCGCTATCAGGAGAGCAAAGACCGTGCGACAGCCATCCGGCATGTCATGGACACCCTGTTCACGCCGATGCTTTACACCAGCCTGACCACGGCGGTCGGCTTCCTCTCGCTGGCCCTCACACCGATCCCGCCGGTGCAGGTCTTCGGCATCTTCATCGCCATCGGCGTGATGGTGGCGTGGGTCTGGACCATCGCCTTCATCCCTGCCTCAGTGATGTTCATCAGGCCGGAGACGCTGGCCAACTTCGGCCTTACGGAGCACAACGCGCAAGCCGAGTCGCACTCGCTGATGACGCGCGTGCTGCGCGGCGTGGGCCGGGGCACATACCGCTACGCCCAACTGATCCTGGCCGGCACGGCGCTGCTGACCGCGGTGGCGCTCTGGGGCATGAGCCGCATCGTGATCAACGACAACCCGGTCAAATGGTTCAAGCCCGCCCACCCGATCCGCGTGGCGGACAAGGCGCTCAACAGGCACTTCGGCGGCACCTACATGGGCTATCTGGCGCTGCGCCCCTCCGGCGAGCTGCCCGCCCCGCCCCGCATGAGCGCGGCGCTGGCAGGTCCCATGCGCCAGCGCGCTGCGGCGCTGAAGGCCAACGGCACGGAAGGCGCGGAAACGGTCTTCGCCGCCCTCACGGCCAAGGCCGAGTCGCTGGACCGGAGCGCGGCGGACCGCGACGCGTTCTTTGACCAGCTTCAGGCGTTCGTCGCGCAGCAGACCGATGCCGCGCCGGACGCGCGGTTCGACGCCTGGGACGCCGCCGGGCTCTTTGTCAGCGCGCAGGCGCAGAGCGGGCAGACCTTCAAGGACCCCGCCGTGCTGCGCTGGGTCGCGGCCCTGCAGGAACACCTGCTGACAATCCGGAGCCCGGACGGGCGTCCGCTGGTGGGCAAGAGCAACTCGATCGCGGACCTCGTGCGCACGGTGTACCGCGAACTGATGGAAGGCAAGCCGGAGTACTACCGCATCCCCGACTCCCGCGAAGGCGTGGCGCAGACGGTCATGCAGTACGAAAGCTCGCACCGTCCGCATGACCTCGCGCATTTCGTGCGCACCGACACCTGGCGCGACACCAGCGTCTGGATCCAGCAGAAAAGCGGCGACAACCGCGACATGAAGGTGGTCGTCGATGCGGTCGAAACCTACGTGGCCGCCAACCCGCCGCCGTCCGACCTGAAAGCCGAGTGGTTCGGCCTGACCTACATCAACGTGGTGTGGCAGGCCAAGATGGTCAACGGTATGCTGGTCTCTTTCCTCGGCAGCTTCGCCGCGGTCTGGTTCATGATGATCCTTCTCTTCCGTTCGGCGCTCTGGGGGTTCCTCTCCATGCTGCCGCTGACCGTCACCATCGGCCTGATCTACGGGTTGATCGGCATCGTGGGCAAGGACTACGACATGCCGGTCGCGGTGCTCTCGTCGCTCAGCCTCGGCATGGCCGTGGATTACGCGATCCACTTCCTCTCGCGCGCCAAAGAGATGCAGGCCCGGCACGGCTCGTGGCAGGCGGCCTCGGGGCCGATGTTCGGCGAACCCGCGCGCGCCATCACCCGCAACGTGATCGTCATCGGCGTGGGCTTTTTGCCGCTGCTGGCCGCGCCGCTGGTGCCCTACAAGACCGTCGGCACCTTCATCGCCGCGATCCTGCTTTTCGCGGGCGTGACCACGCTCTTCCTGCTGCCCGCGCTGATCCGCCTGCTGGAGAACCGGCTTTTCCCGAAAGCGGGCGCGGTTTTCGTGTGCCGCTGCGGCACCTGCTTCTTCGCGGCGGTGTCCGGCTTGCTGACCGTGGCGCTCAACGTCCAGCTCTTCGCCGATGTCGCCTGGACTACGGTGTCATACGCGAGCCTGGCCTGCATCGCGCTGGTGGCGCTCTTCTGTTTCCTCAGCGGCCGCCGTAAAACCTGTCTTCGGAAACAGCCCGGCCCGTCCGGCCTGTCCGACCCGTCCGGCAAAACCAAGGAGACCCCATGAAACACACCCTGACCGCCCTGTTTGTTGCCCTGGCCGCCGGCCTCGCGCTGGCGCAGCCCGTCCCCTCTGTCAACGAGATCGTCGCCAAGGCCAACCGTGCCGCCCACTATCAGGGGCGCGACGGGAAGGCCAAGGTCTCGATGGCCATCCAGGACGCGCAGGGACGCCAGCGTACCCGCGAGTTCACGATCCTGCGGCTCGACCTCGAACCCGCGGGCGACACCTCCGACACCTTCACCGGCGACCAGAAGATGTACGTCTTCTTCGATCGTCCGGCTGACGTGCACAAGACCGCCTACCTGGTCCACAAGCATGTGGGCCGGGATGACGACCGCTGGCTTTACCTGCCCGGCCTCAACCTGGTGAAGCGCATCGCGGCCTCGGACAAGCGCACCAGTTTCGTGGGCTCCGATTTTTTCTATGAGGATGTCTCCGGCCGCAATCCCGATGACGACAACCACGCGCTGGCGGAGACCACCGACACCTATTATGTTCTCCAGAGCACGCCCAAGGACCCCAAGAGCGTGGAGTTCGCCTCCTACAAGGTCTGGGTGCACAAGAGCAGCTTCATCCCGGTCAAGGCCGAGTATTACGACGCGGCCGGCCAGAAGATCCGCGAAGGCCAGGCGCTGGAGGTGCGGCCGATCCAGGGCTTCCCCACCGTCACCCGGTCCCGGATGAAAGATCTGCGCTCCGGCAGCGGCACAACGGTCTCCTACACCCAAGTCGAGTACAACGTCGGCCTGGAGGAAGACCTCTTCACCGAACGCTACCTGCGCAACCCGCCCCGGGCGAAATTGCGGTGACGGGAAAACGCGTGCGGTGGAAAAGGAACCCGAATGGATGAGGCGCCCGGCATCGGATTGAAGCGAAAGCTGTTCTGTGGTACAGTTCCGGCCGGCTGGGATGTTCGCGCAGGGCCGGCCTCAGGAGGGAGGCGGGCACAAGGGAAGGCCAGGCGATGAAACTGGTGATGGCGGTTTACAACATCGGGGTGGATGAGGAGGTCATGGCGGCGATGGAACGGGGGGGCGTCGCCTGCTTCACCAAGATGCCGCGGGTTGTGGGAAAAGGCAAGACCACCGGACCGCGTCTGGACAACAGCGTCTGGCCGGGCGCGAACACGCTGTCGCTGTTCGTGGTGCCGGATGAGCGCGCGCAGGACGTGATGCGGGTATTTGAAGACCTCCGCGCCACCATCGGACGTAAAGCGGGGGTCAAGGCGTTCCTCCTCAACGTGGAGCAACAAACCGCGTAACGATATGGGCGCGCGGCCGTGTGCGGCAGGCCGCGGGCATTGTGAAAGGATCGGAAACGACATGGGCAGAGCGCGCAAAGCCGAGATCGGCGACCGGATGGTGAAACGGTTTCCCCTGTATCTCCGTGTTTTGCGGGAGATGGCGGAGCAGGGTGAACCCTACGCTTCCGGAGCGGTGGTTGCCAAAGCGTTGTCGCTGGACCCGATCGTGGTGCGCAAGGATCTCTCCCGGACCGGCGTGCGCGGCACGCCGCGTCTGGGGTTTCCGCTTCGCGAGGTGATCGCCGCCATCGAACGTTTCCTCGGCTGGAACGCCCATACCGAAGCGGTACTGGCCGGCGCGGGGCGTCTGGGCTCCGCCCTGCTGGGGTACCCCGGTTTTCAGGACCAGGGATTCAAGATTGTGGCAGCCTTTGACGCGAATCCGCGGAAACGCGGCCGGATCGCGGGGGTGCCCGTCTATCCCGCGGATCAACTCGCCAACAAAGCCCGCACGCTGGGCGTGTCGCTCGGGATTCTCACGGTGCCGGCCGGCCAGGCGCAGGCCGCGGCGGACGCCATGATGGCCGGCGGGATCCGGGGAATCTGGAATTTCACGCCCGTACAGCTCGCGGTGCCCTCGGATGTGATCGTCAAACGCGAAGACCTGGCCGCCGGACTGGCGGTGCTCTCCCACCGGTTGCGTCAAGGGGGCGCCACCGCATGACTGTGGGCATGGATGTGCTGGCCACGCGACGCTTTGACGCCCTGCGCGGCAAACGCGTGGGCCTGTTGAGTCATCAGGCCGCGCGGACGCGCGGCGGCGCGACGTCGGCGCAACGGCTGCGCGCCGCACTGGGCGACCGGCTGGTGGCACTCTACGGCCCGGAGCACGGTTTTTTCGGCCAGGCGGGCGCGGGCGTGCGCACTGCCTCGCGTCGACATCCCGACTGGGGCATCCCGGTTCACTCCCTTTACGGGGACCGGCGCAAACCGGCGCCCGCCATGCTGTCGGGCGTGGACCTCATGGTCTGCGACCTGCAGGACCTCGGCGTGCGCTGTTACACCTATCTCGCCACCCTTCGCAACATGCTGGAGGCGTGCCGGGAAGCGGGAATCCCTGTGCTGGTCACTGACCGGCCCATCCCGCTGCCCCGCGCGGTCGACGGCCCCATGCCGGAAGCCGGCGCGCTCGGGTTTGTCGCGCCCTGCGCGGTTCCGCTGGTCTACGGCATGACCCCGGCGGAAAGCGCCCGCTGGATGCGGCACACCCTGTTTCCCGACCTGCGTCTTGACGTGCTTCCCATGGAGGGCTGGTCTCGTGAGGACGCGGCCTGGGATGGCGGGCGCCCCGCGTTTTTGCCGCCGTCCCCCGGAATCAAGACGTGGGAGAGCGCCATGACCTATGCGGCCACGGTCTTCTGCGAAGCGCTGCCCGGAATCGATTGCGGCCGCGGCACCAATCTGGCGTTCCGCGTTCTGGGCGCGCCGTGGCTGCGCGCGGAACGTACCTGCGCGCGGCTGGCGGCCCTGCGCGCGGCTGGCGCCTCCTTCACCCCGCACCGGTACACCGCGGTCGGGGGCGCATATGACGGCCGCGAGCTCGACGGCCTGCTGCTGACCGTCACCGACCCCGCGCGTTTCGCCCCGGCCACCGTCTCCCTGGCGCTGCTGCAGACCCTGGCGGAACAGTACGGCCCGCACCGCGTCTGGCGCCACAAGGGCGTGCGGCCGGCCTGGTTCGACACGCTGTACGGGACCGCGGCGGCGCGGCGGGACCTGTGCAGGGGCCGGCCGTTCCGCGAGATCGCTGCGGGATGGCGCGCCGCGCACCGGGCGTTCCGGACCGCGCGCGCCGCGGCGCTGTTGTATTGACTCAGAAGAAGCGGCGGCGGGCGAGCACAATCACCACGACCAGCGAGAGCAGCAGCGAAACGCCCATGAGGATGGGGAAGGCGTGCTCATACTGGCCCAGAGGCAGTTTCACATTCATGCCGTAAATGCTGGCCACCAGCGTGGGCAGCATGAGCACGATCGTGATGGAGGTCAGATACTTCATCACGTTATTGAGGTTGTTCGAAATGATCGAAGCGAAGGTGTCGAGCGTGCCGGTGAGGATGTTGCTGTGGATCGTGGCCATCTCCAGCGCCTGCCGGTACTCCACCGCCACGTCCTCCAGCACATCGAGATCCTTGTCGGGGATGTCCAACTGGCGCGTGTGCTCGACGCGTCCGATCAGGATGTCGTTCGCCTTCAGTGAGGTGGTGAAGTAAACCAGACTCTTCTCGATGTTCAGCAGGCGCATCAGCGCCTCGTTGGAGATCGATTCGTGCAGGTCCTGCTCAACCATGTCGGCGCGCTGGCGGATGTCGCGCAGATACCGCAGGTAAAGGATGGCCGAATGCCAGAGAAGCTGGAACGCGAACCGGAACTGGTCCTCGGGCGGGCAGACGCGCCGGATCTGGTCCAGGAAGGTGCTGGTGACCGGCGTCAGCCGGTTACAGATCGTGATCACATTGGACTGGGTGAGGACAATGCCGAGCGGCAACGTGTGGAACGGGATCAGATTCTCGTGCGGCTCATGATACGGGACATGCACGATCAGGAGTGTGGCCCCATCCTCAATCTCCAAACGGGGCCGCTCGTCCTTGTCCAGCGGGTCCGTGAGAAACTCGCGCGGGACACGGGTCAGCTCCTGGACCCGCGCGATCTCTTCTGTGGAGGGGTCGGCCAGATTGATCCAGCAGGCTCCGGTCGGAGCGGCGACCTCCCGGAGACCTCCGTTCTCCCAATGATAGATTGTGACCATAACCGCCTCCTCTCCGCACCAGCGGGCTCGTTTGTACTCTTATCCCCCACCTGATGCAAGCGGTTTCTTGACGGCTACCGGAACAGGAGAATCGTCCCCAAATCATGCACGAGCGTCACCTTGCCGGCGCCCGGCGTGGTGTCGTACTGAACCACCCACGTGCCGGGAAGATTGGGCGTCGCGGCGAAGGTGCCGGTGAGATTGCCCGAACAGGCGACGATCTCATACGAGTACCCCGCCATCCGCGAGACGTCGCCGATCACCAGCGTGAGCGTCGACAGATCCAAATCCCCCGCGACGGAAAGGGTATCCGTCAGGCCGTTCTCGCGCGTGTCAACCAGCAGAGTGCAACCGTCAAACACGGGTGACCCGTCGAGCGCCAGCGTGCCCACTTCGCCCACACCGCCCGGAGCGACGGTTTCCGTCACGGTCAGGCTGTCACACCCGGAGATCGTCCCGCTGCCGCCGATGCCGGCCAGCGTCTGCGGCTGACCGTTCACGTCAAAGGTCGCGCCCGCGCCGACCGTAACCGTTCCGCCGGAAGCCAGGGAGCCGCCGTCCAGCTTCAGAATCCCGCCGCTCACACGCGTATCGCCCAGATAGGTGTTCGCGCCGGACAACGCCAACGTGCCGCCACCGACCTTGACCAGCGTGTTGGAGCCGGAGATCACTCCGGAGAAGAGCGTGCTGCGGTTGTCGTTGCCGACAGTGAACGTCGCCCCGCGGCCACTGCCGTTGGCAATCCCGCCCGCACCCTCCAGCGAACCCACCTCCTGGTCAAGCCCGTTCAGGTCCAGCGTCCCGCCTTCCGAAACAAGCAGGGCCGTGGCGTCGGGCAACACATTGGTGGGAAAGGCGCATTCGAGCCCGAGCCACTTGTACCGCAGGCACTCGGTGACCGAGTACGCGTCCGACAGGCTGAGCGCCGTACTGTAGACCGCCACCTCGTTGACATCGCCCTGGTATGAACGGAAAAGGGTTCCGCTGTACGGCCGGCAGTCCCCGATCGCGGCGACCCAGGTCCGCGGCGTTTCGGCCAGGGCGGCCAACACGTGCGGCGCGCCTGCCGCAAACACCCTGTCCTCCGTATCATTGACGAACATCCGTCCGCCGCATGAAAAGTCGTTTCCGTTGCCCGGATGGATCCACGAAGTCAGATTGGACTGCCGGATACTGATATCCTGTCCGTACCCGCCCCAGAGGCCGCCGTTGTCCCTGTACCCGCGCACCTCGTTGACCACGAAAACCGAGCGCGACAGCGCGCTCTTGGACGCGATCAGGCAGTTGGTCCGGCCCCCGAAACGGACGGCCGGCAAACCGCTCGACGCATTGGTCACCAGTACCGGCTGCAGCACCGACACGTCCTGCGTGAAATGGACGCCGGCCCCGGACGCGTCCGCCCACATGGTGACGTTCGACCCGTCCAGCGTCAGCAAATCGGCGCGTGCCGCATCGAGCCGGTACGCGAGCCCGTTGGTCGGAAGTTCCGTTTGCGTGCCCTGCAGCCGGAGGGTCCCCGCTTCGATGGTCGTGGCCCCGCTGTACGTGTTGAGTCCGCTCAGCGTCAGCGTGCCGTTCCCCGTCTTCACAAGCGAGACGGCGCCTTCGCCATCCCGGATCGCCCCCCAGAAGCGGCTGCCCGCACCGTCCGCACCGACCGTCAGCGTCGCGTCGCCGGCCGCGCTGTTGCTCACCACGCCCCCGCCCTCCAGCGCACCGGACGCCAAGCCCTCCCCGTTGAGGTCGAGCAGCCCGTTGACAGAGGCGGTCCGCATCGCCGAATCCGCACCCTCCACAACCAACGCGCCCGCCTGGACCTCGAAGGTTCCCCCAAACGGTTCCGCGTCGGTGAGGGTCAGGGTGCCCGCTCCATTCTGCACCACACGGCCGGTGCCGCGGATGGCGTTGGTGATCGTGGCATCGCCGTTGAGGGTGAACATCAGCACCCCGTCGTTGACCACCACCGGCCCGGGCGCCAGCGCCTGCGGCGCGGCGATCTCCAGCGTGCCGCGGCTGACGCGCGTTCCCCCCGTATACGTGTTGGAGCCGGTCAGCCGGATGATGCCGGCAAAAGCCGTGCCGGGGCAGCCGACCTCGAGACCGCCGGGGCCGGTGATCGGGCCGCTGAATGTCCCGATGGCGGCGGCCAATATTGACACGCTCACCCGCGCGTCCCGCATCAGCTCGACCGGTCCCGAGATCTCGCTGTCCCGCTCGAACACCACCGCGCCGAGCGGCTGGGACGCGCCGGCGCCCACACCCGCGAGATGCAGGGCATTGGTGACGTTCCCGGTGAACGTGACGCGGAACTGGCCGCCCCACGCCTCGTTGCCGTAGATGTACACGTCCCCGTCACTGAAACCGCGGCTGTTCGCGAGCGACACGCGGCCCGCCATGATGCGCGTCGGTCCGGTGTAGGTGTTGGCGGACGCGGTGAGCTGCAGATCCTCGTCCGGCCCGCCGCCCGCCAGCGTCAGCCCGTTCGAACCCGCGATCACACTCCCGAGCGTGGGGCCGAATTGATTCGACCGCCGCAAGTTATAGATGATGACGCCTTCCGAAGTCCCGAAATCGAGCGTGCCGCCGTTGAGGCCCGCCGTGACGCCGCTGGAGTTGTTGAGGATCACCCCGGCCGGATTCACGCCGTCGCCGACGGTCAGCGTCTGGCCGCTGTTGACGGTCAGCACCGCGCCGTTGTGCACGCGCAGCGCGTGGACATGGACGCTGTCCGTGGAGGCGTTGGCCGTCACATTGGCGATCGAGGTATCGCCGCCGCCGAGCCCGGACGTGTAGGCCGCCACGCTGAAGCCGTCCGTCGCGTCATAGGTGAGGAAATCGCAAGACCGGCGGTCATCATTGTGGATGCCGAAGACGGCCGGAACCATGCCGTTGACGGTCGCCACCCCACCGTTAACCAGGACTTTTTCCGTGCCGCCCAGCGTGGCGGTACCCGCGCCCGGCCAGATCGCCAGCACCCCGTACGTGTCGCGCTTCAGCACGCTGTTCTCCGCCGCGCCGGCCGCGCCGAGCGTCACGCTCAGACTGCTCTGGCTGCCGCGCGCGGGACGCAGCATCGAGACGCCGGGGCCGACGGTTACGGTGTTCGCCGCGTCGCCATGGGCCACGGACATCGAAAGGTTGGCCCCGCTTCCGGACGGCGCGATCTCCAGCGTGCCGCCGTTGATCGTCACCGGGCCGTATCCGAACGGCGTGCCGCCGGTTCCCTGCGCGGTCAGCGTTCCCGCGTTAAGGACCGAGGCGCCGGTATACCCGTTGTCCGCGAGGAACCGGAGCAGTCCGGGGCCGCTCTTGATCAGGCCACCGTCAACCGTGCCGCCGGTCGCGTTGGTGAAACCCTGATTGAAGGTCGTCGTGCTGCCGACGGTCGCCGCCTCGACGCGCGCGCCCCCTTCCCGGACGTTATAGCGGTGGTACGCGCCTGCCACGGAGGTCCGGGATCCGAGAAACCGCAGCAGACCGCCGTCGAAATTCACGAACGTCGGGTGGGCCTCCTGCGACCCCACCGTTCCGAAGCCGCCCTGCATGATCAGCGTGCCGCCCGCCAGCGTGACCGTACCGGTGCTGGTGGTGCCGGCGGCTCCGTTTGACATCACGACCAGCCCGTCGGTGGTGACCTGCGCGTCATTCGTCACCACCAGCGAATGGGTCTTGCCGTCGCTGGCGATGCGCGTGTTGGCGTTCGCGATGTTCACGACCGCCGTGCCGCATGCCAGCAGGCCGAGCCCCTGACAGTGCTGGATATAGCCGATGTTCATGGTGCCGCCGCTGACCGTGACGAAGATATCGTTGGTGTTGATGTTTCCCAGCGTGTTCTTGAAAAACGTGGCGCCGCCGGTCTGCAGATAGCGCCCCGTGCCTCCCAGCGCGCTGTCGAACAGGTGGGTCCCGCCGCGGATCTCGACCGGGTACCCCGGCGAGACCGTC
The DNA here is from genome assembly GCA_034003585.1 of Kiritimatiellia bacterium. Lineage (GTDB taxonomy): Bacteria > Verrucomicrobiota > Kiritimatiellia > RFP12 > UBA1067 > JAPXSY01. The sequence continues at coordinate 53,391 of JAVEYH010000002.1, forward strand.
AACGTCGCGCCCGTGCTGCTGCCGCCGTTGAACACCACCCGGGCACCCGCGTTCTGCGTGAACCCGCCGCCGGAGAACGTCCCGCCCGCGATTTCGAGCGTGCCCGCCGAAACCGTGACCGCCGCGTTCGTGGTGCGGAGCGCGCCCAGCGCCAGCGTCGACTCCTGCGTTTTGGTGATCGCGCCCGAACCGTAAAGCGGCGTGTCGTTGGTCTCGCTCTCCGTGGTGTTGAGTTCAAGGGCCGAGCCGGATTCAAGGCGGATCTGCGCGGTGTTCGCCAAAAGGGTTCCGAGTGTGCCGCCCGTGACCGCCAGTTTGCCCCCGTCCACCACCGTCGGCCCGGCGTACGTTTGGGTGTTTGTGACCGTCATCGTGCCGGTCCCGGCTTTCGTCAGGCCGCCCGCCCCTGTAAAAACGTTGGCCAGCGAGAACGAGTCGTTTTTCCACCCCAACTCCAGCGTGACGGGACCGTTCTCCGTATCCGCAAGGGTGAAGTCATTGGTGACCAGGAGGGTGCCGATGCGAAACGTGCCGATCCCCGGCGCGAAGGTCAGGTTCAGCCCCGGGAATCGCGCGTCGAACGTCACATTCTGCAGCGTGTTGGAATTCCCAGCCACAAAGGTCCCGGCCTCTTTGAAAGAGAACGTTCCCCCGCCGTAGCACATGCCGGAGAACAGGCGTGTGGCCCCGTTCAGCCAGAATTGGATCGTGCTGGAGTGGTTGGTGAGCACGCCGCTGCCCGTCAAGGCCCCAATGTTGTCGGTCTTGTTCGCCTGATCAACCGTGCCGCCCGCCTGAATGTCGAGAACCGCGTAATTATTGATCTGGTTGTTCCCTCCGCACCGCAGCACGGCGCCATTTCCCACGGTGATCGTGCCGCTGCCGACATTCAATCCGTCGCTGTTGTCTTTGAACCGGAGGTCCAGCAGCCCGTTTTCCACCGTCAGGCCCGACGGCACGGTCAAATATTTCTCCAGCCGCAGCGTGCCCGTCCCCGCTTTTGAGATTGCCGTGCCGGCTGCGGGCGAGAGGGTCAGCGCCACCGTGGCGGTAACGGCGTTTCCCTCGACCGTGACCAACGCGGGGTTGCCGTTGTTGTTGAGCGTCACGGTGCTGTTCGTGAACAGGGTATCCGCGCCGGAGACGTACAGTCCGCCAAGCGTCAGCCCGGCGACATTCTGGTCGACCCGCGCCGGCACCCCGTTGGTGAAGTAGGCCGTAAACCCCGCGCCGGCGGCGTACGCGCCGCCCTCCCAGTTGACCAGGTCACCCCATGCCCCGTCCCCGGAGGCCGTCCACACGCCGTCCGCAGCCGAAAGCGAACCGGCCGCCAGCGCGAGCGCCGCGATCTTTCGTCCGAATCCCGGCACCGCGATACGGATCCCGCGAGTGAAAAAACTTGTCTTGACCATACTCAACCGCCTTTCCTGCAAGAATCACCACATCCATTTTCGTTTGATTACGAAGGCAAAAGGATACCCCAAAAGGGGGCGTGTGCCAAGCCGGTTGCGGCGAAAAACAGCTTTATGCTTTTACTCCACACCCCCCTTCTGCTATAAGAAGCGTGTATTGCGACGGCTGAAAGGAACCTTGCCGTCAATCCGGCTCTCCGAGGTTTTCCGTGTATCTAAAACAGATTGAACTGACCGGTTTCAAGAGCTTTGCGGACAAGACCCGCCTGCAGTTCGAGCCCGGCATGATTGCGATTGTCGGGCCCAACGGCTGCGGCAAAAGCAATGTCTCGGACGCGATCCGCTGGGTATTGGGCGAACAGCGCCCCACCGCCTTGCGTTGCGCCAAGATGCCGGACGTGGTGTTCAACGGCACGGATTCGCGCAAGCCGCTCGGCATGGCTGAGGTTTCCATCACCTTCGCGGACTGCGACGGGATCCTGGAAACCGAGTTCAACGAGGTAACCGTCACCCGCCGTGTCTTCCGTTCCGGCGAAGGCCAGTACTTCATCAACAAGACCCCCTGTCGCCTTAAGGATGTCCACCGTCTTTTCATGGGGACGGGCATCGGCACGACCTCCTATTCGGTGATGGCCCAAGGCCAGATCGACGTCATCCTCTCCTCGCGGCCGGAAGACCGCCGCGCCGTTTTCGAGGAGGCGGCCGGCATCACGAAATTCAAGGCCGACCGCAAAGAGGCGCTGCGCAAGATCGAGCAGACCGAGGCCAACCTGCTGCGGCTCGCCGATGTCATCCGGGAGGTGAAGCGCCAGATCGGCACGCTGCAGCGGCAGGCCGGCAAAGCCCAGAAGTACAAGGAACTGCGCGATGAGCTGCGCGGCCTCGACCTCTTCCTGACGCGCCGGCGCCTCGCCGCGCTGGACATCCGCATCCGCGAGCTGGACACCTCGATCCACGCGCTGAACGAACAGTGGGTCTCCCATCAGGAGTTCGTGGCCGAGGCGGAGGCGGAGTCCTCCCGCATCCACGGGCTGATCCATGAGACTGAGGAGCGGATCGCGGACCTGACCGAACAGGCGGCGCAGGCCGACAACCGTTACATCCGCGCCCAGGAGGTCATCAAGGTCAACGAGCAGCGCATCGCCGAATACCGCGCCTGGGCGGAGCGCGACAACCGTGAGATTTCCGAGACCCGGACGCAGATCGAACAGCTCCGCCTGCAACAGGAATCGCTCGCGCAGAAGCGGTTGCTCCTGCGGCAGACCGAGGAAGTCGAACAGAACGCGCTGAAAGAGGCGCAGGCCCGGTTCGACGCGCACCGGCTGCAGATCGAACAGACGCGCGGGCAGCTCCAGCAGGACCGGCAGAAATCGGTCGAGTGCGAACGCCGCACCGCTCAGATCCAGCAGGAACTGGCGGCCATGGAGGCGCGGCAGCGCGAGCTGCTCATGAAGCGGGACCGCCTTGCCGCCGAACACGGCCAGGTGCAAGAGACGTTGGCGGCCGCGGAACACGCCTGCGCCGAGGTCCGGGCCCGCCTTGACACGCATACGGCTGAAGTCGCCGCGGCGGACGAGCGTTACGAAACGCTCGACACCGAACGGGCGGCCGTGACGGAAGAGCTGCATGCCTTGCAGACCGAGTCCGCGCGTCTCCAGTCCGAGGCCGCGGCCAAACGGGCGCAACTCGAGTTGCTGAAAGACGCGGGCGAGATTCGCGACGCCTATGCGCCGGGCTCGCAACTCTTGCTGGACCCCGCCAACCCGTTGGGACTCGAACCGCAAACCGTGCTCGGCCCGTTGGCGGAGATGTTCAACGCGCCGCCGGACCTGCGCCTCGCGCTGGAAGCCGCCTTGCGCGCCTGGCTCGACGCCGTAATCGTGCGCGACGCCGGGGCCGCGCGACGCATCTTCGAGATGCTGCTCGCCCGCGGCACCCCCGCGGCCGCGCGCATCATCGCCGCCTCGGTTGACGGGCCGGGCGACCGCACCGACACGCCTCCGCCCCCCCCGGGTCCGGGCCTCACGCCGCTGTTGGACCGCGTCACGGTCGAAAAGCCGTTTGCCGGTGCGGCGCGCCGTCTGTTGGGGACCGTCTTTCTGGCGGAGTCGCGGGAGGCTGTGCCGGAAGCCGTACCCGCCGGGTGTAGCATCGTCACACGCGACGGCGTGATCGCGCATGCCGACGGGTGCGCGGAGCTGTGGATGCCGGACAGCCCGGTCTCCAGCCCGCTCGCCCGCAAGCTGCTCGCCACCGAAACCGCCGACCAGCTCACGGTGCTGGAAACAACGCTCAGGACCACCCGGACCCGCCAAGAGCAGTTGGCGGCGCGTTCGTCCGAACTCAGTCTCCACCTGACCCAGATGCGGAAAACGCTGGATGAGAACCGGCGCCGCGCCGCGCAGGCGGAAGGCGAGCACCAGAGCGTTTCCCGTGATGCGGAGCGGGCCCGCGCCCGTCTGGACCAGGTCTCCCGCGAGCTGAACGCGCTCACTGAACAGACTTCCGGGGATGAGGGGATCTGTGCCGCGCGCACAGACGAGCTGGACGGGCTCACGGCCACGCGCGCCCGCTTGCTGGAGCGCATCGCCGAGAACTCGACCCTGCTGCAGGAGCGGGAGGGCGTCTTCGGCGAACTCAGCCACGCCCTCACCGAATGCCGGATCCGGGTTTCCAGCGTGTCGCAGCAGATCGAACACGCCGCGTCCCAGGAAGAGGCCGTCCAGACGCGCATGGACGAACTCGACCGCACGTTGCAGGGCCGGAACCGCGGCGTGATGTCGTACGACGAAAGCATCGGACGCCTCACGCAGGAGATCGCCTCCCTGGAGGCCAACCTCGACCCTATGCGGATCACGGCCGAAACGCTCCACCTGAAGATCGAGGAGACGCGCCGCGAACGCGCCACCCGCCAGCGCGAGCTGGAGAAGACCGACGCCACCCTGACCGAGCGCCGCCGCGCGCTCGAAGCCGCGCGCGAACAGCGCAGCCGCGCGGAGATCGATCTCGCCGAATCGCGGATGCGCCGACAGAACCATCTGGACCACATCTACAACGAATACGGCCTCTCGCCCGAGGAACTGATCGCCCATGCGGACCCCGCCTGGCCGGAGGGCGGACCGCCGCCGGTTCCCGAGATCGAGGCGCGCGCGGCATCCCTCACCGCCGACATCCAGGCGCTTGGCCCCGTGAACCTGGTGGCGATCGAGGAGTACAAGGAGCTGGAGGAGCGGTACACCTTCCTCAAGGCCCAGGAGGAGGATCTGCTCAAGTCCAAAGAGCAGATCCTGGAACTGATCGCCATGATCAACAAGAAATCGGGCGAGATGTTCCAGTCCACCTTCGATCAGGCCAACGCCCATTTCGACACGATGTTCACCCGGCTCTTCAACGGCGGCCAGGCCAAGCTCGTGCTGCTGGAAAACGCCGAGGATCCGCTCGAGTGCGGCATCGACATCATCGCCCGCCCGCCCGGCAAACGGCCGCAGTCAGTGACCCTGCTCTCCGGCGGCGAACGCACCATGACCGCGGTGAGCCTGCTCTTCGCGATCTTCCTGATCAAGCCGGCCCCGTTCTGCATGCTCGACGAACTGGATGCCGCACTGGACGACAGCAACATCGGGCGTTTCGTGCAAACCCTGAAAGACTTCCTGAAACACTCGCAGTTCCTGATCATCACGCACAACCAGCATACCATCGCCGGTTCGGATATCGTTTACGGCGTGACACAACAGGAGAAGGGCATCTCGAAGATCGTCTCGATGCGCCTCAAGGAGATCGGGGTCAAACCGTTGGCGCTGGGCGCGCCCGAGCCTGCGGCGGACGCGGTCTCGGCCGCGGAAGAGCCGCGGGCTCGGCGCGGCCGCAAAAAGAAGAGCGGGGACGCCGCCCCCGAGCTCAGCGCGCCAGCCGAATGATCTCCGCAACCTCGTGCGCGCCGAGATCGCCGTATTCGCCGATTTTCGCGCCGCGCGCGGCCAGCCGGTCCGCCACAACCACAGCGGCCTCTTCGGCGTCCACGCCATACTCGCCCAGGCGCGTCGGCACGCCAACCTCCCGGAAAAAAGCCTCCATGCGATCAATCGCCTGCGCGGCGCGCTCCGCCTCCGAACCCTCCGTGATGCCCCAGACACGCGCCGCGCACTGGGCCAGGCGGGCCCGCTTGCGCCGGATCTGATGCCGGTGCACCGCCGGCATGATCACGGCCAGCGTGCGTCCGTGATCCATCCCGTACCGTGCCGTCAGTTCGTGTCCGATCATGTGCGTCGCCCAATCCTGCGCCGCGACGCCGCAGCCCAGAGACCCGTTGAGCGCGACGGTGGCGCACCACATCAGGTTCGCGCGCACCGCGTACGCCTTCGGGTCCTGTTTCACCTTGGGCGCCTCTTCGATCAGGGTGAGCAGCACCGCCTCGGCCTGCCGCGCCACCAGCGGGGTGTCGTCCGCGCGGCACATGTACTGTTCCATCACATGCGCGAACGTGTCCGCGATCCCGTTCTCCACCTGCCGCATCGGCAGGGAAAAGGTCGTCTCCGGATCCAGAACCGAAAAGACCGGAAACACGAGCGGCGAACTGAACGCCAGTTTCTCGCGGCTCGAATCGCGCGTGATCACCGAAAAGCAATTCATCTCCGAACCCGTCGCGGGCAGCGTCATCACCGCGCCCAGCGGCAGTGCGCCCGTCACCGGGCTCCGCCCCTCCATGACTTCCCACGGGTCGCCTTCACCATACGCCGCCGCCACCGCGATGAACTTCACCGCATCCAGCACGGAACCGCCGCCCACCGCCAGCAGAAACCCCACGCCCGCCTGACGCGCCTGCGCGGCCGCCCGCATGCAGGTCTCGTAGCGCGGATTGGGCTCGATGCCGCCGAACTCGCACACGTCATGTCCGGCCAGCGCGGCCCGGACCTGATCATAGACGCCGTTCCGTTTGACGGACCCGCCGCCGTACACCAGCATGACCGGCACGTCTGCCGGAACCTCCTCGCGCACCCGCGCGATCATCCCCTTGCCGAACCGGATCCGCACCGGATTGAAATACGTGAAGTTTTCCATGGTTTTTTCTTTCTTTTCCGCCGGACGCTTGTGTCGGCTATTCCGCGTTGCGCTGATCCCGTTCCCGGATCTGCACGCGGCGGATCTTGCCGCTGATCGTTTTCGGCAGCTCCGGCACAAATTCCACGCGGCGCGGATATTTGTACGGTGCCGTGACGCGTTTGACATGCTCCTGCAGCGCGCCCGCCAGCGCATCGGAGGGCTCAACCCCCTTGGCAAGAACCACCGTGGCCTTGACCACCTGACCGCGGTCCGGGTCCGGCACGCCCGTCACCGCGCACTCCAGCACGGCGGGATGCTCCAGCAGCGCGCTTTCCACCTCGAAGGGTCCGATGCGGTACCCGGAGCTCTTGATCACGTCATCCGCCCGACCCACAAACCAGAAGTACCCGTCCTCATCGCGCCAGGCCATGTCGCCGGTGTAATAGACCCCATCATGCCACACCCGGCGCGTCAGCTCGGGATCGCGATAGTAGCCGGTGAACATGCCGAGCGGCCTGGAGCGTTCCGTGCGGATCACCAGTTGCCCCTCCTCGCCCACTTCGCACGGCCGGCCGTCATGCCGGATGAGGTCCAAGTCATATCCCGGCGCGGCACAGCCCATGGACCCGGGCTTGGGCGTCATCCACGGGAAGGTGCCCGCCACCACCGTCAGCTCCGTCTGGCCGTACGCCTCATACAGCTTCAGCCCCGTGGCCTCGAGAAACCGCTGATAGACCTCGGGATTGAGCGGCTCGCCGGCCACCACACACCGGGTGAGCGCCGAAAAATCGTAGCGCGTCAGATCCTCTTTGATGAAATACCGGTACATGGTGGGCGGCGCGCAGAAGGTGGTGACGCGGTAGCGTTCGATGACCCGCAACACCGCCTCGGCGTGAAAACGGTCCATATCATACACCATGACCGCGCAACCGCACAGCCACTGGCCGTAGATCTTGCCCCACGCGGCTTTGGCCCACCCGGTTTCCGCCAGCGTCAGGTGCAAGCCGCCCGGCGCGCACCCCTGCCAGTAACGGGCCGTCACCACATGCCCGAAAGGATACAGGAAATCATGCTGCACCATTTTCGGCATGCCGGTCGTGCCGGAGGTGAAGTAGAGCAGCATCGGATCGCAGGCCCCGGTATCCCGCGCGCAGAGCGCCGCCTCCAGCGGCTCCGGCGAGGCCCGGCCGCACGCGGCGTTGAAATCCGTCCAGCCGGAACCGTCGTCCCCGCCGTTCACCAGTGCCCGCGCCCTCACCGGCGCTTCCGCGACCGCCGCATCCACCGCCGCGCGGATCGCGGGTTCGTTGACGCACAGGATCATGCTGACTCCGGCCGCGCGGATGCGGTACGCGACATCCTTCCGGGTCAGTTGGTTGGTGGCCGGGATCGCCACGGCCCCCAGCCGGCACAACCCCATCAGCGCGAACCAATACTCGTAGCGCCGTTTCAGGATCAGCATCACGGCATCCCCGCGTCGGATGCCCGCCGCCGCGAACACGCGGGCCGCCCGGTTGCTGGCGCGCGCGATGTCGCGCAGGGTGAAAACCCGCTCGTTCCCCTGATCGTCGCACCAGACCATCGCGCGCCGACCGGGATCCTCCGCCGCCACCGAATCCACCACATCAAAGGCGAAATTGAAGCGTTCGGGCACGTTCAGACGAAATTCCCGGTAGAACGCCTCATACGAATCGAACACCGTCTGACTCAGCCACGCCTCCCGCATACGCCTCCCCTCCGGTTATGCGGTGATCACCGCCAGAAACGTGGCCTCCGCGCCCTCCTCCGCCCGCATGCCGTGCGGCACCGAGGCGTCGAAATAGATGCTGTCCCCCGGCGCCAGCACCGTTTCATGGCCGCCCACCGAAAGCCGCAGCCGGCCGCTCAGCACGTAATTGAACTCCTGGCCGGGATGGGTGTTGAGATGCGGGGTGTCCAGCGCGGGCCCCACCGTCACAATGAACGGCTCCATGGTTTTGCCCGCGAACCGCGCGCCCAGCGCCTCGTAGTGATAGGCGTGCCGCCGCTCGACCACCGGGCCGCCTCCTTTCCGCGTCACATGGAAGACCCGGGCGTGCGCGTCGCCGCCTGTGAGCAGGGCCGTGACCTCGACCTGATAAAAGGCGGCCAGCCGCGAGAGGTAGCTCATGGGCACGTCTTCCGCCCCGGTCTCATACCGCATGTAGGTTTCGGGCGGGACCCCGGTTCGGGAGGCGACCTCCCGACACGAACGCTCCGACGCTTCCCTCAACCCCCGGATCCGCACCGCGATCTCGCGCCTCTCGTTTGTCACAGCCCCCTCCCCCGCACTGCGGCGCCGCTACAACGCCACGTTCTTGTCCAGCCAGGCCTCGGCCTCACGCATCAGCAGACGGTTCTTCTCGACCAGCGACGGCTTGTTCTTGAAACTCGCGTCGAGCGCCGCCAGCAGATGCGCGTCTTGCAGGCCGGTCACGCCGAGCCGGGCCAGGGCCGCGAGCATCATGGTGTTCGCGGCTTTGGGAACCCCCATGTTGATCGCCAGATCGATCGCGGGCATGGTGACCACGCGCACCCGTTCCGGCACGGGTACTTGCTGCGGTACCGTCGCGTCCACGATCACCGTCCCGCCGGGTTTCACATCCTTCACAAACCGTTCGAAAGAGGGTTGGTTCATGCACACCAGCACATCCGGATGATCCACGGCGGGCGATCCGATCGGCCGGCCGGAGAGGACCACCGAACAGGCGGCCGAACCGCCGCGCTGTTCCGGTCCGTACGTGGGAAACCAAGTCGTGAAACGCCGTTCGAGCCGCGCGGCCTCGGCCACGCAGATGCCGAGGCTCAGAATGCCCTGACCGCCGTAGCCCGTGAATTTGAGACGCAATTCGCCGAACGTCTCGTCCGTCACCGCCTCCGGCACCGGATGTTGCGCGGACGCGCCGAAGAAGGCTTCGACCGAAGGCGCGGGAGCCGCGGCCGGGCGGGGCTGCGCCGCGGCCTGCCGGTCACGCAGGCATCCCAACGGGTACTCTTGTTCCATCTGCTCCACACAGAAAAGCGCGGCCGCAACCGAATCGAGGCCCAGATTGGTGGGGCAAGGCGAGAGGAACTCGACAAACGCGTACCCTTTGCCGTCGCGCTGGATCTCCAGCGCCTTGCGCACGGCGCGTTTGGCCTGCATGATCCGCTTGGTGTCGGCCACCGATACGCGCTCAATGTAGACCGGGGCCTTCAACTGATCGAGCACTTCGCAAACGTGCAGCGGATATCCGGCGGTCAGCGGATCGCGCCCGAACGGCGAGGTGGTGGTCCTCATCCCTTCCAGCGAGGTCGGCGCCATCTGTCCGCCGGTCATGCCGTAAATCGCGTTGTTGACGAAAAAGACCGCCATGTGCTCACCGCGGCTCGCCGCCTGAAACGTGTGGTTGAACCCGATGGCGCCCAGATCGCCGTCCCCCTGGTACGAGAGAACCACCGCATCGCGCCGCACGCGGTTGATCGCCGTGCCGACCGCGGGCGCGCGCCCGTGCGCCGCCCCGACGTTGGCGCAATCCCAGTAGTAATACCCGAACACCGCGCACCCGATCGGGTTGACGAGGATCGTGCGATCCTGGATCCCGAGTTCGGTCAGCGCCTCGGCGATCAGCTTGTGGATGATCCCGTGCCCGCAGCCGGCGCAGTAGTGGGTCGACCGCGTCTCCTTGCCGCTGCGGACAAAGGTCTCGTACATCCCGACTGTCTTCTTTTCTGTCATGCCCGAATCCTATCGTTTCCCGACCGCGCGAGCGGCTTGCACCACATCCTCCACCGTCATCACCATGCCGCCCAGCCGGTTGCAGAGCGCGATGGGCTGAACGCGGCCGCCCTCTTTGGCCAGGTGCAGCAGCACATCATCCCGGAACTGGCCCGCGCTCAGCTCGACGGCCAGACCCCGGCGCCCTTCGAGCGCGGCGCACATCGCCGCGGCCGGGAACGGGTTCAGCGTGACGGGGCGGAACACGCCCGCGCGGATTCCCTCCGCGCGCAGCGCTTCGGCGGCGGTCCGGCAGATCCGGCTGGAAATCCCGTAGGCGAGAAGCACCAGCTCGGCATCGTCGCACAGGTAGGTTTCATGCCGCGCCTCCGCGCGCATCGCCGCATATTTGGCCTGCAGACGCAGATTGTGCTCCTCCTGCGCGGCGGCGTCCAGGTAGATCGAGGTGACCAGATGCGTGCGCGTCGCGGCGGTGCCGTGCAGCGCCCAATCGGAGGTATCCGGCCGCGGCGACTCGCGTTCCGGCAGAACCAGCGTCTCCATCATCTGTCCCAACAGCCCGTCCGCCAGCACGATCGCCGGAGTGCGGTAGGCGAAGGCCAGCCCGAACGCGCGCACAGTCAGGTCGCACATCTCCTGCACGCTCGCCGGGGCCACCACCGCGCAGGCGTAATTGCCGTGGCCGCCGCCTTTGACCGCCTGGTTGTAATCCCCCTGCTCGGGATAGACGTTGCCCAGCCCCGGACCGGCGCGCATCACGTTGACGATCACGCCGGGAAGATTCGCGCCCGCCATGTAGGAGAGCCCCTCCTGCATCAGGCTCATGCCCGGACCCGATGTCGCGGTCATGGCGAGCGTGCCCGCCGCCGCCGCACCGTAGACCATGTTGATCGAGGCGGTCTCGCACTCCGCCTGCAGGAACTCCCGCCCCACCGACGGGAACCACTTCGCCGCGGCGTGCGCGATCTCGCTGGCCGGCGTGATCGGATAACCGAAATAGACATCGCACCCGGCATACAGGGCACCGATCACCACCGCCTCGTTGCCTTTCACAAATCGGGTCATGCTGCTTCACTCCCGGGACGGGCCCGCGGCCCCGTCCGCTCGCGTTATTCGGGTTTCTCGATCCGGATCGCATACGGCTCCGGACAGTTGTAAAAACAGATGGCGCACCCCGTGCACCCCTCGCCCGCGTACTCCGCGGGTTTCACGCCGCGGCGGTTGAGCCGATCCGCAAGCCGCAGGCATTTCTTGGGGCACGCGTTCACGCAGCGTCCGCAACTTTTGCACTCGTCCGCGTCGATCACGGGACGCGGCCTGCCTTGCGGATTGGCTTTCTGCTCCTCTTCAGACATGTCGTCTCCTCATCCTTCGCCCGTGTCGTTTCCCTGGGTTCTTCCGCCGCCCCGGTTCCGCACGAAATGATTCTGCATGCCGACCCGAATCGTCAACCGGCCTACTCCGCGATTTTGCCGGGGGCACGGTTGCCTTTGCCGCGTACGCCCCTGATTTTGTCGCCCAGTTCCATTCGGGCCGCGTCCCCGATTCGGGCCAGCTCTTTCACCACGTCAGGAAAGCTTGCGGCAACGTCGGTCGTCTCCGAGACGTCGTTCTTCAGATTGTACAGTTCCCTTTGGGTGAGGGTGCCGGTACGGCAGGGACCGGGAAAGCCGTCCCTTCCGGGTTCAACGCCACGGTAGGAGCGGTACTTGTGCGGGAAATACAATTTCCAGTCGCCTTTGCGGACGGCGATCAGTTCGCCGCCGTAATAGCACCAGAATTCGTCGCGGGGAGTGACGTCCTCCCCCCTCAAAAGCGGAAGGAGACTCACGCCGTCGATTTTGTTTTCCGGCAGTTTCGCGCCGGTCAGATCCGCAAGCGTCGGCAGAATATCGAGGGTGGAGGCCAATTTTTCCACTGTTTTTCCGGCCCCGATCTTTCCCGGCCACCAGAAAATACAGGGTTCGCGGTGGCCGCCTTCCCACATGGCGCCCTTGCCCTCGCGCAGGGGGAAGGCGGAGCCGGCGTGGTTTCCGAAATTCAGCCACGGGCCGTTATCGGACGTGAAGATCACGAGCGTGTTCTGATCCAGTCCGTTTTCTTTCAAGGCCTTCACCACTTCGCCCACCGACCAGTCCACTTCCATCATCACGTCGCCGAACAGGCCCTGTTTGCTTTTCCCTTTGAATTGATCGGAGACGGCGATGGGCACGTGTACCATCGAATGCGGCAGATAGAGAAAGAACGGATTTTTTCTGTTTTCCCGTATGAATTGCACGGCCCGTTCGGTGTAGAGCGTGGTTAACTCGCCCTGTTCCCTAAGGGTCCAGATTTCGCGCAGGGTTTCGTTTCCTTCCATCAGCGGAAGGGGCGGGTACGGGGCTTTCCGCCGGACGGGTTGGTTCGCTTTGTTTTGATAAGGGACCCCGTCGTAATCGACCGGCCACATATCGTTGGAATAGGGAACCCCGAAATATTCGTCGAACCCCTGCTGCAACGGCAGAAATTTGCGGTGGTGCCCCAGGTGCCATTTCCCGACAATGGCCGTGCGGTACCCCAGCGGTTTCAACATTTCGGCCAGGGTCACTTCATTGGGGTTCAGCCCTTCTTTCGCCGAAGGGGAATACGCACCCCGGACGCTCACCCGGTCGGGGTAACAACCGGTCATCAGCGCGGCCCGCGAAGCGCTGCACACGGCCGTGCCGGCATAAAAACTGGTGAACCGCATGCCTTCGGCGGCCAGTTGATCGAGGTGGGGCGTTTGATACCCGGTGGCGCCAAAACTGCCGATGTCGGCGTATCCCATGTCATCCATGAAAATCAGGACGATATTGGGAAGCTGTTTCCGCGGGACGTTCTGGCACGAAGAACCACCCATCACAACCAGAAGCAGGAGCAGGATCGGGTTGATCAAAAACCCCTTTTCAGGGAGCGCGGACACACGCGCACGGGTTCTGGTCTGATCTCGACTTTTCATGGGGTGAACGTAACAGAGTGCGGGGGAAAGAGTCAAGACCCGGAACCGGGGATGCGGCCATCGGTTGGCGGCGGGCTCCCCGCCTGCGCTTCGCCCTTTTCCCCCGCCTTGACGGCCTCCCACACGGCATCGAGTTCCTCCAGCGTGCTGCCCTGGAACATCCGGCCTTGCGCGCGGAGACGACGCTCGACTTCGCGGAAACGCCGGTCGAATTTGCGGTTCGCGGCCTCCAGCGCCTGTTCGGCGTCCACATCCAGAAAACGGCAGGTGTTGACCAGGGAGAACAGCAGATCGCCCATCTCCTCCGTGACGCGCTGCGGATCACCGGCGGCGGCGGCCTCCTGCAGTTCGGCCAGCTCTTCCCCGACCTTGGCGGTGGCGCCCGCGGCGTTCTGCCAGTCGAACCCCACACGCGAGGCCTTGGCCTGCATGCGTTGCGCCTTGAGCAGGGCCGGCAGACTCCGGGGCACCCCGTCCAGCGCGGAACGGTTTACCGGCTTGCCCGGCTCGGTCTGCTTGATCGCCTCCCAATTCCTCAGGACCTGGCCGGACGAGCCGACCCGCACCTCGCCGAACACATGCGGGTGCCGCCGGATCAGTTTGTCGGCCAGGGTCCGCGCCACCTCGTCGAACGTGAAGCGTCCCTCCTCCTCCCGGATCGCGCACTGGAACACCACCTGCAGCAGCACATCGCCCAGCTCTTCGCAATGGTGGGCGGGATCCCCGCTGTCCATCGCCTCCAGCAGTTCATAGGCCTCTTCCAGCAGGCAGGGTTTCAGCGTCTGCAGCGTCTGTTCCCGATCCCACGGGCACCCGCCCGGCGCGCGCAAACGGCGCATCACCTCATCCAACCAGGCGATCCCGCTGAATGTCCGTTCCATACTCCCTCCCGGCAAAAAAGACGCGGCCCCGTTCGGCATCCAAACGGGGCCTTCCCGGCCTGACGGCGCTCCGTACCCCCGCGCGCCTCAGATGCGCAGAATCCGGCAGACCTCGGTGAGCAGTCCGGACGAATATTCGGTGATGCGCGCATCGCTGCCGCTGATGTCCTGATACTCGACCAGCGGATGGGGCTTGACCAGCACGCCGAACCCGGAGGTCAGCGCACCCTTGACGGAGAGCCCGCTCCCCGCAACAGCCACGCACAGCCGCTCATGCAGATCGTACTTGCGCGCCACGCGGCGCCAGCCTTCCCATCCGCAGCAACAGAACCCCGGCATCGCCTCGTGTGAAATGATCAGCTTCTCCGGATCACTGTCGCCGAACCGCGCCCGCACCGCCTCGACGTCGGCGCGCGTCATCAGGATGACCTTCACCCCTTTCGTCAGCGCCGCCTTGACGAACGCCACGAATCCGGCCGGGATTTCGTCCAGGGCGGCGGTCAGCGCCTCTCCGAACCGCGCGTTGCAGTCCGCCGCCAGCGCCGCCGCGTCCGCCGTTTTCTGCGCCTTGGCGCACAGCGCGTTCAACCCGGAGGTGAACGACCTGCCGCAGAACGCTTTCGCCGCGCACTTGGCGTCAAACGCGATACCCTCCGCGGCCAACCGTTCGCGGCAGATCTCCTGCATCAGCGCATGGCCGGGAAGCACCGCGAAATCCATTTCGACAATCAGACCGCGCGGCAATTGAGCGGCTTGGGAATGACTCATCTTCTCGACTCCTCACTTGTTGCTTCTTGCTGTATCAAAATGCCCACCTACTTTACCCGTTCCCCTCACCTGCGGTCAAGCGCCGGTTCTGCGCCGACTTCCGGAACGGTTGAATCCCGGCACGGAATGCGCCATACTGGGAACGTCATGGATATTCCCGTCACCCCCGCCATCCGCGCCCTGCGCGCCGCGGAGGCCGCATTCGAACCGCGGGTCTACGACTACGCGGAACACGGCGGCACCGCGCATGCCGCCCGCTGCCTCAACGTGCCGGAGCACGCCACCGTCAAGACCATCGTGATGGAGACGGACGCGCGCAAACCGCTCCTCGTGCTGATGCACGGCGACTGCGAGATCTCCACCAAACAACTGGCCCGCGCCCTCGGCGTCAGATCCGTCGCGCCGTGCGCCCCCGACACCGCCACCCGGCACACCGGCTATCCGGTCGGCGGCACCAGCCCCTTCGGGACCCGCAAACCCCTGCCCATCTATGCCGAGGCCACGATCTTCAGCCTGCCGCACCTCTACATCAACGGCGGCCGCAGGGGCTTGCTGGTGAAACTCGCGCCCGAGGTGATCGAGCGGATGCTCCGGCCGGCGCGCGTCACCGTGGCGATCCCCGCGCCGTGACGGCCGCGCGCCGCGGCGTCTCTGGCCCATAAGTTGACAGGATTACATGATTGAACCACATCATGGCAATCATGTAATCCTGTCAAAACGTATCCCGAAGTTTTCTCGCCGCCCCGCCGCGCGGCGGACTCAGTACTGTCCCATGGCGCTGAACTTGGCGTACCGTTGCTCCAGCAGCCGTTCCGTGGGAATCGCGCGCAGTTCGGCGAGATGCGTCAGCACCGCGCGTTTCACGGCCGCCGCGGTCGCGGCCGGATCCGTGTGCGCCCCGCCCTCCGGCTCGGGGATGATCTCGTCGATGATCTCCAACTCCTTGAGCGCGTCGGCCGTGATCCGCAGGGTGTCGGCGGCCTTGGCCGCCAGCGAGCCGTCGCGCCATAAAATCGAGGCGCAGCCCTCCGGGGAGATCACCGAATACACCGCGTTCTGCAGCATCAGGATGCGGTCGCCGACCGCGATGCCCAGCGCGCCGCCGCTGCCGCCCTCGCCGGTCACCACCACCACGATCGGCGTCTTCAGCAGGGACATGAATTCGAGGTTGTGCGCGATCGCCTCCGCCTGGCCGCGCGCCTCCGCGTCGCTGCCCGGATACGCGCCGGGCGTGTCCACGAGGGTGACGACCGGCAGGCCGTATTTCTCGGCGAGGCGCATCAGCCGCATGGCTTTGCGGTACCCTTCGGGATTGGCCATGCCGAAGTTTGCCTCGATGTTCTCCTCGACCCCGCGGCCCTTGCGGTGCCCGAGGAGCATGAGCTTCGTGCCGCCGATCGTGGCAAACCCGCCGATCAGGCCGCGGTCGTCGCCGTACAGCCGGTCGCCGTGAAGCTCGACGAAATCGTCACAGATCAGGCGGATCGTGTCCGTGATATTCGGCCGCTCGGCGTGGCGCGCGATCTGCACGATGTCCCAGGATGAACGTTTCTGCTGCGTTTTCTTAGCCATATGCCCTACCGGTTAACAGGTTAGCTGGTCTCGGGCCGCGGCGCGCCGTCCGCCAGGACGCGCGCCCGCGGCGCGTTAAAAGCCCGCGTAACGGAGCGCGTTCGCCAGAAAGGCCTTCAGCTCCTTGCGCGGCACGATGCAATCCACAAAGCCGTGCGCGAGAGTGTACTCCGCGGTCTGGAAATCGTCGGGCAGCTTCTGCTTGATCGTCTGCTCGATCACGCGGCGCCCCGCGAACCCGATCAGAGCCTTGGGCTCCGCGAGGTTCAAGTCACCGACCATCGCGTAACTGGCCGAGACCCCGCCGGTCGTCGGATCCGTCAGCACCGACAAATACGGCAAGCCCGCCTCTTTCACCCGCGCGATCGCCGCGCACGTTTTGGCCATCTGCATCAGCGAGACAATCCCCTCGTGCATGCGAGCGCCGCCCGATGCGGAAACGAGGATCAGCGGACGGCGGGTCGCGACCGCATGCTCCGCGGCGAGCCGGATGCGCTCTCCGGTGCCGCTGCCCAGGCTGCCGCCCAGAAACCGGAAATCCATGATCCCCAGCACCACCGGGATCGATTCGATCGCAGCCGTGCCGGTGAGGATCGACTCGCCCTCGCCGGTCTTGGCGATCGTGGCCCGGGCCTTGTCCGCATAGGCACCGCTCGCGTCGGTGAACCGCAACGGGTCGTTGAAACTGACGCCGGCGCTGATCTCCGCAAAACTGCCCGCATCGGTCAGCAGGGCCACCCGTTCGCGGCACGACAACCGCGCGTGATGATTGCACCGCGGGCAGACCTTTTCCGCCGCGCGCCACGCAGCCTTTCCGACGTACGCCTTGCAGGCGGGGCAGACCACCCACACCTCTTCGCTCGGCACACGGAACGGCGTCTCTACCGGTCGCTCATACCATGACATATTCGCTTACTCCTTCACTCACGCGGACGGTCACCCGTCAGGCCAAAAGCCGACGGAACGTTCCCTGCGGCCTGTTCCCGCCCAGATCAAGGTGACAATATCATGGTTTTTGTCATTCTGACAAGGCCGCCCCTCTTTTTTTTTCATTATACAGTCCGCGCGAAACCGTGTAACGTAACGCCGTATTAAATGGGGAAGCGAACCGTTCGGGACGGGGAGACATGGGACGAAGAGGAATCAGGGGAACGGCGGCCGGATGTTGTCTGGTCCTGCTGGCGGCATCGGGGTGCCTCACCCGCGATGCGGTGTACCGCGATCTGCTGGAGACGCGCGAAGAGGCCTATGACTCGTGGATGCGGATGCGCGAAAGCGGCGACATCCCGATCCCGGACGAAAATCTGACGCTGGACGAGGCGGTGCGCATCGCGCTGCTGTACAACAAAACGCTCCAGGCCAAGATCCAGGAACGCGAGGTCGCGCGCGGCCAGCAGCTCGCCGCCTACCGGCTCGCCCTGCCGCGGGTGGACGCCGCGGCCGCCACCGACTCCGGTACTCAAGACGCCGAGAGCGCCCGGCTCACCCTGCGCCAGCCGCTCTTCCGGGCCGGCGGCACGACCGCGGGACTGCGCGCCGCGCGCCTCTACGCCTTTTGGTCGGATGAAAGCGTGCGCAACACCGCCCACTCCGTCATCCGCCTCGCCACCGCCGATTATTATGCGATCCTGCTCGCCGAAAGCCTCTGCCAGGTCAACCGCGACGCCGTGGTCTCGGCCGAAGCCCACCTGAATGACGTGCGTGTCAAACGCGTCAATGGCGTGGCCTCGAAATACGATGAGCTGCGGGCCCAGGTGGATGTGGCGAACTTCCGCGCCGAGCTCATCCGCCAGGAAAACGCCCTCGTCCTGGCCCGGAACAGCCTCCTGCGCACGCTGGGCACCGCGACCGACGCGCAGCTCCGGCTCGCCGACCCCCTGACGCACAAACCGGTGTCGATGACGCTGGAGCAGGCCCTGCTGACGGCGTACCGCAACCGGCCGGACCTGCTCATGGCGGAACTCCACATCCGTCTGCAGCGCGAGAACGTGCGGGCCTTGCGCAGCACCTATTTCCCGGAGATCGACCTCGCCCTGAGCGCGGGCACCGACCGCGACCGCGACGGCGATGACCGCTGGCGCGACACCCACCGCGCCGCTCTGGAGCTGAACTGGCCGCTCTTCGACGGCTTCGCGCGGGAAGGCGACCTCATCGCGGCCCGGGCCCGGCTGAAACAGCGGGAGATCGAACTCCAAAGCGTGGAGGAGGATGTGTTTCTGGATGTCCGGCAGGCGCTGCTCAATCTGAAAAACGCCGAGGAGTATGTCGAATCGCAGCGGCTCAACCTGCAGCATGCCGAAGAGGGGCTGCGCCTGGCCATGACCGGTTACCGCGAGGGGGTCAACACCGAGGTGGAGGTTGTGGACGCGCGCTCCGCCCTGACTGAGGCGCGGGGTAACTATTACAAGGCGCTGTATGACCACTGCACGGCGCGGCTCGCGCTCGACCACGCCACCGGCCTGCTGGGCCGCGATCTGGAGACGCCATGAAAACGCTTGCGAAACTCCTCCTCTCTCTCGTTGTCGCCGCCGCCATCGCCGCGGGCGCGCGCCTGGCCTACCGGGCCGCGGAACGCAAGGCCCACCCGCCCGCCCGCGAAAAAGGGCGGCAGGCGCTGCCCGTGCGGGTCGCGGAGGTCCGCACCGGAAATGTGACCAACGCCATCCGCCTG
Organism: Kiritimatiellia bacterium; assembly: GCA_034003585.1. GTDB lineage: Bacteria > Verrucomicrobiota > Kiritimatiellia > RFP12 > UBA1067 > JAPXSY01. Next base: position 72,448 of record JAVEYH010000002.1, read on the forward strand.
ACCGGCTCGCTGGAGGCCACGCGGATCGTGGATGTGATGCCGAAGATCGCGGGCCGCCTGGAGCGCCTCGCGCTGGAGGACGGCACGCCGGTGCTCGAAGGGCTCGCCGTCTCCAACCGCCAGATCCTCGCCGTCATCGATCACCGTGACATCCTCGCCCAGATGACGCAGGCCCAAGCCGCGGTCGCAAGCGCGCGCGCCGCCGTGGCCACCGCCAAAGTGGTGCTCAAAGACCGCGAACGCGAACGCAAGCGCATGGAGAAACTGTTCGCCGAAGGCTCAACCACGGAACAGCAGCGCGATCTCGCCATGACGGCTTCCGAACAGGCGGTCACCGGGCTCGCCCAGGCCGAGGCCCATCTCACGCACGCGCAGACGGCGGTCGGCGTGCTGGACGTGACGCTCAGCGAAGCTTTCATCCGCGCGCCGATGGACGGCGTGATCAGCGCCAAATTCGTCGATGCCGGCGCGATGGTCAACGCCTCGACCCGTATCGTCCAGGTCATCCCCCTGTACGAACTGAAGTTCCTGATCGCGATTCCGGGCCCCTACCTGCACCTCCTCACCACCGGCCAAACCGTGGTCAGCGTGCGCTCCGATGCGGTTCCCGGCCGCGTGTTTCTGGGACGGATCGCCCGCATCCACCCGGCCGTGGATCCGATTACCCGCACCGCCACGGTGGAAGTGCGCCTCGCCAACGAACGCGGCGCCTCCGGCGAATGGCTGCTGCGGCCCGGCCTCTATGCCGAGGGCCAGATCATTTTGGAGGTCCGGCGCGATGTCGTCACGCTGCCGGCCGACGTGGCCCTGCGGCGCGGCACGCGGTTTCTCGCTTTCGTGGTCCAAAACGGCCAGGCCGCGACACGCGACCTGACGGTCGGCGCGCGCGACGGCAATGTGCTGGAGATTCTTCAAGGCCTCGCGGCCGGCGAACAGGTGGTCATCATGGGCCAGCACCGCCTGACCGACAAAATCGCCGTGCGCGTAACGGAGTGAGCCGAATGACCCCCACCACGAATACGGAAACAGGACACGGCCCGTATCCGCCGGCACGGCACGGGTCCAAGATCCCACGGGAGGAGCGTCAGCGGCATGCGGTTGCCTGAACTCGGAGTCAAACGGCCGGTCTTCACGCTGATGGTGTTCATCGCCATCCTCGTGCTGGGGTTGGTTTCGCTGTCGCGCCTGCCCATCGACCTCTTTCCCGAAATTGAAACCCCGTCGGTGACGGTCATCACGCAGTGGCCGGGCGCGAGCGTTGAGGATGTCGAAGGCCGCGTCACGCGGGTCATCGAGAATCAGCTCAGCATCGTCAACAACCTCGATGAGGTGACCAGCCGCACCCGCGAGGGCGTCTCCGCCATCACCTGCATGTTCGAGTGGGGCACGGATCTGGAAGAGGCCGCGAATGACATCCGCGACCGAGTCAGTATCGCGCGGCGGTTCCTGCCGGACGATATCGAGGAGCCGATCATTTACAAGTTCAACAGCTCCGCGATGCCGGTGCTGGTGTTCGCCGCCACGGCCAAGGAGTCGTGGGAGCGGCTGTTCGACATTGTCGAGGATGATTTGGGCGACGCGCTCAAGCGCCTGCCCGGCGTGGGCGCGGTCAACGTGTATGGCGGCCTCCATAGGCAGATCAACATCGACATCGACCCCATGAAGCTCGCGGGTTATAACCTGACGCTGGCCGAGATCGAGCAGACCATCGCCCGCGAGAATCTGACGCTGCCGGCGGGCAGCATCAAAAACGGCGTAATCGAATATACGGTCCGCGTTCCGGGCGAGTTCGAGGATCCGGAGGAGGCGCGGGACATCGTGGTCAAGCGCAACGCGTCGGGCGGCGCGATCTATCTGCGGGATGTCGCCGAGGTCTACGACGGCTTCGAGGAACCCACACGCCTCTCGGGCGCGAACGGCGAGCCGAGCGTCATTTTCGTGGTGCAGAAACGCTCCGGCGCCAACACCCTCAAGGTCTGCGAATCCGTGCTCCGGGCCGTCGACGGGTACGCGCGCTTCCTGCCGCAGGACATCCGCATCGTCAATGTGATGAACGCCAGCGATTTCATCCGCCAGTCCCTGCGCAATGTGACCGGGACGCTGCTGTGGGGCGGTCTGTTCGTCACCCTCACGACCTTTGTGTTTCTGCGCACGCTCCGCGCGTCGCTGGTGATCGTCCTGACCATCCCGTTCTCGCTGATCATCGCGTTCTTTTTCATGTTCGTCCGGGGCTGGACCCTCAACATCATCTCGCTCTCCTCGCTCTCGGTGGCGATCGGCATGGTGGTGGACAACGCCGTGGTCGTGCTCGAAAACATCGACAGCTACACCCGGCGCGGCGTCAAACTCCGCGAAGCCGCGATGTACGCCACCGGCGAGGTCGGCCTCGCGCTCTCCGCCAGCACGCTGACGACCGTCGCGGTTTTCGTCCCGCTGATTTTCGTCACGGGCATGTCCGGCATCTTTTTCGGCCAGTTGGGCGGCATCATCACCACCACGCTGATGGCCAGCCTGTTCTGCTCCCTGATGCTCACGCCGATGCTCGCCTCCTTTTTGCTCAAGGCGGATCGCGACGCGATCGGCGGCGGCCGGCCGGGCCGCGCGCTGTACCGTCTCAGCGAGACGGCGTTCCGGACGGTCGAGGAGGCCTACGCCCGCCTGCTCGGCTGGGCGCTGCGCTGGCGCGGCCCGGTCTGTGCGGTGGCCTTCGCGGTGTTCTGCTTCTCCCTCGCGCTCTACCCGCTGATCGGCTCGGAGTTCTCCCCGGACACCGACTCCGGTGACCTGACCGTCAATTTCGAGCTCGGGCTGGGGACGCGCGTCGAGGAGACCGCGCGCCTCTGCGAGGAGGCGCGCCAACTCGGCGTCAGCCTGATCGGGGCCGGCCATGTGGTCAATTCCCGCTGGCGCTGCGGCGACTCCAAGTTCGGCTCGAACCGGCAGGGATCGCACATCGGGCGGGTGGAGTTCAAGCTGACCCCCATGGACCGCCGCCCCTTCAGCGCGCGCGACGCGGGACGCCGTCTGCTCGACGCCCTGCGCGCCCGGCCGGAGTTCGTCAAAACCAGTATGAGCACGGTCAACCGCCAGATGGGGCGTTTCAGCGGCAGCGGCCAGCCCATCGTGATCGAGATCCTCGGTTATGACCTCACCCAGACGCGACGCGTGGCGGAGGAGATCAAGGCACTCTGCGACCGCACCCCCGGCGCGCGCGACGCGAGCGTCAGCATGGACGACGGCAAACCCGAGCTGCTGGTCAAGGTAAACCGTTTGAAGGTCTCCACCCTCGGCCTGAACGTCTCGGATGTGGTGGAGACGATCCGCACGCTCTTCTACGGCAAGGAGGCGTCCGACTTCCGCGAGGGGGAGAACGAGTATTGGCTTTTCCTGCGCCTGAAGGAGTCGCGCCGCCGCGAGTTGGCGGACATCCTCGATTCCGAAATCGTGCTCCCCAACGGCCGCCGCGTGCGCGTGGATGCCATCGCCGATGTGGTCCAGGATCTCGGCCCTCTCGACATCGAACGCAAGGATCAGGAACGGATGGTGAAGGTGGAGGTCGACTATTACGGCCGCTCGATCGGCGAGGTGGTCGCCAGCATCCAGGAGGGGATCGCCAAAGAGATCGTGCTGCCGGAGGCGACGCAGATCACATACGGCGGCATGGTTAAGGAACAATCCGAGGCGTTTGCCGACCTGATCGGCCTGACGGTCCTGGGCCTCGTGCTGGTCTACATGGTGATGGCCGCGCAGTTCGAGTCGCTGCTCCACCCCTTCGTGATTTTCCTCGCGCTGCCCTTCGCCTTCTCCGGGGTCCTCTTCAGCCTGTACGGCTTCGGCATGACGTTCAACATGTTCAGTTTCATCGGCATCATCCTGCTGGTGGGCACGGGGGTCAACAACGGCATTGTGCTCGTGGACCGCATCAACACGCTGCGCGCGCGCGGCGAAACGCTGGCGGACGCGATCCGCCACAGCGGCCGCCAGCGGCTGCGGCCCGTTCTGATTACCACCCTCACCACCATTTTTGGTATGCTTCCTCTCGCCCTGGCGGGAGGGGAGGGCTCGGAAACCTGGAAACCCATGGGCGTGACGGTGATCGGAGGCCTCTCCTTCTCCACAATCGTCACCCTGCTGCTCGTCCCGGTTCTCTACAGTCTCTTTAACCGCGACACGCGAAACCCGCAACCCCAAGAAAGGACCACAGATGAAAAACCTCATCCAGACGGCTCTGGCCGCCCTGCTTCTCACTCCAACCGTTGAGGCCCAGATCCTCAAACCGGTCCCGCCGGCTGACGTGCAAATCCTCCGTGAGGCGATCGGCACCCGCATGACGGCGCAACCGTCCAAACCGCGCACGGTGCTCGTGTTCTGGCGGTGCGAGGGCTACACCCACACCGAAGCCATCGAGTACGGCAACCAGGCGTTCGAGATCGCCGCGCAGCAGACGCAGGCCTTCCGCGTCGAGTTCAGCAGCGACTACCGCGCGCTGACCGACACCAACAAACTGCTGCGCTATGACGCGGTCGTGCTGAACAACACCACGCACCTGAAAGCCAAGGACCATCCCGCGCTCGTGCCGAATCTGACCGCGTTCGTCAAGAGCGGACGCGGCCTGTGCGTGATCCATGCCGGCGCCGACAACTTCTACGACAGCCCGGAGGCCGCCGAAATGGTGGGCGGGCTCTTCGACGGGCACCCCTGGGGCGGTGGCGGCACCTGGGCGTTCAAACTGGACGAGCCCGGCCACCCGCTCAACCGCGCCTTCGGCGGTCAGGGGTTCAAAGCCGGCGACGAGATCTACCAGCAGAAATCCCCGCCTTACGACCGTTCCAAACTGCGCGTCCTGGTGTCACTCGACCTGGCGGACGCGAAAACCGCCGCGGCCAAGAACCAGAAGCGCGCGGACAAAGACTTCGCGGTGAGCTGGGTACGGCCGTACGGCGCGGGCCGCGTCTTTTACACCTCGTTCGCGCATGACCGCCGCGCGTACCTCAACAAGGCCACCCTTGGGCATATCCTGGACGGCCTGCAGTACACCCTGGGCGACCTCAAGGCGGATGACGCGGCAAACACAAAAACGAGGTGATATGAAAAACGGGGTCGTTCGCTCCAGACAATCCTGCGGACACCGCGCGGGCCGGATGGCGGCAGCCGCCTGTTGTCTGCTCCTGGCAATCGGACGCACGTCATCCGCCCGCGCGCAGACCGGTTTCGCGTTCCGGGAAGAGCCCGGACGGCATGTGGACGTGCTGCTGGACGGCAGGCCGGTTGTGCGGTACAGCATCGCGCACGTTCCGCCGTCCGACCCGAAGAGTCTGACCGCGACCAACAAGCCGTTCCTGCATCTGTTCGACCCCCAGGGCAAGGCGCTGATCACGAACAGCGGCAACGGCGGCGAGCACCCGCACCACCGCGGCATCATGATCGGCTGGACGAAAACCGGCTGGAACGGCAAACTCTATAACTTCTGGGGCATGTACAACAACGCGCAGATCCACCGGAGCTTTTCTGTCCGGGAAGCGGACCGCGGGCATGCGGTGCTCACATCGCAGATCGACTGGATCACCCACGGGGGCGAAACGATCCTCCGCGAGGCGCGCACGTTCACCTTGCGCCGCGCGGAGGCGCCGGCCTACGCGCAGGTCGATGTCGACTCGACCCTCACCGCCTGCATCAGCGACGTGAGCCTGGACGGCGATCCCGAACACGCGGGCGTGCAGTTCCGTGCGGCCGACGCGACCGGGCGCGCCGAAACCCGGTTCGCCTATCCCGGCGCGGACACGGATCCGCGGAAGGCCCTGGACCCGCCGTGGGTCGCGGCCCAATTCACACTGGGCGGACGCGTGTACGGCGTGATGCAGAGGAACCATCCCGGAAACCCCCGGGGGGCGCGGATCTCGGCCTACCGCAACTACTGCCGTTTCGGCTATTTCCCCGCACCTGTCACCCTGAAGCCCGCGCACCCGTTCACGCTCCGCTACCGGTTTCTGGCTTTCGCGGACGGGTTGCCGCAGGCAGAGTCCCTCTGGCAGACAGGCACGACCTACACCGGACTCGATGCCGCCGCCCCGCCGATCACCGTGCGCCCCGCCGAACAGCCCGCGCGAAAATAGGACGTTTTTTCCGGAAACCGCCACAAGGCACAAAATACAGATAAAACGCTGAGGGCGATCTTTGGGACAGCGGCCGGGTCGTGTCGGATCAGTCGCTGAATGTGGTCTATCGGGGCGCGGCGCTGAAAACGTCGCAACACTGCCACTGGAAGGTCAGGGCATGGGACAATCAGAGCGGGCAGCCTTCGGCGTGGAGTCTGCCGGCCTGTTGGGTGATGGGGGTGGCGCGGCCTGAGGACTGGCAGGCGCGCTGGAGTTCAAAAGCGGTCTGACGGTCGTGACCGATGCCGGATGGCAGGCGGCGGCAACGGTGACGGACGGATGGAACGGCCGGCAGGACGGCGCGGCGAGAACACGCTCAAGGTGCTGCTGGGCCACGGTTGGTACGACGTGCGCAGTGTGGCGGTGTGGAATTTCGACAACGCGCCGTGGCGCGATTTCCCGCGCATGATCGCGCAACTGGAGTTGGTTTATACGGACGGCACGCGTGAGACGGTGGTGTCGGACGGCTGGTTCCAAACCGACCGTTTCGTCTGCGACGGCAGCCGGGACCCGGGTTACGAGCCGCGTTTCACCTACAACGGGTTCCAGTGCGTGGAAATCCACGGCCTCGCGAAGGCACCCACGGCGGAGACCATTGCAGCCTGTGTGATCCACACCGACTTCCGCGAAGCCGGCTCGTTCACCTGCGGACAGCCCCTGCTGAACAAGCTGCAGGACGCCGCACTCTGGGCGTACCGCGGCAATTTCGTCAACGGGTATCCGACAGACTGCCCGCACCGGGAAAAGAACGGTTGGACCGGCGACGCGATGCTGGCCTCGGAGTTGGCGATGTACAACTTCCACAATACGGCCGCATATAACAAATGGGTTGGCGACATCCTGGACGAGCAGGGTGCGGACGGGAATTTCGCGGCGATCATTCCGACCAGCGGATGGGGATACGCCTGGGGCAACGGGCCGGCGTGGGACAGTGCGCTGGTGGTGATCCCCTGGATGCTTTATGTTGACCAGGGAGACCTGCGCGTGTTGGAGACCGCCTATCCGGCAATGGCCCGATATGTGGATTACATGACCTCGCGCAAGACCGCCGAAGGGCTGCTCACGCACGGGTTGGGTGACTGGATCCCGGTCAAAAGCAAGACTCCGGTGGAGGTGACATCGACCGGTTATTACTACCTGGACGCGCAAATTGTAAGGAAGTGGCGTTCAAGCGGTTCCTCATAAAGCCCGATCCGGTTGCGGGGGTGGTGGCGGACGTTGCGCCGCTGGCGCCGGCAGGGACGCGCATGGCGTTCCAGGTCGGATCGGGCCGGTACTTTTTCGCGGCGCCGGTGAAAGAGGAAGCGCGGATGCGGCATCCGTAAAAGCCGTACCGAAGCGTTCCCCTCCCTTTCGTCTCCAATACGGATCTCGGCTTTTTGCGCTCGAAAGGTGTCCGGCTCCTGCGCTACACTACGGGCATGAATCCGATGCGTTCACCCTTTCTCACCCTTGTGCTGCTCGCCATGCTCGCGTTTCTGGCGCTGCAGTTCCGGGAGGCGCGCCGGCGCGACGCGCCCACGGCACCCCCCGCGGCGGTTCCGGTGCCCGCGTCCAAAAGACCGCAGGCGCCGGAGGCGGAGCGGCCCTGCCCCGGATCCGACGCCATCGCGGTTTACAAACGCGTCTCACCCTCGGTGGTCGCCGTGGCCAACCACGCGCTGATCCGGCGCGGCTTTTTCGGGTTTCAACTCTACGAGGTGCCGCAGGGCGCGGGCTCCGGTTTCGTGTGGGACAGGAAGGGCCATATCGTCAGCAACTACCATGTGGTGCATCAGGCCAGCACGCTGACCGTCACTTTCCCCGACGGATCGCGGTACGACGCCGTCCTGGTCGGCATCGCGCCGGATTATGATCTGGCAGTGCTGAAGATCAGCGCACCCCCCGAAAAACTCGTGCCCGTCACGGTTGCCGCCTCGCGCGCGCTGCAGGTCGGGCAGCAGGTCTACGCGATCGGCAATCCGTTCGGCCTCGACACCACCCTCTCGGCCGGTTTGGTCAGCGCGCTCGGCCGCACCATCACCTCCATGACCGACCGCAAGATCTACGATGTCATCCAGACTGACACCGCGATCAACCCCGGCAATTCCGGCGGACCCCTGCTCTCCTCGTCCGGCAGGCTGGTGGGGGTCAACACCGCGATCCTCAGCCCGAGCGGCGCCTACGCCGGCATCGGCTTCGCAGTCCCCTCGGACACCGTTTCCCGCGTGGTGCCGCAGCTCATTGAGAAGGGCCGGGTCACGCGCGCCGGGCTCGGCGTGGACCTGCTGCCCGATCATGTGACCGCCCGCGCGGGCATCGCGGGCGTGGCCCTGTACGCAGTGGCGGAACGGACACCCGCCGCGCGCGCGGGTCTCGAAGGGATCGGCGTCAGCCGGCTCGGGGATCTGATTTTCGGCGATGTGATTCAGGCCGTGGACGGCATCCCGGTGGACACGATCGAAGCGCTGCAAGCCGTGCTCGACCCCCGACGGCCGGGCGAACAGGTCCGGCTGACCGTAACCCGCAACGGCAAACGGCGGGATGTGACCCTGGCGCTGATCGAAGAGGAGTGACCTCAGTAGGCGGCCAGCCGGCGCACCGCGATGGCGATATCGCGGACTCGCTGCTCGCCCGCCTCGCGCTCGATGGCCACGGCGCCCTCGTATCCGACCTCCGCCAGCACGTTCAGGAACGCAAAGGCGTTGACCTGCCCCTCGCCCCACACGACCTCGCTCCCCCATGTGCCGGGCACGGCGGTGCGGACCGCATCTTTGATGTGAATATGCCGGATCCAGGGCGCGAGGCGCCGCAGCGCCGAAAGCGGCTCGTCCTTATTGTACAGGATGAGGTTGGCCGGGTCGAAATTCAAGAGCACGTTCGGATGGTTCAGTTTCTCCACGAAACGCTGGAGTTCCTCCGCCGTCTCCTGCCCGGTCTCCATCAGCAGCGTCACGCCCGCCTCGCCCGCCGCATCCCCGAGCGCGCGCACGCGGTCATAGAACTTTTTCGCGTAGGCCGCATCGCTGTGGTCCAGAAAGCCCACGTGCATCATGATGTAGCGCGAACCGAGCGCGGCCGTGATCTTGGCCGCGCGCGCGAACGCCTCCCCGCTCGCGGGCCAGTGCGCGTCCGGCGCGATCCCGCCGGTCACCTTGATCGTGTCCAGCGTGGAGTAATCCTCATAGTCGAAATTCATCATTCCGGCCGTCACGGTCCAGCCCTGCGCGCGCACGGCATCAAGATAGGCCTCGCCGTCCGGCGCCAGCGCCGGGGCGATCGCCAGGTTGATGTGCTCCAACCCCAGCGCGGTCATCACGGACCCGACCTCCTCCACGCTTTTTCTGAACGACCAACTGCAAACGGCCACCGGCCATGTTCCGCACTTCAGCATGATCTTCCCTCCGCGGGTCCGGCGAACGGGCCCGGTGTTTTCGCTTCCCTTTTTCCGCTTACCGCGCGAGGCGCACGGTCTTGCCCGTCCGGGCCGAACGTTTTTCCGCGTCCACGATCCGCACGGAATCGCGCGACTGCTCCGGCGTGGTCACGCAGGCGACCTTGCGGCCGCACAGCAGGTCCATGAACCAGCGGATCTCGTACTCGTAGCCGTCGCCCTCCGGCAGTTTCGGCACGAACGCCTCCCCTTTGGCGGGGTAGACGCAGAACGGTTTCTCGCGTTTGCCGTCCAGCACGACCACGGCCTTCTCGAACGTCACCACATACCCGGCCTCGAATCCCAGGGTCGGCGTCATGGCCCAGCTTCCCTCCGCCGTCACCGCCGCGCCGCCCACATCGTACAGGGTGGAGATATAGCGCATCGACCCATTCGCCGCATAGCTGGCGCGGCTCGTCACCGCGCGCGGCATGCCGAAGAGAAACTGGACGATATCCGTATCATGGATGTGCAGGTCCAGCGCCACACCGCCGCTTTTCGACTCATCCATGAACCAGTTGGACCCTTTTTGCCAGCCCGGAGGCGCGCTGAAACGGTAGAAGGAGGCCGCGATGATCTTGCCGTACTTCCCGCTGTCGACCAGCTTTTTGAGATACACGTAGCACGGCCAGAAGCGCAGGCATTGGGCGATCATCAGCCGCGCGCCCTTCGGCGCCTGTTTCGCGGCGCGCACCATCACCCCGCAGTCAGCCGCATTCAGCGCCATGGGCTTTTCGCACAGCACGCTCACCCCGGCTTTCAGCGCCTTGACCGTGAGCGGGACGTGCAGCGGCGTCGGCAGGGTCAGCGAGATCACCTCCGGCCGGGCCTCCGCCAGCATGCGGTCGAAGTCGTCATAGATCACCGCCTCCCCGTAATCCACGGAGGCATCCGCGCCCGCAAGGTTCCCTCCCTGGACCGGAGCGGTGAACTGTGCCCGGTTCTGATCGCACAAGGCCACCACTTTCGCGTTCCGGATCTTCTTCCACTGCCCGTAATGCATGCGCCCCATGAACCCGAACCCCACGATGGCAACGCGTTTCTGAACCGGTTTCCGTTTGCCCATAATCCCCTCCCTGCGGTTATCCCTGACAACTACTGTGCGGACAGCATCCTAAATCGGCGCGGGCTTGTCAATGACCGTTGTGCGCGGGCAGGAATTCGGCGCGCACCGCGCCGCCGGCGGCATTCGCGGCGGTGACGACCTGCGGCACGCCGTTCACCGCATCCAGCGACTGCACATGGGTATGGCCGGCGAACACACCCAGCAGACCGGGCGTCTCGAACCCCTCGCGGCGGAAAGCGCGCGTGACGGCCGTGTGTCCTGAAGTGGGCCATTGCGGACGGCGCTCGATCTCCCAGTGCCGGTCTTCTGCGGCGCCCCAATCGGGATGGCCGCAACCGAATCCGACCGGCCGGCCGGGCGCGTAGAGCGGAATGTGCATGAGCAGAACCAGCGGCCTGCCGCCCGCCGCCTGTTCACGGAAAAACGTCAGTTGTTCGGGCAGGATCTCGTAGGTCGAATTGTCGATCGCCACAAACCGGACTCCCCGGACCTCGCGGACGGCCATCAGCGGATTGTGGCCCTGATACAGGGGCTTGAGCCGTTTTTCCGTCCATTCGGCCCGCAGGGCCGCACTCGATCCGGCCATGCCCTCGTAATGCCAGTCATGGTTGCCCGCGACATAGAGGTAGGGCACGCCCGACGCTTCCAGCTTCGTCAGGGCCCATTCGATCGCGGCCTCGGAGGGAAAGCTGAAGAGGTCGCCCACCAGCGCGAGCAGATCGACACGCGCCTCCTTCGCGCGCTGAAGCATCTCTTCGAAACAGGCCTCCGGCGTGGTCGGCGCGCCGCTTTCGACATGCCGCGTGCGGTTGTAACCTCCCGCCATGCGGCGGCTGTATCCGCGGAACGGTTCGCCGCGCGCGTCATCGCGGTGCAGATGCGTGTCGCCCGCGACCCATACCGTGACCGGTTCCCGGACCGCCGGGGAAAACACCCGGATCCGGTTGCCGTCCAACGCGAACGATTTGCGCGCGAACGACTCGTTTGCCGACGCCCCTTCCGCCTGCCGCGCACTCCCGGAGAGCGCCCACGCCGCAACGCCGCACGCCCCCGTCCGGAGAAACCCCCGCCTCGTCCCGTTCTCGTCCATAACCTCGCCTCCTTTCCGGCAGGGGATTGTGCAGGAAACCCGGCGACGTGTCGAACGGAAAGTCCGTGTTGACGGCGGCCGGCACGAATTGCGAAAATACACGGCAGACCGGATACGTGGGCATGCCGGCCCGCCTTACGGCTTTCCGGGCGTGGGTCCGGCCCGCCCCGTTGCCCCGGATGCGAAGGGGCTCAGGAGGAGAAAGGAAAGCGGATGAGAACGAGACAACCGTGGGTCGGAATCGCTGTCGCGCACCTGCTTGCCGCAGGCTGGGGAGAGGCGAAAACCGTGAATGTCTTTTTCGCGGGAGGCCAGTCGAATGCCAAGGCCGTCTGGGCCACCGCGATCGCCGACGGATTGAAAGCCGGCTATGGCACGTCCCTGGTGATGGCGCACACCAACCATTCCGGGGAGGGACTCGCCAACTGGTTTACCGAGACGGGCAAGCCCAATTACAGCAATGACCTGTTCCAGCTCAACGGCACCAGTGTCCTGCAGACCCGCATGACCGAGATCGCCGCCGCCGGGGACGAACCGGTTTTCCGGGGGTTCTTCTGGTTCCAGGGTGAAACCGATACGGGCAGTTACGCCTCAATCGACGCGTACACCAACCGGTTCCGCGCCATGATGGCGCAATTGAAACAGGATCTGGCGCTCACGCAGGAGGTCGCCTACTGTTTGGCGATCATCGACGCCAACCCCGACCCCTATTATGATGACCCCGCCAACACCGGCGGACGGACGCGCGCGATGATCGGCGCGCTGCGCACCAATCAGGTTGACCTGTGCTCCGGTTTTCCCGGCTCGTACGCCGACACCCGCGGCTACACGCGAACCGACATGTGGCACCTTACCACAACCGAGCTGACCCGCCTGGGGGCAGCCATGAGCGAAGCCTTCACCAACGCCTTCGGCATCAGCCTGCCGCCGGATGAGGCGGTTATCCTCGCCAGCCACGACAGCGACGGCAGCGTGTTCCCGACCGGGGTGTTCCCGGCCCAGGATCTCATCTGCGGCAATGCGGCGGACGTGCAGTACAACGGCATCCTGTTCTTCCCCCTGCCGGCCCACACCGTCACGGTTGCCGATCTGGCCCTCACCGTGGTCCAGAACAACGGCGCGCCGCCGTCCGCGAACCTGGATCTCTGGGGGCTGGGATATCAATCCGTTCCGCTCATGGACAAAACCTGGATGTGCCTGACGGATTCGGATGAGCGCGACCTGATCAACCCCCAGGCCGTTTCCTTCACGAAGATCGCCGACAATGTGATCACGGCCGGCCAGTCCTTCGCCTCCGGTTCGGTCTGGACGTTAACGGCCGCGCAACAGACGAATCTGGCCGCTTTTCTGAACGGGCTGTACCGCAAGGGAGCGCTGCCCGGCGATTACGCGGTGCTGCGCGTCAATCCGGATGCGGTCACGGAGGTCAACGGCAAGAATGTGCGTTTCGGCGGTTCGCACCAGCTCTCTCCCGACCGCCGCGCCAAGCTGACCCTCACGCTCACGGAAGGTCCGCAGCCGCCCGTCGATCCGCAAGAGGGCGCCTTTGTTTTTCACAGTCACGCGAGTGACGGCGGGGTCTATTCGAACGGCGTCAGCACCGCCACCGACCTGATCAGCGGAACCGGCGGGGGACCGCGGCAGAACTGGAGCGGCATCGCGTTCTTCCCCCTGCCGGAGCAACCGGTCACAGAGGCGAACCTGTCCCTGACCGTCGCGACCTTCTCGGGCATCATGCCGCAGGCCAACATCGATGTCTGGGGGTTGGGCTACCAGGCGGTCCCCACATTGAGCAGCGCATGGCTCGCCACGAACGATTTCGCGACCGGCAAACTTCTGAACGACCGATGGCCCGTGAAGATAGCCGACAACATCGTGACCGCCGGACAAAGTCTGGCCACCGGCGCCGTCTGGACGCCGAACGCCGCCGAGCGCGACAACCTGAAACGGTTTCTGAACGGCCTCTACAACCTCGGTGCCCGGCCGGGCGAATATGCCGTGATCCGCATGAACCTGGACGCGCCGCAGGACCAGTACACCTGCGGCGTGCGCTGGGGCGGCTCACATCAGATAAATCCCGACCGCCGCGCCAGACTGGAAGGCGCGTTCACGGTCGCGACAAACCGGCTCGTCAACCCCGGCTTCGAGTCCGGCACCGACGGCACCCCCGCCGAATGGTCGGTCCAGGCGAACCAGTTTCTCGGCGAACGGAGCCAGGCGTTCCGCCGGAACGGCTATTACTCCTTCCGGATGGCGGTGAACGGAGACCAATCGGAAAACTCCGCCAACAACCTGAATCTGTTCCAGAACATCAACGACCCCGGACTGGCCGGAAAACGGGTGACCTTCAGCGCAATCGCGCGCCATCCCGCGACCGACCCGCTGGTCACCAATTCGGAACAGCGCGTGGAACTCCGTTTGTGGTGGCTGTTCAACGGCGCGCAGAACGGATTCGTGACCAGCGCGAATGACTTCAGTCTCCTGCCGACGGACCCCGCGGATGCGAACAAGCTGCTCCTGATCTCCAGCGACGTGCCGGCCGGGGCCAGCGGGGTTCAGGCCATGGTGATCTTCCGCACCGGCACGGTCGCCCAACCCTCCATCACCAACGGCTCGGCGTTTGTGGACGACCTGCGCGTCACGGTTTTCGAGCCGGTCTGGCCCTCAGGCACCCTCCTGAATCTGCGCTGAACCGCGCATGTTTCCCCGTTTCGGCCCACGCCCCCCGTGCGGCCGGAAAACTCACACCGCCTTGCCGCGTTTCCGCCCCTTTTTCGGTTTCGGTTCGGCCTGGGGCGCGGCGTCCGCCTTTGCGGCGCCTCCCTTTTTTCCCTTGCGGGCCGGCGCGGCCGTTTCCTCACCCGGCGTGCGCAGCGGCAGCTCGTCCTGCATCCGGAAATGCAATCCCGTCCCATCCTCTTTCAGCGTCGTCTCGACCGTGCCCGCAGTCAGCACGCCGCGCAACAGCTCTTCCGCGAGCGGGTCCTCCAGGTGCCGCTCCACCGTGCGCCGCAACGGGCGCGCGCCGAGCGCCGGATCGAATCCCTTGCCGACCAGAAAGGCGGCCGCCGCCTCCGTCACCTCCAGGCAAATCCCCTTTGTTGCGAGACGCTTGCGGACCCCGGCCAGCTCGATGTCCAAAATCCGGACCACATCCTGCCGGTCCAGTTTCCGGAAGACGATGATCTCGTCAAACCGGTTCAGCAATTCCGGTTTGAACACGAGTTTCGCGGACTGGATCATCCGTTCACGCAGGCGGTCATAATCATCCGCCGCGCTCTCGCGGCCGAAGCCCAATCCCTGTCCCTGCTTCGCGTAGTCGAATCCGAGGTTCGAGGTCAGGATCACCACTGTGTTGCGGAAATCCACCTGACGTCCCAGACTGTCCGTGAGGCGGCCCTCCTCCAGGATTTGGAGCAGCATGTGCATCACATCCGGATGCGCCTTCTCCACCTCGTCGAACAGCACGACACTGTAAGGCCGCCGGCGTACGCGTTCGGTAAGCTGCCCCCCCTCTTCGTGCCCCACATAACCAGGAGGCGAGCCGATGAGCCGCGAGACCGTGAATTTCTCCATGTACTCCGACATGTCGATCTGGATCAGGGCTTTGCCGTCGCCGAACATCTTCTCGGCCAGGGTCTTGGCCAGCAGGGTTTTGCCCACACCGGTCGGCCCCAGAAAAATGAAGGAGCCGATCGGCCGCCGCGGATCTTTCAAATCGGCCCGCGAACGGCGCAGCGCCCGGGCGATCGCCCGCACCGCGGGGGTCTGCCCCACGACCGTCTCTTCCAGATCGTTTTCGATATGCAGCAGGCGCGAGAGTTCAGACTGGCTCATGCGTTTGATCGGTACCCCCGCGATCCGCGCCACCGTTTCCGTGACATCGTCCGCCGTCACCGTCAGTGTCTTTTCCGCGTGCTCGGTCTTCCACGCCGCCACGATGGCATCGAGTTCCTGACGGGCCTTGCGCTCCTCATCGCGCAGCGCCGCGGCTTCCTCGAAATGCTGCTCGCGGATCGCGACGTCCTTTTTCTGGCCCATCTCGCGAATCCGTTGCTCCTGCTCGCGCAAATCCGGCGGACGCGCCGAAACCCGCATCCGCACCCGCGCGCCGCTCTCATCGATCGCGTCGATCGCCTTGTCCGGCAGTTGCCGCCCGGGCTGGTAACGCGCCGTCAGCTTCGCGGCCGCGGTCAGGGACTCCTCTTCGTAGGCGACGTTGTGGTGCGCGGCGTAGCGCGGCGCCAGGCCCTTCAGGATCTCGACCGTCTCCTCCACGGTCGGCTCGTCCACACGCACGGTCTGGAAGCGGCGCTCCAGTGCGGCGTCCTTTTCAATGTGACGCCGATACTCATTGAGCGTGGTGGCGCCGATACACTGCAGCTCGCCGCGCGCCAGCGCCGGCTTGATGATGTTCGCCGCGTCCATCGCGCCCTCGGCACCGCCGGCGCCGACAATGGTGTGCAGTTCGTCGAGAAACAGCACGATGTTCGTTTCGCGGCGGACCTCATCGACCACCGCCTTGAGCCGTTCCTCAAACTGGCCGCGGTACTTGGTGCCCGCCACCAGCAGCGCCATGTCCAGCGCGATCACACGCTTGTCGCGCATGCGCTCCGGCACATCGCCCGACGCGATCGCCTGCGCCAACCCCTCCACCACGGCCGTCTTGCCGACCCCGGCCTCGCCCAGCAGCGCCGCATTGTTTTTGGAACGGCGGCAGAGGATCTGGATCAGGCGTTCCAACTCATTCGCGCGCCCCACCATCGGATCGAGTCCGCCTTTCTTGGCCAGTTCGGTCAGATCGCGTCCGAACGCATTCAGCGCGGGTGTCCGGCTTCGCTCTTTCCTGCCGCCCGCGGCCTCCTCCGGTTTCCCGGTCGGCGCGGCCCCGGCCTCACGCTCCTCCCCGCCGGAACCCTCACCGGACCCGAACACGCCCTCCTCCTCGTCCTCTTCCCCCTCCTCCATGCCGAGACGGATCTGTTCGATCACCGCCTCCAGCCGGACATGGAGCGATTGGAGCACCTGCGCGGCCACGCCCTCGCCTTCACGCAGCAGCGCCAGCAGCAGATGTTCCGTGCCCGCCTGCGGCTGATGCATGGCATGCGCCTCGGCTACCGCCAAATGCAGCACTTTCTTGGTGCGCGGCGTATGCGGCAGCTCGCCCTTGGTCTTGGTCTCGCCGCCGAACCCGACCATCCGCTCCACCGCGATGCGCACATCCTCCAGCGACACATCCAGCTCTTCCAGCACCTCGACCGCCACGCCCTCGCCCAAAGCGATGAGTCCCAGCAGGAGGTGCTCGGTCCCGATGTACGGATGATTGAAACGGTCCGCCTCGCGGGCCGCCAAATGAAGCGCGCGCTGCGCGCGTGCCGTGAAATTCCCGAATCCGTCCATACCCCTCACCCTTTCCATTTCACGTTGGCCAGCTTCTGATTCAGGAAGGCGGCCCGCATCTCATCGCGCTGATCCGGATTCAGATCCGCCTGCAGCCCGCTCTGCATATGTCCCGGCTGCATCAGCAGAATCAACTGATTCACCATGCCCGGCTTGAGCCGGGAAAACCGTCCCAGCACCGCACCCAGCCGCACGGCCGACAACAACTCCAGCGCCTCCGCGGCGGACATCAGCCGCGCGTTCTGCAGCACGCTGAGCGCGCGCGCCAGACAATCGGTCAACAGCAGCGGCGATTCCCGCAGCAGGCGCTCGCGCGCGTTCAACTCCTGGCGGATCACCTCCGCGACAATCCGCGTGACGCGCCCGACAATCGCTTCCTCCTCCACACCAAGCGTATCCATGTTGGAAATCTGATAGATCTGGCCGACGGCTTCGGAGCCCTCTCCGCCGATTCCGCGCACCAGAAGCCGCATCCGTTCGAGACCGCGCGCCACCGCCTCGACCTCACCCAGCAGCCGCAGCCCGAGCAGATGGACCATCACGCCCGCGCGCAATCCGGTGCCCACGTTGCTGGGGCAGGCCGTCAGATATCCCAACCGCGGCGACCACGCGTACGCCAGATGGGGTTCGAGCAGCGCATCCATGCGGGCCGCCCGCTGCCACGCGCGGTTCAGGTCGAAGCCGTCGGCGAAACCCTGTATCCGCAGGTGGTCCTCCTCGTTCACCATGACGCAGACCGCGCTTTGGGGCTGAAGGGCGATCCCGCCTCCCGAAGTCCGGCCGAGCAGATCGCGGCTGATCAGGTTCTGCTCGCACAACATGTCCAGATACCGCGCGTTGAAATCCGAGAGCGGCCGGAGCGCCAGATCCGGCGCCGCCGCCTCAAACGCCGTGCGCACGCGGTCAAACACGCGCGCGTGATCATGCTCCGTCGCCCAATCCGGAAAGCGTTCGCCCTCCAGATTCCGCGCCAGCCGCGCGCGGCACACCAGCGCGACCTCCTCGGCGCGGGCTCCGCCTGCCGGGGTCGCGGAAGGTTTCCGTTCCGGTGTCAGCTTTTTCATGACACGCCTCCCGGCGCCGCGTCCCGTCCCCCGTCCAGCGTGCGCAGCCGGTCGCGCAGGGCGATCGCCTCCTCATACCGCTGCTCCCGCACCGCCTCGTCCAACGCGCGTTCCAGTTCCTGCCGGCAACAGGCCGCCCCGGCGTTCCGCGGGGCCTTCCCCGTATGCCGCGTCGCGCGGTGAAGCTCCTGCAGCGCGGCATCCAACTCACCGGCAAAGGCCTCATAACAGGCCGGACAGCCCAGACGCGACCGCTTGCGGTACTCGCTCCGGCGTATGCCGCACACCGGACAGCTCGGTTCCGCGAGCACCGCCTGTTTGTCCGCGATTTCAAACGCGGCATCCACAATCATCCCGAGCAACGGCAGAACCGGGCCCTCCGGCGCACGCCCTTCCGCAGCCTGCCGGTTACCCCGGTCCGGCGCGGGCGGTTTCGCAGCCGCCTGCGCGCACGCCTGGCAGACAAACCATTCCCGGACCTCATCCCCCTCCGGCCTCCGGAGGACGGTTTCCGCATCAGCCTTATGGCACAATTCGCATTTCATCCGTTTTCCTGAAAAGGAAAAGAGTATAGCAGAAAGCGGAACGTACCGCAAACCGGCGCAAGCCACCTCGCGCGGTGTTTTGAGGGAGGGGGACGCGTCACCTCCGGACGCGCCCGGCGCAGCACAACGCCCCCCGTCACGAAAACCGGGCTGTGCCGCTGCCGGAAGCTGCCCGACTTCCCGGACCCCGACTTCCCGGTTGCCACACCGCGCGGATTGTACTACGCTACCGGCATGCTTACCCCTACCTCCCCGTTACGGATCGGCGTCCTGGGTTCCGGTTCCGGATCCAACATGCAGTCCGTGCTCGACGCGATCGAAGCCGGCACCCTGAACGCCGAGTTGCGGCTGGTCCTGTCGGATGTGCCGGAGGCCAGAATCCTGAACCGCGCCGCGCGGCACAAGATCCCGAACGCCTGGCTCGATTGCGCCCCCTTCAAGACCAAACTGGACGGCGCGGCGGAACAGCGCTGCATCGCGCTGCTTCACGAGCATGGCGTCGACACCGTGATCCTCGCGGGCTTCATGCGCATCGTGAAACCGGGTTTGCTGAACGCCTTCCCCCAACGCGTGCTGAACATCCATCCCGCGCTGCTTCCGGCGTTCCCGGGGCTGGCGGGGTGGAAACAGGCCTTGGAGTACGGCGTCAAGCTGGCGGGGTGCACCGTCCACTTTGTGGACGCGGGAACGGACACCGGCCCGATCATCCTCCAGCGCGCCGTGCCGGTCCTCACGGACGACACGCCCGAAACCCTGCACGCCCGGATTCAGGCGCAAGAGCATCTCGCGTATCCGGAAGCGCTGCGACTGCTCGCCGCCGGACGGCTCCGCATCAACGGCCGGCGCGTGGACATCCTTTGAAGGCGTCCTCGCCCCAGACCGGCCCCAAGCAAAGCACATCTACGCTTCCGGAGCCGCGCGCGGCTCTTCCGCCGCAGGCAAACCCTCCGCTACGGGCGCGGCGCCTTCCGCGGGAGCCTCGACAACAGGAGCGGGCACGACGACCTCTTCCGTGCTGTCCGGCACCGTCGCCGCAACAGGCGCGGGGGCCTCGACGGCAGGAACGGCTGCCGCCGTTTCCGTGCTGTCCGGCACCGTCGCCGCAACGCGGGCCGGCTCCTCTTTGGCGGATTTGCCGGGTGCGGGTGCGGCCGGCGGCGGACGCCGCGGGCCGCCCTGCTGCCCGCCGGCCGCCTTTTCGCCCGGCAGGAACCGGAATGCGGGATATTCGAGCGGACCGCTCAGCACATCGTTGTAGAACTGAACCACATGCCCCTTCTCCACCAGCCACGCGAGCTGCACCAGCGTCTCTTTGAGTTTCGCCTCATCGCCGGCCGCCAGTGCGGTGGCAAGTTCGGCCTTGGTGCAGGCGGGGTGCTCGTTGACGAAGGTCAACACATCGCGCAACGCCTGGACCGCGTGCGCGGGATCCAACGGCACGGCCGGTTTGAGCATCACAAAGTCCTGCCCCTTGGCGTCATTGACGCGGAACAGGTGCAGACTGCGATGACGGAAGGCGCCTCGCAGCGCGAAAAAGAGTGAGGCCGGAAAGCGGCGCTCGCGCGTCAGGGTGTCCTTCAGGGCGTAATAGAGCGGTTTGCTCAAGGTCTGCATCGCGACCGACGCGGTGCAGAGCAGATGACGGACCGACGCGATCTGCGCGGGTAAAATCTCGCGCAGGAAAACCAACTCGGCGGTTTCACGCTCCATGGCCGGAGCCTTGGGCTCGGGCTCGGCCGGGATCTCCGCGCCCCCGTCTTCCGTCGCGGAGGCAACAGGCTCGACAACGGTCGGGGCCGCACCTTTCCGGCGATAGATTTTTTTGAGGGTGCACTGCTGCCGCCACTTTTCGATACTCTCGGCATCGCGCACCATCTCGATGCGCGCACGGTAGGCTTCCTCCGACAGATCCGCATACCGCGTCCGCAGCATCTCATGCACCTTGGCGTTGAAACTGTGATGGTTCGGGGGACCGAGCAGCACACCGCTCATGCCGCAACGCGCCACGCACACGAACACGCCGGCCGGCGGCTCGCACGGCACCTCCTCCACATCGAAGAAATCCTCCATGTGGCGGTTCACCAGATGCGCCCGGATGTCCTCTTCCGCCAGCGCGGGCATGCCGCACACTTTACACTGGAACAGCGGCACCGGCTGATCCTTGAGCGGTTCGATGCGGACCAGACAGGAGTTGGGGTTGTCGAGAAACAGCCAGGCGATGTCACGCAGCGGGAACGCGCGGTGCGAGGTCTGGATGCGCCGGATCACGGCGCCCAGCGCCTTCTGCTCCGGCAGCACGCGGATATCGACCGGCAGCGCGGGCTGCTCGGGCCGGAACGGGCGCGGACCGCGCCGCTCGGGCCGCGGCCCCGCGTGCTCGAAGGGGGCCGAGGCGGGCGCCGCGCCGCGCAGATCCGCCACCGCGCCGCGCGACGCGGGCCGCGGCATGCCGCCCCGGAAGTCCCCGCGCGCCTCCTCACGGCGCGGGGGCGGACGCCGGTCGGGACGGCGCCGATCCCGGTCGCCGCCGTCAAAGCGCGCCGGCCGGCGGTCGCGGCCGCCGAAACGATCGTGGCTCTCCCCGCCATCGTCGTACCGGTCGTGCCGATAGCGCTGGAGTTGATCCTCCGGAGAGGTGCGCGCCCAGTTCGGCGCAAAATTCAGATCCAGCACAATCCCGTCGTTTTCCTGTCCGTCCGCGGCAGGCTTCGCCTCTTCGTTCTCGCTCATGATGCGTGGATGTTACCTTTTGTCTGACCGCGCGGTCAATCGGTTTTATCGTGCGGCGCCCGCCGCCGCGGAGGCCAGCAGGCCCCCGTTCAACAGCAGATTCTTCTGGCGCGCGCTCAACACCGCTGTGGCGGTGAACGCGTTCCCCCGCGTTTGATTGCGCACCGTCACCCGTCCGTCGGAGGCGATGGCCGCGCGCAGATTGTCGATCACCAAGCGATCACCCTGGGAAACCCCGTCATAGGCCGCCGGATCATCAAAGACAAACGGCGCGATGCCGAAATTGATCAGATTCGCGAAGTGGATACGCTCGATGCTCTTGGCCAGCAGGGCCCGCACCCCGAGATACATCGGGCACATGGCCGCATGCTCGCGGCTCGATCCCTGCCCGTAACTCTCCCCCGCCACGATGATGTTGTGAAGCCCCGCGTCGCGATGGGCGCTGGCCTCGGCGTAAAATGACGGGCTGACGTGCTCAAAGACGTAGCGGGCGTACTGCGGCACGTTGGAACGGTATTTCAGACGCGCGCCCGCGGGCATGATGTGATCGGTCGTGATCTTGTCGCCCACCTTGACGGTCGCCACCCCGTCCAGACGGTCGGGCAACGGCTGACCGGCCGGCACCTTGCCGATGTTGGGGCCGCGCGCGATTCCGGTCCCCGGCACCCCGCGTCCCGCGGTCCCGCGGAAGAGGAACATGCTGTCGTCGATCCAAAACACCGATGGCTCCTCCACCTCTTGCGGCAGGGTCTCAATGGTTCGCGGGTCCGTGAACGCTCCGGCCAGCGCGGCGGCGGCGGCAGTCTCGGGGCTCACCAGATACACCTGCGCCGACTGCGTCCCGCTGCGTCCCTCAAAGTTGCGGTTGCTGGTGCGGAGGCTGACGGCATTCGTGCCCGGTGACATGTGGTTCCCGATACAGAAGCCGCAGGCGTTCTCCAGAATGCGCACCCCCGCGGCGACCAGATCGGCCAGCAACCCCTCCCGCGCCAGCATCGCCACCACCTGGCGCGATCCCGCGGCCAGCCCGACCTCCACATCGGGATGCGTTTTGCGCCCCCGCAGCATCAGGGCCACGGTCTTCAAATCCCGGTAGGAGGAATTGGTGCACGAACCGATCAGAACCTGATTGACCCGCCGGCCGGCGAGCGACGCGACGGTGGCGATGCTCCCCGGCGAGTGCGGACACGCGGCCAGGGGTTCCAGCGCGTCCAGATCGATCTCCAGCGTGCTCTCGTAGCGCGCGTCCGGGTCCGCTTCCAGCGCGGTCCAGTCCGCCTCGCGCGCCTGCGCTTTCAGGAAGGCCCGCGTCACCGCGTCACTCGGGAAAACGGAGGTGGTCACGCCCAGCTCCGCGCCCATGTTAGTGATCGTCGCGCGCGCCGGCACGCCGAGCGCGGCCACGCCCGGCCCGCCATACTCCAACACGCGTCCCACGTTGCCGTGGGTACCGTACACCGACAGCACCTTCAGAATCACGTCCTTGGCCGAGACCCCCGGCCTGAGCGCGCCGGTCAGCCACACCCGCGTCACCTTCGGGCAGGTCAGATAAAACGGCCCGCCGCCCATCGCCACCGCAACATCGATGCCGCCCGCGCCGATCGCGATCATCCCGATGCCGCCGCCCGTGGGCGTGTGCGAATCGCTGCCCAGCAGCGTCGCGCCCGGCTTGCCGAAGCGTTCGAGATGCAACTGGTGGCAGATCCCGTTGCCGGGCCGCGAGAAAACCGCGCCGTACCGCTGCGCCACGCTCTTGAGGTAGGCGTGGTCGTCCGCGTTCTCAAAACCCACCTGGATCGTGTTGTGGTCCACATAGCTGACGGCCAGATCGGCTTTCACCCGGTCGAGCCCCATACTTTCGAACTGCAGGAACGCCATGGTGCCGGTCGCGTCCTGCGTCAGGGTCTGATCGACCCGGATCGCCAGTTCCCCGCCCGGCGTCAGTTCTCCGGACACCCGATGCGCGGACAAAATCTTCTCCACCACGTTTTGCGCCATGAAAAAACCCTTTCTCCCGTTAACGTTTCGGTCCGGCCGCCTGCCGGGCCCATGAGTCTTTGAGCGTCACCGTCCGGTTGAAAACCGGCGCACCGGGGCGCGAATCGCGGGTGTCCGCGCAGAAATACCCGAGACGCTCGAACTGAAAGCGCTCTCCCGGTTCCGCATCCCGCAGCGCCGGCTCGGCATACGCGGTCACCGTACGGCAGGAGTCGGGATTGAGGAACGAGAGAAAATCGCGCTGCGGATCGCCCATCGGGTCCGGCACCGTGAAGAGCCGGTCAACCAGCCGCACCTCCAGCGGCACGGCGTGCGCGACGGAGACCCAATGGAGGGTGCCCTTGACTTTCCGGCCGTCGGCGGCGTTGCCCCCCGTCGAGTCGGGATCACAGGTCCCGTGGATTTCCGTGACCGTCCCGGCGGCGTCCTTCACCACATGCGTGCAGGTGAACAGGCAGGCGGCGCGCAGGCGCACCTCCTGGCCCGGGGTCACGCGGAAAAACTTTTTCGCGGGCACCTCCATGAAATCGTCGCGCTCGATATACACCTCGCGGCTGAAGGGGATTTTACGCGTGCCGGCGGAGGGATCCTCGGGGTTGTTCGCCACTTCAACCATCGCGGCGTGCCCCTCCGGCAGATTGTCGATCACCACCTTCACGGGATCGAGCACCGCCATGCGCCGGACCGCGCGCCGGTTGAGGTCATCGCGCACGCAGTATTCCAGCAGCGCCACATCGGTCTCGCTCTCGAATTTCGATACGCCGATGCGCTCGCAGAAATCCCGGATCGCCTCGGGCGTGTACCCCCGGCGCCGCAACCCGCAGATTGTGGGCATGCGGGGATCGTCCCACCCCGTGACGCGCTTCTCCTCCACCAACTGCAGCAGCTTGCGCTTGCTCATGACGGTGTAAGTCAGGTTCAGGCGCGCGAACTCCCGCTGCTGCGGACGGATCTTGACCCCGTTACGCACCGTCAGAAGCCCCATTTCATCCATCCGGTCTATCACCCAGTCGTACAGCGGGCGGTGCACTTCGAACTCGAGCGTGCACATCGAATGGGTCACCCCTTCAAACGCGTCCTCGATCGGATGCGCGAAATCGTACATCGGATAGACGCACCAGGTGTCGCCGGCATGATAGTGCGGCACATGCAGGATGCGGTAGAGCACCGGATCGCGGAAATGGATGTTGGGAGACGCCATGTCGATCTTGGCGCGCAGACAGAGCGACCCGTCCGGAAATTCGCCCGCCCGCATGCGGCGGAACAGCGCGAGGTTCTCTTCGGGCGAACGGTTGCGGGTCGGACTCTCCCGGCCCGGAACCGTGGGGACACCGCGGTACGCCTTCCACTCCTCCTGCGTCAGGCCGCAGACATAGGCGTGGCCGCCGCGGATCAGGTTCTCGGCGATCTCGCACATGCGGTCGAACAGATTCGCCGCGCTGTAAAACCCGTCCCCCCAGTCGAAACCCAGCCAGCGGATGTCCCGCTTGATGCTCTCGGCGTATTCGTCCGACTCCTTGGAGGGGTTGGTGTCGTCCATGCGCAGGTTGCATTGTCCCCCGAACTCCCGCGCCATGCCGAAGTCGATGCAGATCGCCTTGGCGTGCCCGATGTGGATATATCCGTTCGGTTCCGGCGGAAACCGCGTCACCACTTGTCCGCCCGTCCGTCCGGCCGCCACATCCTCCGCAATCCACTGCTTCAGAAAGTGCCGGCTGGTATCCGATTCCGCCGCCGTGTTCTCGTCGCTCATATTGTTTCCGGTCTCCGGTTCCGCGTTTTCGCCACCGGGAAGGCTGCATCGTCTTACGGTTTCCACACCCGCACACGGAGGGTCTTGCGGCCCCACTCCCGGGCTTCCGTATGCGATTTGTGCCACAAATCCAGCTTGGCGCCCTTGATCGCGCCGCCGCGGTCCTCCACGCGCCCGTAGCCATAGCCCGGAACATACACGATGGTTCCGAACGGCAACACGGAGGTGTCCGCCGCCACGGTCCCGCGCCGGGTGCGCGTGCCGCTGGCCGTGACCCCGATCTCTTTGGGCCGCCCCTTGTTCGGTCCGCTGCTGACCACCGCGGACCCCAAGCCGAACCACGTGCGCTCCCAACTGCAGCAGATGCCGCAGTCGCAGTAACCGGTCACCTCGAAAACCATCACTTCGGACTGGCGTCCGCCGGGAGGACGGATCCGGTCCGTGAGACACCCCGACCACCACATCAGCAACGGCAGCGCCACGCCGGAGAGTACGGCGGGAACACTCCTCCGCCATCCGCCCGGACAGCCTCCTGTGCGCGGTTTGGACATGTGGGGTACTGTATCAGAAGCCGCCGCCGCCCGCAATGCCGCGGAACCTTTGCGTAATGAACTGGCCGTCAGGAAACGGGTGGCGAGAGCGGTTTACGTTATTTTGCAGAGAAGGTTCGATTGTCGGCAAGGACGGTTCCCCGAACCGTCCGCGGACGCCTCGGGGAGGCATCCCTACCCGGAACGGATACCCCTTTTACGAAAACGCACGATCCTCGCGTCCAGATGCGCGTCCGCTGACGCCTCGGCAGCCTAGCGCTGCACCGACGTGCCCGGGACAAGCCAGCGTTCGCCCCACGTCAGCACCGCGGCCTTCCTCTCGGGGATGTCCCGGATGGTTTCAAACGCATAGTCATACCGCCAGCGCCAGGCATGGGGAGGCAATGGCGAATGCCCCAGCTCCATCACATGCGACACGAACGTCATCCCCGGGTCCATCTTGCGAATCGCATCGGCGATCGGCAATCCGACCGAAACATGGGGAATGAAGAGATCGACCCGCCGGGCGGACCGTATTTTTTTGATCTGGCTGTTGTCCCCGCTGTGGTACACGACCGCGTGGCCTGCTGCAGGGCCGCAGTCCACCTCGAACATCAGCATGTTGTCACGCTGGCGCGGCTGCTCATAGTGGTGGTCGCCGATCTCAATGCGGACCTGAATCTCGCCGAAAACAAGATGGGTACACTGGTTCACAAGCAGGCTTCCCGGAAACCAGCGTGTGACGACCGGTTTCCCTTGCGCCAGCATCGCCAGAACCAAAGGTTCGTGCACATGATCGCCGTGTTCATGCGAGGCGAGAAGGAAATCCAAATCCGGCGCGAGCCGCTCCAACCCCCGGCCGTCTAAGTCGATCCCGAAGCAGGCGCACGGCGTTTTGAACACGTAGCCCATGTTGTAGAGAAACCACACCGCGAGCCCTTCGCGGACCCGCGTGCGCCGAATATCATCCGCGGCGGCGGCGAGCGCGTCGCGAAGATAGCCGAGTACCGGATGCTGCGCTTCCAGGCGGTCTGCCAGCAGCGCGTTGGTTGCCCAGGACCGGGCGTAATCGCGGTAGTCGAGAGCCGTGAGCCGGTCGCCGGCTGCCTGAAGCACCGCCATCCGCTCACGGCGCGCGGTCGCGTTCGTGCCGTCCGGCGGGTTTTGCCGCAGCCAATCCCCCGCCTGCGCGAGTTGCCCCCGCAACGCCGCGTCCGACGCTTCCGCGGCCACGCTGAACGCGGCGGCGAGAGCAACCACGAACGCGATCCCGAGCCGCCACCCCCCGGGGTTCCTGTGTGCCGTTGCGTGCGCCAACACCCGGAACCCTCCCTGTTAAAACGGCCCCGCTTTGCCCACAAAAAATCCATGCGGGCCTATGGCGCACTCCGTTTGACCCACCCCTTTCGCGTCACGGGTCAACAGCGGCGTCAGGCCGCCTTCGGCCCCTTTGACCGTCACCTTCACCGGTTGCCCGCTGAGGTTGATGACCGACACGATCCGTGTGCCCTGCAGCGTGCGCGCAAACGCGCTCACGGTTTCCGGCTGATCCGTGTCAAGCCAGACGAGGTCACCCCGCGTGAGCGCGGGTTCGGACTTGCGCAACGCGCAGAGCGATTGCACGAAAGCGAACCGCGCCTTGCCCGCCTCGGTCCCGCCGTTCGCCCAATCGATCGGCGCGCGACCGAAAATGCTGTGCCGCGCGGCGTCCGCCACCTCCTGCCCGTTATAGAGGAAGGGCACGCCGTCCATGGTGAAGAGCCAGACCAGCGCGGCCTCGACGCGCGCCGCGCCCCAGCGCTTCTCCAGACGGTTGTTGTAATCATCGTTGGCGATGTCGTGGTTGTCGATGAAGCGCACAAACTTCGCCCCCCCGCGCGGACGCTGGTCACGCATCGCGGTCCACTGCTTGCGGATCGCGCCCGCGTTGTCCCACTTTTTGAAGACCGCGCCCCAACCATAGTCCAGATCGAACGCCTTGAGCTGATCCTCCTTGCGCGTGCCTTCCGCCAGCATGCCGACATCCGGCTTGATGCGTTCGATGCGCGCGCGCCCCTCTTCCCAGAAATCGAGCGGGATGCCGTCCGCCACGTCGCAGCGGAAGCCGTCCACGTTGAACTCGCGGATCCACATCTCCATGTTTTTCCAGAGGTATTCGCGCAACCCGGGGCTTTTGAAATTCAATCCCGGAAAGCTCCAGCCCGCGTTTTTGACCTTGCCGTCCTCGGCCCGCTTCACAAAATCGGGATTCGGTTCGATGAAAACCGCCTTGGGCCCGCAGTGCAGATACACCATGTCAAGCATCACGCGCAACGAAAGCGCGTGCGCGGCCGCCACAAAATCCTTGAGATCCTGATCCGTGCCGTACTCGGGATCGACATGGTAGAAATCCTTCATGCGGTAGGGATTACGCGGGTTGTTCATCCCCGATTTCTTCTGACGCGGACTCCAGAAGGCCCGGTCCATGTCGTCATCCGCCACAAAGACCGGACACAGATACAGCACGGTCACCCCCAGCTCCGCCAGGCGCGGCAACCGCGCCTGCGCAGCCTTGAGCGTACCCTCTGGCGTAAACGCCCGCGGCTGGATCTGATACAGGACGCCGCCTGTCAGCCACGCCGGCGACGGGCGCGCCTGCCGCTGGTTGAGCGGCGTCTTCTCCGCCGCGATCATAGCGGTCGCCATACCGACCGCCGCCAAAACACCCAGCCCTCTTTTCATCGTTTCTCCTTCTCCTGTTTCGCGTCACCGCGGGAGCGCCTTCCCCGGCGCTCGGCGCACGACACGCGGGACCGTGCGCCTCGCGGCATGTTTACCGGACATCCAGTTCATACCACACGGTTTTGTACTGCGGTCCGATCGCGATGCGGCAGCCGCCCGCAACGCGTTC
>JAVEYH010000003.1:0-89886 GCA_034003585.1 Kiritimatiellia bacterium
ATTGGCGGAGAGGGGGGGATTCGAACCCCCGGTACCGGTTTTATCCGATACGGCGGTTTAGCAAACCACTGCCTTCAGCCACTCGGCCACCTCTCCGGAACACGTATGGTTTGGAAAACGTGTGGCATCATACGAAAAGAAGACCAGCCGGTTCAAGCGTAAACAGCGGAATCCGCGGATCACACGGTTTTCCTCTGTTGCCCGCAAGGAGGGGGCCGCTACTTTTTCTTGTCGTGCAACTGGTCGCCGGCCACCGCGCCTGCCGCGCCGCCGATGATCCCGCCGATCGCCGCGCCGGTGCCGCGGTTGCCGCTGCCCGCGGCGGCGGAGCCGATCAGCGCGCCGCCCGCGGCCCCCACCGCGCCGCCGATCACCGCGCCCTCATGCCCATCCATGGATTGGCATCCGGTCAGCCCGGCCAGCAGGACCCCGGCACATGCCGTAATGCGCATTCTCGATTTCATTTCCTCTGTTCCTTCCTTGGTTATCCGATTCCCGCCGCATCCTCTCCGATCACCCCGAGCTGCGTTTCCAGCTCGGCCAGCTCCGAAGCCCAGAAGGCGCGCGCGCCCCAATCAGGATGATTCTGCCGGAACGAGGCGTCATGGGCCTGCCGCGCGCACCAGGCCAGATAGTAAATCATGCGCATCGCGCGCAGGGGCTCGATCAGCCGCACGGTGCGCCGGTCAAACGCGCGGAAGGTCTCATACCCCTCGATCATCTGTTCCCACTCGGCCGCGCACTCCTCCGCCCGGCCCGGAAGCAGCATCCACAAATCCTGCACCGGCGTGCCGTTCATCATATCGTCGAAATCGATCAGGAACAAGCCGGTCTCGGGCCGCTCCAGCACATTGGTGTGCTGGCAGTCGCCGTGAAGCCGGATGACCTCGCCGCCGAGCGCTTCAAACTGCGGCACGATGCGGTCAAACAGCGCCGCGGCAAACGAGTCCAGGCGCGCGGCCTCGCGCGCCTCCAGAAACCCGCCGTCCAGCAGGTACGCGAGATCCTCAGCCGTGGCGGACAACGGGTGCAGCGTCAGCCGGGCCGGCGCGGGCGCGCGGGCGCCGACGCGGTGGACGCGCGCCAGCAGGGCGCCGAGACGCCCCCAGAGCGCGTTGCCGGGATCGGCAGGCTCGATCGGCCTCCCGCCCCGCCGCGGATACAGGGCGAAGGCGATGCCGTCCGCATCCCCCACCGTGCCGCCTTGCGCGAGAGGCAACGGCGCGATCACGGGGATCTCGTCCGCGGCGCAGGCCAGCACAAAGTCATGCTCCGCAAGGACGGCCTCGCGCGTCCAGCGCCCGGGGCGATAGAACTTGGCGACCACCGTTTCCCCGGTCTCCGATTCGACCGTGTACACGCGGTTGATATAGCTCGGCAAGGGGCGCAGCAGACCGGTGCAGCGGCAGCGCAAGCCGCTCTCCACCGCCTCCAGCACGCGCTCCGGCGAGAGCGCGCCGAACGCCGCAACGGCCGTACTCATCGCGCGTCCCCCTTTCCGCCGGGAACGGCGGATTCGGAGGGCAGCCCCTCCTTCAGCCGCCGTTTCAGTCCCATGCCCTCCAGCACGCGTCCGGCGTCCAGATAGAGGTCCGCGAGCCCGTAGGCGTACTCCGGACGCCGCCAGCGCGTGACCACGCAGGCGCGCTCGGCCAGCCGGACGGCCCGCGCGAAATCCTTTTCGGGCCGCGCGGCGAGGGCGAGCCCCCGGGCGAAGCGGAACAACACTTCCGGATTGTCGGGCTCCTGACGCAGCGCCGCCTCGTATTGCCGGTCGGCCTCCGCATATTCCGCCACGGCCGAACAGGCCTGCGCGAAGGCCAGACGGTAAGGGACCTGCGCGGGCGCCGCGGCCACCGCACGCGCGAAATGGAGGTATGCGGACTCCGCCTCGCCGGTGGCCCGCAGGCAGTAGGCCATTCCGTAATGCGCGCGCGCCAGGCCGGGCTGGAGTGAAAGCAGATGCTCGTAACACTTCAGCGCGCCTTTGAAATCGCCGATCGCGATCCGCCGGCGGCCCTCGAGATCCAGCGATTCGCCGAAAGGCGTCAGCAAAACGCCGGAAGGATGAAGGCCCGCCGCCTCGCGCGCGGCCCGCAGGGCGTCCTCGCCCCGGCCCTGTTCGCGCAAGGCGAACGCGGAGGCCGCCCGCCGGCGCGCCTCCGCGCAGACGCCGGCTTTTTCCAGCAGGGCCGCACGCACCGCGTCATCAAGCGCGCCCGGCCGCAGCCAGGAGTTGTCCTCAGGCCGCAGCGTGTCCAGCGATGCGGTGCGCAGCCGGTCCGCGGCCCCCGACGGGAACGCCGTCCGCGGCGCGCGCCAAACCCCGAATCCAAACGGGGGGGCCGGCGCGCGCTCCAGCCAGGACGCCAGTGCGGGGCCGTCGCCTACCCGGCACGCCAGGATCTCGGGCAGGCTCCGGATCCCCGCCCGCGCGCAGTCGCGCGTGACCTCACGCCGCTCGAACAGCCCGAGCATGCGGTCCGCCCGCGCCTCGAATGGCCGGGCGGCGCCGACCAGCAGCCAATCTTCAGGACCGGTCTGCCACACCTGCACCTCGCCGAACACGGCGGCGAAACGCCGGGCCACCGCGGCGAACCGTGCCGTGGGCAAGGCCCGCGCATCGAGGTGCAGCGCCACGATCCCGCTATCCGAGAGAGCCGCGCGGCAGCGCCTGAACAGCTTCGCGCCCACCGAGCCGCCGGTCCCGCGCAACCACAGCGGTTCCCCGGCCAGCAGGATGAGGTCATACCCCGCCCGCCGCGTCAGCCGCGCCTTGCGTTTCAAATTCCGCGCATCCACCGCATCCCCGCCCGTGACGAGCCGGTCCGCGGCCAGAGCCAGTTCCACGACCGCCCGGTCGGTGCCCGCCACCGCCACGTTGGTGACGCCCGCGCGGACGACGAACGGCAGATACAGCCCCGCCTCCGGACCCAGCACCGCGGCTTTGGCGCAGGCGGGATGCAGCAGCGCCGGCAGGAGCCCGGTCAGCGTGCGCGCCGTGTGGAAACGGTTGCCGAACAGCACCGGCCGCCCGTCGAGGGTCAGCACGGTTTCGTAATCGTCGTCCCGGAACAGGGCCACGGCGTGATGGCGCGTCCGGTGCGCGAATACCGGCGTGCCCCGCGCGAAACCGCTGTCCCGGTGCACCAGGCGCGCGAACAGGCCGTCCGCCAGCACGCCCGGCCGCGCGCCGGGCCGCACCGCCGTGATCAGCGCCGCCACCGCCGCAAACGGCAGCGCGGCCATCCACCCGCGCCCCCACAGCAGGAGCGTGGCCAGGGCGCCGCACCACAGCGTGCCCAGCCGCAGCAGCGTTTCCGTGTCCGCCGCGGACGCCAGCACCGTCCGGCCGAACCCGAAACCGGAGGCCGCGGGCAGCAGACCGAGCAGCAGACACAGCGTCAGCGCCTGCCCCGGGCCCGCGCGCCCCGTGCGGACGGCCGCCAGCGCGAAGCGGACGGCCGCGCCGGCCAGCGCCGCCGGGACGAGAAACAGCACGGCGGCCGTTTTGACGGCAGCCAGCAGGTAGTCGCCGAACGTGCGCGACAGGTCGCCCACCAGGCGCTGCCACCCGGCGGACATCGCGGGCAGGACCGCGAGCAGCGCCACCAGCGCGACCGCGCATCCCAGCAGCGCCCCGCCCATCCACGCCGCGGGATGCCGCACCCGGCGCGCCGGAAGGGCGGCGGCGAGAGCCCCCGCAACCAGGCCGGCGGCCACGGCGGCGGCACAGGCGGCCAGCGCGGGCGCGGTGCGGCCCGCGAAGGTGTCCAGCACCCGCAGCCCCTCGGCCAGCCACACGCCTGCCATCACGCTGCCGCCCGCGCTGGCGCAAGCCAACCGTACGCCCTCATCCTTCAGGCACCGCCTCATGCAACCCCTTTCCCGTTTTCTTCCGGCGCGCCCGCGCCGTCGCACCCCGTCAGGCGCAGGCATCCGGCCGAACCGGTGCAGTCGCGCCCCTGCTCACAGATGTGCCTGCCCCACAGACGATTCAGACGGCCAGTATAGCAGGTTCCGCACGAACGGCCAGCGCCGCGTTCCGTTGCCCGGGTGCGATTCCGTTTAGGTGAAACGGAATCGAACCACCGATGTGCCGTTGACCTTTGCCGGGGGTTGCCGCATACTTCTACGGATGACCGTGCGTGCGGCACGGCGAGCGGGAGATCCGGAATGGAGTGTCAAGCGTACCGTCAGGGGTGTTGCGGCTGCTGCGTCAACATGCGCTGGGACAGCGAGAAAACCGCGGCCTTTCTGGAGGCGAACACGCGGGCCGCGGAACAGCTCTTCCCTCCTCACGGCGCGCGGCCCCGGTACCGCGATCTGGTGCGCGCGCATTTGCGGCGCGGCGGGTGGCGCGACCATCTGCTGATGACCCTGCTCGCGCCGCTCACGCTGGGGTTCGCGGCCTGGTATTGGAAACGGCGGCTGGGGAGCTGCTGCTTCGCCGGTTTTCTCGACCGCGCGTCGGGCCGCGTGGGCTGCCTGATCCATCCGGCGCGGGTGGGAACGCCCGATCTGCGGCGGCACGCCTTTCCGCTGGTCCCCACACTCGGGTGCGACCGCGCGCTGCGCTGTCCCATGCTCGATGCGGAGAACCCGGACCCGGATCACGACTGGCTCACGGTCTCACGCCGGGGCGCCGCGAGCCTGGGTTTGGGTTACGCGGCGGATCGTTCCACGACGCAGCGCGAGGCCTTGTGAGCAAAACGTTGTTGCGGGCGGGAACGCCCGCGCTCCCGACTCCCGCATTCACGCATTCACGCACTAATGCACTTCCCTCTCCCGGGGCGCGTGTGGTATACTATCTTCCCGTCATAACCAAGAGGAAAAACCGTGAAAAAGACTGTTTCTGTGAAATCACCCCGCGCGACAAAATCTGCGGGAAAAACGGCAAAATACGTTTATTCGTTCGGCTCGGGACGCTCCGAGGGTTCGGTCTCCATGAAGGCCCTGCTCGGCGGCAAGGGCGCGAATCTGGCTGACATGTCGGGCCTGGGCCTGCCGGTGCCCCCCGGCTTTACGATCACCACGGAAGCCTGCGCGAAATACTATGAGATCGGCGAGAAGGCCCTGCACGCGCTGCTCCGCGACGGGGTGACGGAGGCGTTGCGCAAACTCGAGAAAGCCACCGGCAAGACGTTCGGCCACGGCTCCAACCCGCTGCTGGTTTCGGTGCGTTCGGGCGCGGCCGCCTCCATGCCCGGCATGATGGACACGGTGCTGAATCTGGGCCTCAACCCCGAGACGGTCGAGGCCATGATCGCGCGCACGGGCAACCCGCGCTTCGTGTGGGATTCGTACCGCCGCTTCATCCAGATGTTCGGCAACGTGGTCATGGGCGTGGAGCACCACGAGTTCGAGCGGGAACTGGAAGCCGTGAAACACGCCAGGGGATACACGCTCGACACGGAGCTCATGACCGAAGACCTCCAGGAGGTGGTGGCGCGGTACATGAAACGGGTGCGGGAGGTCAAGGGGTGCGCCTTCCCGACCGACGCCATGGAACAGCTCTGGCGCGGCATCGACGCGGTGTTCGGTTCCTGGAACAACCCGCGGGCCATCAAGTACCGGGCGCTGAACGACATCCGCGGGCTGCTCGGCACGGCCGTGAACGTGCAGACCATGGTGTTCGGCAACTCCGGCCTCAACTCCGCCACGGGTGTGGCCTTCACACGCGACCCTTCCACGGGCGAGCACAAGTACTTTTACGGCGAATACCTGATCAACGCGCAGGGCGAGGACGTGGTGGCGGGGATCCGCACGCCGCAGCAGATCACGGTCCGGGGCTCGCGCGAATGGGCCAAGGCGCGCAACATCACCGAGGCGGTGCGCAAGGCGCAGTACCCGGCGCTGGAGGAGGCCATGCCCAAGGTCTTCAGGCAGCTCGACGCGATCCGCGTCAAGCTGGAGCGCCATTACCGCGACATGCAGGACCTCGAATTCACGATCGAGGACGGCAGGCTGTTCATGCTGCAGACCCGTAACGGGAAACGCACCGCGGCCGCGGCGGTGAAGATCGCCACCGATCTCGTCCAGGAGAAGATCATTGACGAGAAAACGGCGGTGATGCGCGTCGAGCCCGGCCAGCTTGATCAGCTCCTGCACCCGGTCTTCGTGCGCAGCGCCGAGGCCAAGGCCAAAAAGATCACCGTGGGCCTGCCGGCCTCGCCGGGGGCGGCCACCGGCCAGATCGTCTTCAACGCGGCGACCGCCGAACTGTGGGCCCGGGAGGGCAAGAAGGTCATTCTCTGCCGCATCGAGACCAGTCCCGAGGATATCGGCGGCATGAATGTGGCGGCCGGCATCCTGACCGCGCGCGGGGGCATGACCTCGCACGCGGCGGTGGTGGCCCGCGGCATGGGCAAGTGCTGCGTCTCCGGCTGCGGCGAACTGCACATCAGTTACGATAAAAAAACCATCTCCTGCAACAAGCTGGTGCTGAAGGAGGGGGACTGGATCTCGCTGAACGGCTCGACCGGCCTGGTGTACGAGGGCCAGATCGAAACCGAGGATCCGAAACTGACCGGCCCGTTCGCAATGATCATGGCGCTGGCGGACAAATACCGCAAGCTGGGCGTGCGGACCAACGCCGACACGCCGCGCGACACCGCCAAAGCCGTGGCGTTCGGCGCCGAAGGCATCGGGCTCTGCCGCACCGAGCACATGTTCTTCGAGGGTGCCCGGGTGGTCAGCTTCCGCCGCATGATCCTGGTTGCGGAAACAGTGAAATGCCTGCGGCAGGAGCTGGCCGTGTGCGCGGACGCGGAGGAGCGCGTCCGGCTGGAGCGGGAGTTGGAGATTCCGCTGAAACAGTACCGCCAGGCGCTCCAAGAGCTGCTGCCGCTGCAGCGCAAGGATTTCATCGGCATGTTCAAGGCGCTCAAAGGGCGTCCCTGCACCGTCCGGCTGCTGGACCCGCCCCTGCACGAGTTCCTGCCGCAGGACGAGGCCGGCCAGAACGAAATGGCGCAGGAGATGGGCGTCACGGCCGACCAGATCCGTGAGGTGGTCGAATCGCTGCATGAGGCCAACCCCATGCTGGGGCACCGCGGCTGCCGTCTCGGCATCAGCTATCCGGAGGTGACCGAAATGCAGGTCCGCGCAATCGGCGAGGCCGCGGCCGCGGTCAAAGGCTCGCAGCCCGAGATCATGGTGCCGCTCGTCGGCAACGTCAAAGAGCTGGTCGCGCAGAAGGACCTGATCCGCAAGACCCTGGCTGAGGTCGAGCGGGCCAAGAAAGTCAAACTGCCGATCCCGATCGGCACGATGATCGAGGTGCCGCGCGCGGCGGTCACCGCGGACCAGATCGCGGCGGAGGCGGATTTCTTCTCCTTCGGCACGAACGACCTGACGCAAATGACCTGCGCCTTCTCGCGGGATGACGCGGGCAAATTCCTCGGCGAATATGTCGCGCGCGGTTTCTACGATTACGATCCGTTCCAGGTGCTGGACCAGGAGGGCGTGGGCCGCATGGTCGAGATCGCGATGCAGTACGGCCGCGGCGTGAAGCCGAAGCTGAAGGTCGGCGTCTGCGGCGAACACGGCGGCGACCCGAAGACCGTTTCGTTCTGCCACAAACTCGGGTTCAATTACGTGAGCTGCTCGCCCTACCGCGTGCCGATCGCGCGCCTGGCTGCGGCGCAGGCGGCGCTGAAAGGCTGAGGCGCGTTTTGTTCCGCCCGCACCCCGCGCTTCCGGCGCGGGGGCGGGTGCGGCCGACCGGGCCCACATCCCTCAGCGGCCGGCGGGCTCGCGGATGCGGATGGACCGGAACCACGTCTCATCCGTATGGTCGGTCAGCATGATGTGTCCCGTGAGCTTGTCGCCGAAACCGGGATACTTGGCGAACTTGCTGGCGGCCACGCCCGCCTTGACCTCCGCGCTGCCGAAAACATACTCCAGAACCTTCCGGCCGTTGAGCCAGTGTTCGCAGCGGTCGCCCCGCACCACGATGCGCGAGGCATTCCACTCCCCCGCCGGTTTCAGCGGTTTGCCGGCCGCGGGCGGCAGCACCACATAGAACGAGGCGGTCCGCGCATTCTCCGGCAGCTTCGCCCATTTCTCCGACAGGTCGTCGATCATCTGGTACTCGTAGCCCGGCGCGCCGGGCCGCGCTTCGGTGACGCAGTACTTCACTCCGTTGTTGCCGCCGGGTGAGAGCCGCCACTCCCACTCCAGCTCAAAATCCCCGTACTGTTTCTCCGTGATCAGGTCGCCGCCCCGGATGCCGGGTTTTTTGCGCAGCAGCCCCCCCTCGACCGACCAGCCCTCGCCGGGCGGCGTTCCCGCCGGTTTGCCGTACGGCCGCCATCCGGCCAGGCCCGCGCCGCCGAACAGCGCGACCCAGCCATCCTGTCCGGCGCGGCACCCCAGCGCGGCTTCGATCGCCCTGACCACCTCGCCCGCCAGCGCTTCGGACCCTGCGGGGGTGTAATGCACATCCCGGGGGCGGCCCCCCATGGCAAGGCGCCGCCCGGGTGAGCCGACGAACGCGTGCAGGTCATTGACCGGCACCCCCTCGGCCCGCATGACGCGCAGCGCCGCGGCGTTGTAGGCGACCTCACTGCCCGCGATACGGATCCCCGTCCCTTCCGGAACCGGCGTGGTCGAACACCAGATCAGCCGCGCGCCGCTTTTTTTGAGCCGCCGCACCAGCGTGCCCAGATTCGTCTCGTACTGTTCCACCGGAACCCACTGCCGGCCCTTGCTGACACTCGTGCCCTTGCCCTGCCCGTCGATATATTTGAGATCGTGCAGCCCCCAGTTGAAATGGATCACATCCCACCTGCCGGTGCCGAGCCACGCTTCCAGATGCGCAAGGCCCGTGGCGGTCGCCTGATTGTTACCCGGCGCGTGCACGATCTCCATCCGGTTCGAGAGCGCCGCCTTCACGAACGGCGTGTACCCGATCGAGATCGAGTCGCCGATGATCAACACGCGCGGCCGCGCCTCGGCCTGCGCGCACAGCGCACACAGCGCCCATCCCGCCATCGCGGCGCACACCGCCAGACGGATCGTTTTGTTTTGCATCCCTGTCATCCCGTCCTCCCCTTTTCCTGTTATGCCGGCCTCCCCGCAGACCAGAGCCCCTCTTTACGCGCCGTCCCGTCCT
Organism: Kiritimatiellia bacterium; assembly: GCA_034003585.1. Lineage (GTDB taxonomy): Bacteria > Verrucomicrobiota > Kiritimatiellia > RFP12 > UBA1067 > JAPXSY01. The sequence goes on from JAVEYH010000003.1 coordinate 9,119, forward strand.
TCCCGCAGCCGCCCCGCCCGCATTACGGTTGTTGCGCCGGCAGGGGCGCGGCATGGATCCCGAGGCGGCGGAGCCGGTCCAGATGGGTCTCCATCCGCGCGGCAAAGGCATTGAAATCGAGGCGGTTCTCCTGCGGGGTCCAGACCGCCTCGGCGAGCGCGCACAAGCGGGGAAAGAGTTTCCAGTCCGCTTCCCGCGGACTCCGGACGTATTCGGTCCACAGGTTCGCCTGACCGCCCAGCACAAGCTGTTCGCGGTAAGCCGGGATGCCCTGACAGGGGTCGAACGCGTAGACTTTTTTCAGCGGCAGCAGTCCGCCGATGTACTCAAACCCGTCCTCCTCCGGAACCTGGCGGTAATCCAGATAGCAGAAATCGGTCGGGGTCATGACCACCTCATGACCCTGCTCCACGGCCGTCTGGCCGCCCTTCATGCCGCGCCAGGACATGACCGCCGCGTTCTGCGCCAACCCGCCTTCAAGAATCTCGTCCCAGCCGATCAGGCGGCGCCCTTTTTGCGCGAGGTAGCGGTCGAAATGACGGACGAACCAGCTTTGCAGCTCGTGTTCGTCCTTCAGCCCGTGCTGGCGCATCCGCGCCTGGCACTTGGGGCAGGCCTTCCACCGCGTCTTGGGGCATTCATCGCCGCCCACATGGATGAACGGGCTGTCGAACAGGTCGCACACCTCATCCAGCACGCCCTCCAGAAAACGCAAGGTCCGGTCTTCGCCCGCGCAGAAGACCTCCTCCTCCACACCCCACAGGACGCGGGGCTCCAGGGGCTCGCCGCGGCAGGAGAGTTCCGGATAGGCCGCGAGCGCGGCGCGGGCGTGTCCGGGCATTTCGATCTCCGGGACCACACGGATGTGCCGCGCCCTGGCGTAGGCGAGAATCTCGCGCACGTCTTCTGCGGTATAGAAAAAAGGCCCGTAGGGTTTGCCGTCCGTCTGTTTGCGGTCCCGCAATACCGGCGACGCGGGCCGGCGGGAGGAGACTTCCCGCAGTTTCGGGTACCGGCCGATGTCCAGGCGCCACCCCTGGTCATCCGTCAGGTGCCAGTGCAGCGTGTTCAGCTTGTGCAAGGCCATCTGATCGAGAAGGCGCATCACATAGGCCTTGCCGAAGAAGTGCCGCGCCTCGTCCAGCAGCACGCCGCGCCACGCGAACCGCGGCGCGTCGGCGATCTCCACTCCGGGAACGCGCCACGCCGCATTCGTGCCGCGCTCCCCGCCGAAGACCGCGTTCGGAAAGAGCTGGCGCAAGGTCTGCGCGCCGTAGAAGTATCCGGCGGGGTCGCCCGCGGTGATCACGACCCCGCGGGAGTCCGCGCGCAACGCGTATCCCTCCCGGGCCGGGGCCGTCCCGGCCCGCGGCAGCGCGAAGGTCACATCCCGCGACCGTCCGGGAAACACGCTCCGCCCGCGGCGGACAGGCAGCGCGAAGCCCGTGGCGGGCCGCAGCGCGGCGGCCAGATGTTCGGCCGCCTCACGGGCGCCCGGCGCCTGCCCGTGGTACCGGACCGCCGAACCGGGGGTCAGCGTGAACGCCCCGTAACGCCACTCCTGCGATCCCGGCGCGGGCACCACGACCGGCGCGGTCCCGCACCGTTCCGCGCGCCCCCGCAAGCCGAGGCACCCGGCCCACACCACACAACCCGCCATGGCCGCCCACCGCATTGTCCGAAACATCCGAACCCCCTCTCTTCTCATGGCGGGCAGTGTACCACGGCCTGCCTCCGAACACAATTCCCCGATCCCGCGTACCGGAAAAAGGGGGTTGACTGTTGCCGTACCCCCTCCAATAATACCGCGCTGGAACGGGAGGAGGCCGTAAGGAGTGCCGCCGCCGTTCCCGTGCCCTGCGGCACGCGCAACACAAAGGGGTTATGTCGATCCGCCATCTCCTGACCGTCTGGTTCGCCGCCTGTGTGCCGGTCTGGCTCGCCGCGGCCACGGCCGCCGGGCATGCCGTGCTGGTCACCGAGGGGTGGCGCCGCCAGGTCTGGGCGGTCTATCCTGTGGAGAAAGTGAAGGCGGACGAGGTGCTGCCCCTCCAACCCCGCGCCGCGCGGGTAGAACTCACCGCGGCGCGCGGTGAGACCGAGCCTTTCGTGCTGGTGTTGCGCTGCGAGAGCCCGCTGCGTCAGATCGAGGTGACGTGCGGCCCCCTCCGCACCGCTGACCAAGCCGTTCTGGACGCGGCGGCCGTGACGGTCCGGCGGCTGGGGTACATCCACATCGACGCGCCCAGCGGCACCGGCATGCGGCACCCCATGCCGTATCCCACCGGAACAGGCGATTTTCCGGACCCGGTGCTGGCGGGTCCGGGCGACGCGCGCCCCGGACGCAATCTCCAATTCCTCGTGACGGTCGCGGTGCCGCGCGACGCCAAGCCCGGGCGTTACGAGGGTGCCCTGAGCCTGCGTTTCCGGCGCGAAGGCTGGATGGCGCCCGACAAGGCGGGGCCCGACACCGTTCCGCTCGGCGTGACAGTGCGCTCCTTCGCGCTGCCCGCGGTCCTGCCCCTGCTCAACACGGCCGTGGCCTCGCCGCATGCGCTTCCCGCATGGCTGAACCGCCCCGAAACGCGGGCCGGACTGCGGCGGATGATCGTCGCGTACCACCACGCGCCGGACCCCCTGCCGCCGCCGGAGGTGCGGGTGGAACCAAACGGTGCGCTGCGGATCGACACCGCCGAATGGGAGGCGGCCGCGGCCGAACTGCTGGAAACGGGGCGCGCCCCGCATCTGTTCGTGCCGGTCTGGTCCGGTCTGCGCGAGGCTCCGATGCAGGGCGTCTATTTCCTCTGGCACTTCCCGGCCGTGACGCGCCAGCGCTGGTTCGGCGCCCCGATCTGCGGAGAGCAGGGCGACCTCACGCCCGAGTTCAAACGGCTCTTCGGCGCTTATCTCCGGCACATGCACGCGCTTCTCGTCCGGCGGGGCTGGCTCAACCGCATGTTCATCACCACCATGGACGAGCCGTACACCTACCATCTGCACAATGAGGACCGGCCGCGCGACACGCCGGAGAACAACTACCGCGTCATCGCCAACTATGTCCGTTTTGTGCGCGCCACCGCACCCGGTCTACGCACCTTCGCCACGGCCGACCCCGTGCCGGGCCTGACCGGGCTCATCGACCACTGGTGCCTGCGCAACCTGAAGCATGCGGCGGAGGCGCGCCAACGGGCTGAGGCGCACGGCGAGTGCGTCACCTTCTGCGACAACTACCGCACCTTCATCGATTATCCGGCCGTCAGCGCCCGCAGCCTGGGGTGGCTCGCCTGGAAGCTGGGGGCGTGCGGCTGGCTCACCTACGAGACGCTCGGCTCCTTCACCCGCGCCTGGGAGGGGCCCGCTTTCGCGTATCCGCTGTTCAGCGGCGGCCTGGTCTGGGGCATGGGGCATCTCTTTTATCCCGACACCGAAGGGGCCGGCGGGATCGCCCCCAGCCTGCGGTGGGAGCTGATGCGCGAAGGGTGCGAGGATTACGCCTATCTCTGGCTGTTGCGCGAACGGCTCGCCGCCCTGCCGCCCGAACGGCGCGCGACCGCCGCCGCGCGCGAGGCGCGGCGGCTGCTGGACACGGCCGCGGCGCAGGTCGTCGGCGGCGCGGGAGACGCCGAAACCGCCTCGGGGAGCCTGCTCCCCAACGCGCACAGCCAGCTCGTCCCGCACGATCTGCGCCGCCGCATCGGCGACCTGATCGAAAGCGAACTCGACCGACCCGTCATCCGTCCGGACGGCACATCCCGGCCGGACGCCACACCCCCAACCCGGACACACGCACCATGACCCGAAAATCGCTCATCACCGGCGGTGCCGGTTTCATCGGTTCCCATCTCGCGCGGCGGCTGCTGGCCGCAGGCCACGAAGTCACCGTCATGGACAACCTCTTCACGGGGACCAAGGCCAACATCTACGACCTGCTGGACAACCGCCGCTTCACCTTCATCCTGCATGATGTGACGCAGCCCTTCTGGGGGCAGTTCGACGAGGTGTACAACCTCGCCTGTCCGGCCTCGCCCATCCACTACCAGCGCAATCCGGTCGAAACCCTCAAAACCTCTTTTCTCGGCATGATGAACGTGCTGGAGCTCGCGCTCAAGACCAAGGCCCGGGTATTCCACACCTCCACCTCGGAGATCTACGGCGATCCGGAGGTCCACCCCCAACCGGAGGGATACTGGGGCAACGTCAACACCATCGGCACGCGGAGCTGTTACGACGAGGGCAAACGCGCCGCCGAAACCCTGTGCGCCGACTACGTGCGCGAGTACGCCGCGGACGTGCGCATGATCCGCATCTTCAACACCTACGGGCCCAACATGCACCCTCAGGACGGCCGCGTCATCAGCAACTTCATCATGCAGGCGTTGCGGAACCGGGACATCACGCTGTACGGCGACGGCTCGCAGACCCGCAGTTTCCAGTATGTCGACGATCTGATCGACGCGATCCTGCGCTTCATGGCGCTGGACCACAAAAAAGTGAAGGCCTTTTTCGACGGCCAGGCCATGCGCGTGCCGGTCCTGAACATCGGCAACCCCGGCGAGTACACCATCCGCCAACTCGCCGAGGAGACCCTGCGCCTGTTGCCCGAGAGCCGGAGCCGGCTGGTTTGCCATCCCCTGCCCAAGGACGACCCCCGGCGCCGCAAACCCGATATCACGCTGGCGGGCGAACTGCTCGGCTGGGCGCCGTCGGTCGCCCTGCCCGAGGGGCTCACCCAGACCATCGCCTATTTCCGGAACCTCGTCTGAAAAGAAAGGAACCCCACCCGTCATGCCCCTCCCGCAAGCCGTCTTCTCCCTTTTGAACCTCGCCCGTAAATCGGACGCGGGGCGCTCCCCTGCCCTCTCCGCCTTTTCCCGCCCGGCGCGCGGCGGGCTCGTCCGCCGCACCGCACTCGCCTGCGGCCTGGCGCTGGGCGCCGCGTTGCCCGCCGCGGCGCAAGCGGAGCCGCCCCCTCCTCCTTTGGGTTGGGAGGGCATCGGCCGCGTCAGCATGCGGGGCGGCCTGCGGATCTTCTGGAACGTGGGCGGCAAAGACCGGGAGGCCAACGAGCGCGAGGCTCTGGCGCGCGGGTTCGAACCGGTCGATCTGTTGAACACCTACTCCGACTATCCCGGGAAGCAGCGGGAAAAGATCATTCCGGACGGGAAGAATCCGTGGGCCAAGCCGCCGCAATTCGAGCGCGTCATCCGCCGTAACATCGCCATGAAACAGGGGCGCGGGCTGTTTGTCCACGATATCGAGTTTGATTTCGATGAGGAGCCGGAGGCCCTCTGGACCAACCCGGTGTTGCGGGCCGCATCGGGCGCGGCCACGTTGGAGGCGTTCCGCGAGGCCTATTACCGCGAATGGGGCACCTGGTACACCCTGCCCTGCCGCTGGGCCAAAGAGGCCTTCCCGCATCTCCCGGTGGGGATTTACGGCCCGCAGCCCTTCCGGCGCGACTACTGGGGGCTGTCCGGCAAGGACGCGCAACAGATCGACGGCACGCACAAGACCGATGCGGAATTGTGGCGGCACATCGATCCGGCGGTGGATTTCTGCATCGCGAGCCTCTACTGTTTTTACGACCGGCCGGCCTCGGTCTTCTACATGGGCGCCAACGTGGAGGAGAACGCGCTGCGGATGGCGCGGAACGGAGACAAACCGCTTTACGCCTACCTCTGGCTCCGCTACCACAACAGCAACAAAAAACTCGGCACGCGCGAGGTCGACGACTATCTGGCCGAATCCATGGCCATCCTGCCCTTTTTCTGCGGGGCGCGCGGAGTCGTCTTGTGGGGCTGGGAGCCCGCGGGCACGGGACAGCCCTACCGCACTTTGCCGCTTTTCATGAAGAGCCTGGGGCGGGTGGCCGGCGTGTCGGAGGAACTCGGCCGCGCGCGCCCGGCCCAGGACGAACCCGTGCACGCAGCCTGGAAAGCGCAACGGCCGCTGGTCCGCAGACTGCGCGTCACGGATGACGTCTGGCTGGTGCTCGCGGCCGATCCCTGGCAGGAGGAGAGCGCGGAACGCACGGTCCGCGTTTCCTGCGGCGCGCACACATTCGACCTCGCGGTCCGCGGCAAACACACCGAGATCTACCGGATCGACGGCGGGAACGCGGAACGCCGCTGACGCGCGCGGGATGCGGAAAACGTTCGTTGCCTTTTCTGGCCCGATTTATGCTTTAATCAAGATGGCCTCTTCCGGGTTTTCGGGGAAAACCGGAGGGGTAGCCAACGGAATGGCGGAGAAAGAGGGTGCGGGAGGCGTTCACAATCCCCTCACTTCTCTTTTTCTCATTCCGGTGAAGGGACAGGCAAAACAAGGCATCCGCTGTCGCGCAACCGTATGAAGCCCTCTGTGATAGTCAGGGATTTGCGAAGCATCCGGACCAAGTTCGGTCTGGTGACAGGGTCAATCCTGCTGATCCTGCTCCTGGTTTTCTATTTGGGCGGACGTTTCATTCTCGTGCATATGCTTCGCAATGCTGAGAAAAACATCCAGATGATCGGCTCCGAGGTGAAGAATGTCGTTTACGCCGAGGTCGGCAACCTGCGGAAGAGGGCGGTCATGCTGGCGGGCGCGTTTGCCGCGGCGGGGGAATCGGACGAGGCGGCCCTGCTGCAGCGCCAGCTCGTACCGCAAGCCGGGGGCGCGGCGGCGCATTTCGCGGCGCTGCTGAATGCGGACGGGAGCTTCCGGAGGGGGTTCTTCCGGCTGCCGGACGGGCAGGCCGAGCCTGTCGCGGCCGAGGAGATGGCCCCGTATCTGCAGGCGTCGGTCCCGCTGTTCGGCGACCGCCGCACCGCCTCGCACATCCCGACCGGCGTGATCATCCTGCGGGGGAAACCGGCCCTCATCGCCATGTCGCCTGTGGAGGAGGGCGGGGGCGGGGCCAAGGGGTTTCTGCTGATCGGCACGCTCTTCAGCAACCATCTGATTCTTGACCGCATCCACCAGGCGACCCACGGCATGCAGGTGGCCGTCTATGACAGACGCGTCAAACCGGGCGCTTCGGACAAGCGCCTTCCGCCGGCGCAGACCACCGGCGGACTCGCGCCGATCTTCACCGAGGCGCTGAACTACTACTCGGGCGGGCTCTGGCATCTGGGCGAGAACGCCTTTGAGGCCGTGATCCCGATCCACGACATTCTGGGCCGGCAGGTCACCTCCATCTCGATCCGGCTGCCGCAGAGCTTCTCCTCGCTCGCCAGCATCGCCCTGGGGTGGCTCACCGTGTTTGTGGCGTCGGTGGGCATCATCTTCGTGCTGCCGATGTTCTGGCTGCAGACGCGGATCGTGCTGAACCCGCTCTGCACGCTGGCCAGCCAGATCCGGAAAATCGGCGAGCGGCCCCTCGACAGCCACACCCTCGCGATCGACTGGCCGCGCAAAGACGAGTTCGGCATGCTGGCGCAGAGTGTCAACGGCATGCTGGAAGCCCTCGTCCGCAAGACGCGGCAAGTCGGGCTGATCGAGCAGCGCCAGCGCGCCCTGATCGCGGGCATGCCGGACGGCCTGTGCGTGTTCGACGAGGAGGCCCATCTGATCGCCATCCACAAGCAGCCCGACAGCGAGCCGCCGATCCCCGGCCTGATCGCGGGGCATCCGGTCGGCCCGCCCTTCTTCAAGGAGAAAGAGTGCGCCACCCTGCGCCGCGCGATCGCGGAAGCCTTGGCCACGGAGAAGCCGCAACGGATCCCGCTCACGTGCCAGACCCCCGAAGGTGCGGCGCGCCAGTTGGAGACGCGCGTCTGCCGGATGGACGGGGCCTACGCGCTGGTGATTTTCCGCGATGTGACCTCCGAATGCCGTGAGCGCGAGGTCCGGGTGCAGATGGAGGACCGCCTGACCAAGATCCAGAAGATGGAGAGTCTCGGCAATCTGGCGGCCGGCATCGCGCATGACTTCAACAACATCCTCGCGATCATCCAGAACACGGTGGAGGTGACGTGGGAGACGCCCGACCCGGAAACCCGGGAGGCGGTCACAACCATCTGCCAGGCCACGGGCAAGGGTGCCGCGCTGACGCGGGAGCTGATGACCTACGCCGGCCAGACGCGCATCTCCTTCAAGCGCGACGACCCCAACACCCTGATTCTCGACCTGGAAAAACTCATGGGCGGCGTGGTCGCGCCCAACGTCTCCATCGAACTGAAACTGACCCCGGATCTGCCCCAGGTCGACACGGACCCGCATCAGTTCTGGAAGGTCCTGATCAACCTGCTCAAGAACGCCTCGGAAGCGATGAACGGCGCCCGCGGCCACATCTGCATCAGCACCTACCCGTTCGCCCTCACCGAAGACAACCTCGGCGCCTTTTTCAGCACGCACTCGCTCTCCCCGGGCAACGGGGTCGTGTTCCAGGTCGACGACACCGGCTCCGGCATCCCGCGCGAGATGGTCGCCCACCTGTTCGAACCCTTCTTCTCGACCAAATCCGTGGGCCGCGGACTGGGACTGGCAACGGTCTTCGCGATCATCGACGCGCACAACGGCGGCATCGCCATCGATTCCGAGCCCGGCAAGGGCACGACGTTCCGCATCTGGCTGCCGGCCGCGGGCCGGCCCGCAGGCGAAGGCCGCGCGGAGGCCCCGCGCGCCCTTCAGACGGCCTCCGGCTCCCCGCTAAGCGGGGAACCGCCGGAGGAGCAGCCCCTCCAGCCCCCGCTTGCGCCGCCGCCCGTCCCCCGCATCCTGCTGATCGAGGACGATCCGGCGATCCTGCTCAGCACCTCCATCGCCCTGCGCTCGCTGAACGTCGACCCGCTGACCGCCGCCACCAAGCGCGAGGCCCTGGCGATCTTCCGCAAACAGGCCGACTCCATCGCGCTTGTGCTGCTGGACGCGCACATCGGCCATCTCGACAACGTGCGGCTGCTCTCGACCCTGCGCCTGCGTAACCCGAACGTGCCGATCGTGGTGATCTCGGGGTATAACGAGAAACGCATCCGGGAAATGTTCGCCTCCGAGGCGTACGAGGGCTTCCTGGCCAAGCCTTACACCCGCGACGAACTCAAGAGCCTGCTCGACCGCTTTGTCGCCAACGTGCCCGCCTCCTAACGCTCCGGCTGTGGGTAGCGCATGTTCCGGGCCGCCTCATCAAAAAGGCGCGTCAGCGGGAGACACGCTACGCCGCAGGGGGCGCGATCTTGGAAAACACATGCTGCCAAATCTGGGGATGCGCCAGATAGAAGTGGCACGGTTTGCCGATGCGCGCGGACACCTCAGCCTGCAGATCCCGGTTCAGGGGATTCAGCACCGCGACCAGCACCTCGCCGCCGAAGAGCGCAAAGGGCAGAACCCCCTTGACATGGACGAACACCTGAGGCAGCAGCGCGACCGCCTCCGGCTGGGGCTCGAACAGTTCGAGCGGCAGAGGCGGAACCTCGCTCAAACGCTGCATCGACTCCATCACCCGTTCCGTCACCTCCGGATGCTGCTCGTCCAACAGCGCCAGGGCCGAGATCAAGACCGGCGTGTCCGTCACCGGCCGTTCCGTCAGCACATGGAGAACATCCATGCACATCTCCTTCGGCAGAAACTCGTTCTCCTTCCACAGCCAGACCAGATCCATCTCCGCGGCCGAGGCGGAGCGCGAAAGCGCGTGCACCTCCACCCCGGTCTCCTGAAAGGCCGGCAGCCCGCCTCCCGGCGCCTCCGTTGCCGCACCGGACACCGCGCCGGCCAGCCCGTCAACCTCCCGCCGGAACTCGCTCTTGAGGATCTGGCCCTGGACCAGCTCCGCCACACGCTCCACCGCGGCGCGCGCGCCGGGATCATCCGTAAACGCGCTCAGATACCCGGCGATCACCTGGGCGTTGTCGTAATCCTTCTCGCGCAACAGCGTATCCGCCAGCCGGATCAGACACTCGCGCCGCTTCTCCGTCTGGCCGGTCTGCTCATAGGCCACGGACAGGAACTCGAGACTGGTCCGGTCATCCGGCATGGTCTGGAGCATCTGCTCGAAAAACGCGATCGCCTCGCCCATTTTCTGTTCTTGTTCCGCCATGTCAGCCTACGCTCCCTGCAACGCTCCTTCTGCGGGTCCGGCGCGTTCGCGACCATGCCCGCCAGCCGTTTGTCGGCGATCCGTTTCCTGGGGTTCCCATCGGCGTCGGGTCGGTATCGATATTGATTCCGATAGCGACGCCGCCTCCGATCCTTCTCGCGCCAACGCTGCCTCCCCTTACAGAATCGTAATAAGCAAAAAACGTGCCGGAATCCGCTTTCTGCATAGAGGCACAGTCGAAATCGATATCGCCATCGGAATCGCCATCGAATCCCGTTGCATTTCGTCGATTCCGACCCCGATAGCGATTTCGGGGAAAACACCATAATGAATTTCTGGGGACAGACCCCAGTTATAATGAATTGCCGGGGACAGACCCCAGCGGTCTGACAGGCAGGTTAAGGTTATGGCATCCTTTCTGCTAACATTTCAAACAGGAAGAGTTCGTGATTTTCACCCCGACCCGTTCCCCGGAACAGGGGGAAAGGGCAATCTGTCCGCAACCTTGCCGAAAAACCTGAAAAACGATGCCGCAACACATCCATTACCCCAGTTTCCAGAGTGCGCTGCTCCGGCGCGGGGTGCTCTCGGAAGAGCAGCTTCAGAAGGCACTGGAAGAGGCGGGCAAGGTCCCGCTGGAGCGGTTTCTGGTCCAGAACCGGCTGGTTCCGCCGGATGTGTTCGCGCTGACGGCCGCGGCCTATTTCAACATTTCACCCATCTCCCTGCCGCCCGGGCTGGTGCTGCCGGGTGAGTTGCTCGATTTGGCCTCCCCCCAGCTCTGGGGCAGACTGAAAGCCGCGCCGCTGATGCGTCTGGGGAAACGGCTGACCGTGGCGTTCGGCGACCCGTTCGATCTGCTGGCGCAGGAGGAGGTGGCGCGGGTCACGCGGCTGGAGATCGTTCCGCTCGCGGCGCCGGAAAAAGAGGTGACGGACGCGCTGGGGCGGGTGCAGAGCCAGCGGGACGCGGAGAACCCCGGTTTGGCCATGGAGAACATCATGAAGGCGCCGGACGCCGACATCGAGTTCTCCAGCGAGCCGCAGAAGCAGGAAGAGAACATCGACAAGACGCTGGAGACCGCGGAGGAGGCGCCGGTCATCCGCATGGTGAACATGATGCTGGTCGAGGCCCTGCGCATCGGCGCCAGCGACATCCACTTCGAGGCCATGGAAAAGAGTTCCCGCCTGCGCTACCGGATCGACGGGGCGTTGATCGAACGCCCCAGCCCGCCGAAATCGCTCCACAACGCGATCGTCTCGCGCATCAAGATCATGTCGGATCTCGACATCGCGGAGCGGCGCAACCCGCAGGACGGCCGGTTCAAGGTCCGGGCGCTCAAGAAAGAGGTCGATATCCGCGTGAGCATCCTGCCCACCATCCACGGCGAAAAGGTGGTGATGCGCACGCTGGACAAGAGCAACCTCGCTCCCAGCCTGGCGGCGCTCGGCCTGGACGATTTCGCCTTCAAGGCCATGAAATTCGCGATCGAGCAGCCGCACGGCATCATTCTGGTGACCGGCCCGACCGGATCGGGAAAAACCACGACGCTTTACTCCTGCCTGCAGGATCTGAACCAGCCGGACGTCAACATCATCACGGCCGAAGATCCCGTGGAGTATCAGCTCCCCGGCGTGAACCAGGTCCACGTCAACCAGCAGACCGGCCTGACTTTCGCCTCGGTCCTGCGCTCCGTGCTGCGGCAGGACCCCGACATCGTGCTCGTCGGCGAGATCCGCGACGGCGAGACCGCGGACATCGCGGTCAAGGCCGCGCTCACGGGCCATCTGGTGCTGAGCACGCTGCACACCAATGACGCGGCCGGCGTGATCGCCCGCCTGATCGACATGGGGGTCCCCCCTTTCCTGATCTCCTCCTCCCTGATTCTCGCCCAGGCCCAACGCCTCTACCGCAAACTCTGCCCGCTCTGCAAGAAACCGTGCGAGGTGAACCCGGACGTGCTCGCCGCCAACCGCATCGACCCGGCCTTTTTCGAGGGCGCGACGCTCTTTGAGCCCAACGGCTGCGCCAAATGCAACGGGATCGGGTACAAAGGCCGGGGCGCCGTGATGGAGGTGCTGTCCGTCACCGATCCGATCCGCGCCGCCATCGGCCGCGGCGCGGACTCCGCCTCCCTCCGCGACCTGGCGGTCCAAGAGGGCATGGTCACGCTGAAGGACGCGGGCATGATGAAAGTCCGCAGCGGCGTCACCTCGCTCCATGCCGCGCTCGAGGTGACCGGCGGAGAATGATCCGGGAAAGGGAAGCGACGATGCCAGAAGTCAAACAGAAGAGCCGCGAGATCCGGGTGTCGGGTATCGGGCAGATCCGGAAGAAGGAGCTGATCCCCTTCACGCGGCAAACCGCCAGCATGCTGAACGCCGGCATGTCGGTCCTGGCCGCCATCTCCACTCTGGAGGACCAGTGCTCCCACGCCGGATTCCGCGTGGTGCTGAAAAATCTGCGCGAGAGCATCGAAAGCGGTTCGCCGGTCTCCGAGGGCCTGCGCCACTTCCCGAAAATTTTCGACGACATGTACGTCAACATGGTCGCCGCGGGCGAGAAGAGCGGACAGTTCGCCCCGGTGCTGAAACGGCTGGCCGTGATGCTCGACTCCTCCGCGCGCCTTGTGCGCAAGGTCAAATCGGCCATGACCTATCCCGCCGTGATCATGGGCCTGGCCACCCTGATCGCGGGCGGGCTCGTGACCTTCGTGGTGCCGGTCTTCGCCGAGATGTTCTCCGGGTTCGGCGCGAAACTGCCCGCCCCCACCCAGTTCCTTGTGAACCTCAGCGACTTCATCCGGGGCCGTTGGTATGTGCTGCTCGGCGTGACGGCCGTCTCCGTCGTCGGGTTCCGCAAGTGGGTCACCACTCCGCAGGGCCGCTACACCTTCGACAAATACATGCTGCGCCTCCCGGTCTTCGGCCTTCTTACCCAAAAAGTCGCCGTGGCGCGCTTCTGCCGGCTGTTCGCGCAGATGCTCACCAGCGGCGTGCCGATTCTGGACGCCATGCACATCGTCGCCTGTTCGATGGGCAACAAAGTCATCGAAAGCTCGATTCTCTCGGCCCGTTCCGGCATCGAGCAGGGCAACACCCTCAGCTCTTCGCTGGAGGGGAAACCCAGCCTGCCGCTGCTCATGGTCCGCATGATCGCCGCGGGCGAGAAGAGCGGCCGGATCGACGAGATGCTCGAAAGCGTGGCCGACACCTATGATGACGAGGTCGAAACCACTCTCGCCACGCTCACCTCGCTGATGGAGCCGTTCCTCATGGTCTTCCTCGGCGTGGTCATCGGCGGCATCGCGATCGCCATGTTCCTGCCGATCTTCATGCTCGGGTCGGTGGTCAGCGGCGGCGGATGATCCCCGCCCGGATCCCGAAAAACGTGCCCTTGTGTTCGGTACCCCTTTATCCTATACTGGCTTGACTTTTATCGGGTACCCGAGTGGACATGTTTCAATATGGCTAAAATCCTGATTGTCGATGATGAGGCGCGGATCCTCATGCTGTTGCAGAGCCTGCTGAAGGCCAACGGCTATGAGGCGTCCACGGCCAAGGATGGCCATGAGGCGCTCGCGCTCCTGAAAAAGGAGGGGTTCGATCTGGTCGTCACCGACCTGCGCATGTCCCCCATGGACGGCATGACGCTCTTCCGTGAGATCAAAACCCTCTTTCCCTCCATGCCGGTGATCCTGCTGACCGCCTACGCGTCGGTCGAGACCGCGATCGAGGCGATGAAGAGCGGGGCCTTCGATTACCTGACCAAGCCCTTCAAGGTCGACGAGATGCTCGCCACCGTGCGCCGGGCCGAAGAGCACGCCAAGACGCACACGGCCGTGGTCTCGACCGACCCCAACGCGCCGCTGCGCTACCAGTTCGAGAACCTGATCGCCTCCAACAGCGCCATGGTGCAGGTCTGCGAGATGATCCAGCGCGTCGCGCCCACCGCGGCCACCGTGCTCATCAACGGCGAAAGCGGCACCGGCAAAGAGGTCATCGCGCGCACCATCCACAACACCAGCCTGCGCAACGACAAGCCCTGGGTCGCCATCAACTGCGCGGCGCTCCCCGAGCCGCTGCTCGAATCGGAACTCTTCGGGCACGTCAAAGGGGCTTTCACCGGCGCCCATGTCGATAAAGAGGGGCTGTTCGAGACCGCCAGCACCGGCACGCTGTTTTTGGACGAGATCTCCTCCCTGCCCCTGGTGCTGCAGGGCAAACTGCTGCGCGTGCTGCAGGAGAAGGAGATCCGCCGCGTGGGCGGAACGAAGAACATCCCGGTCGATGTGCGGGTGATCGCCGCCAGCAACACCAACCTGGAGCAGATGGTGGTCCAGGGCAATTTCCGGGCCGACCTCTATTACCGTTTCGCGGTCATCACCCTCGACATCCCCCCGTTGCGCGAACGGTCCGAGGACATCCTGCCGCTCGCCCGCCACTTTATCCGCATCGAGTCCGCGGGCTCCAAAACGCTGCCCAGCATCTCCAAAGAGGCCGCCGATCTGCTGCTCGCCTACAAATGGCCGGGCAACGTGCGCGAACTCGAGAATGCCATCAAGCACGCGGTGACCTTCCTGGAGGAGGATGTCATCACCCCTGAACTCCTGCCCCCGCGCATCGTCAGCCGCGCAACGGAGGCCAAATCCCAGCAGCCCCTCCAACCCGCCCTCGCCGGCAGCAGCACGTCGCTGAAAGGGTTCCTTAAACTCAAGGAGAAGGAGTATCTCGAACAGATCCTCTCTTCCACCAACGGTGACAAGGAAAAGGCGGCCCAAACCCTTCAGGTGAGCCTGGCCACGCTCTATCGGAAACTTTCCGATGAAGAGCCCGCTTCGACCTGATGTTGCGGATTTTTTGCAGTTTTGCAAAACGGACCTTTCATTTTTGAGAAAAACGGACGCTCGGCCGCTCCCGGTTGCGGCCGAACCCTTGCGTGCCACGGCTTTGGCACGATGTCTGCTGAAAACCATCTCGCTACCGACAAGGTGCCGGTCGCGCAGAAAACGAGTGAGTGAGACAGTTAAGGAATAAACCATGAAACAAAACCGCAAAGGTTTTACGCTTGTTGAAATCATGATCGTGGTCGCGATCATCGGCATCTTGGCCGCCATCGCCATCCCGAACTTCATCAAGTCCCGCAAAGAGTCGCAGAAGAACGCCTGCATCGCCAACCTCAAGCAGATTGAGGGCGCGATCGAGCAGGCCCGTCTGGCCGGAATCGCCGCTCCCGCGGCGAGCGATATCTTCGGCACGACCGCCTACATCAAGGTCGCCCCGACCTGCCCGTACGGCAAGGCCACCTACGCGATCCCGACCAGCGACACCCGTCCGGTGTGCCCGAACGTGGCGTCCGTCACGGATCACGTGCTGCCCACGACCTGAGTTCTGTGCGCGCGCGGAACAACCCGCTCGCGATACGAAACAGAAAGCAGATTCCCCGACGGGGGGATCTGCTTTTTCGTTATGGAACGTTCCGCCGCGCAACCCGGAACCTGAAACCCGCAACCAGAAACCCGGAACCAGAAACCAGAAACCCGATTCCGGGCGGGGGCACCTGCGCTCCCAGTGCCAAACCGCCCCGCGTTGCGGGTTGCGGGTGACTCATTCGGGCTGGTAAAACCAATACCCGAAAGCCGCGTGATCCCCGTAAAGGGTGATTTGCGGCCGTTCCTGCCGCACCGCTCCGGCCGGCAGTTCGAACGACGCCTCGCAGAACATGGGCGCGGAGGCCAGGGGCGCGAGCGGCAGCGCGACCACGCCCGCGTCGGCGCCGTCCACTTTCACGCGGATCTGCAGCGGGGTGACGAACGAGAACGTCTGCCGTTTGGCGCGCACGCCGATCCGCACCTCGGTTTCCGCGCGTTCGGCGGTCCGCACGATCACGCGCACCGGCTTGCCCGGCGTCAGTTGCGGCGTGAACTCCACCCACCCCACCACCACGCGGCCCACATCAAAGAGGGTGTTCGTGCCCATCGCGAAGGGGAGATGGGTCACGCCGTGGTAACGGCTCTCCGCCGCAAACGCGCACCGCCTCTCATCCTCGGCATACCCCACATCCAACCGGTCCGCAAGACGCCAGCCCCGGACTTCTTTTCCCGCCAGATGCGGCGCGCGCGCGCCGTCGAGAGGGGACCACACGGCCTGCCGCATCTGAATCTCATCCACGCCCAACGCGGCCACCGGACCGCACAGCACGGCGATGTCGGAACCGCCGAACTCGGTCTGCGCGGAGGGCAGCGCCCAGTAGTCGAACCGGCGCTCGGGATGGTGCTTGAGCCGCTCCAGATTCGTCACGATCTCGGGGGTCATCCAATCCGGCGAATAGAGCCCGGAGAGATGAACAAACGTCCGACCCGGCATCCCGTAGGCGAGATTGCAGGCCACCCCGCCAATCCGCGCCCCCGGCGGCAACCGCGCGTGCGCCTCTTTGGCGAATTCGTAACAGGGCTGGGTGATCAGGCTGGCCGTGTGGTACATGGTGACGAGCCACGCCGCGTTCAGCGCCTGAAACGCGGCCACAATCAGCAACGGTCCCCAGCGGCAGGCCGCGGTCCGGCCCAATCCCCAGCCGAGCCGCAGGGCGCCCGCAGCGGTGTACACCAGCCACACCGGCAGCAGCCACGCCAGATACCGGTCCACATTGGTGTTCTGCCAACCGCTCGAAGCGACCACCCCCACGCCGGCCGCACAGGCGGCCAACCACCACACCTCTTTCCAGACCCCCCCGCGCCTCCGGGACAAAGTCACCAGCCCCACCCACGCGCAAAGCGCCCCGAGCAGCGGCACATAAAAACTCTCGCGCGGCAAGGCGTCGGGCAGACCGAGCAGCAACTCCCGCAGAATCCGCACCGTATCGCCCAGCGTCAGGTGCAGGGCCGAAAGGAAGTCATACTGCTTGGCATACCCCTTGTGGATCACCGACTGGAACTGGACGTATCCCGTGAGTCCGTAATTGAACACAAAGAGCCCGGCGGAGGAGAGGAGGCCCGTCAGCCCCGCCACCCCCTCCAACCGCGTCACCCGCTGCCGCATGCCCCACCGCTTGAACGCCAAGGCCGCGGCGAACAGCACCGAGAGGAGCACCCCTTCCGGACGGCACCACGGCGACAGGCCCAGCAGCACCGCGAAGGCAGCCATCCTCCCGCTCAGCAGGGTGAAGAGCAATCCCGAACTCAGCGCCATGAAGAGCCCGGCATCCGACTGCGACAGCGCGCTGTAGGCGGCCTGGCCGCTCAGCGCCACCAGCGCGCAGGCCGCGGCCCGGATGCGGGGGGAGCGGAGGAACCGGCCGATGATCCCGGCCCAGGCCGCGAGAAACAGCAGATAGAAGAGGGCGTTGAGCGCGAACCCCGCGGTCAGCAGGGCGTCGCCCTTTGCCCCGAGTTTGTAGAGCAGCCCCAACACGAAGGGGTAGAGGTGCGAGGTGCTGCCGGTGGAGGGGCGGTCTCCCGGCGTGTAGACGAAAGGATGGCCCTCCGCCACCCGTTGCGCGGACTGGCAATAGAGCAGGGTGTCCGGCTGGGGCACCGCCAGATGGACGCCGTCGGTCGCCAGCGAGCCGGCCACATAATAGGCGGCGACCTGCAACAGCCCGAACACCACCATCCCCTTGACCAGATTGTTTTTGTGAATCAGGGCTTTGCTATTCATCTGTGGTTCTGTCAGCGATACGATTCCGAAATGATTTGCGAGTCCGGCGTGTAGGATTCCGGGAGACCCGAGATCCGGCTCATGTACGCCACCAGTTGATTGACGCGCCCGACACTCTCTTCCGCCATCTTGAGCAGATCGCGCTGCGAAGAGGTCAACACGCCCGCGCGTTCCGATTGGAGCATTCCGATCACACCGGTCGAGACGGTCAGCGGCTGCACGATCTCCTGATTGAGTTCGGCGTACCGCTCGATCAGTTCGGCGCGGGTGAGCTTCAGGCCGATGCCGCGACGGCGCGCGGCCGATTCGATGCTGGCGATGGTCTGACGGTCGTCATCCACCTGATTGGCCAGCGAGGAGATGTGATGTTCCGAATCAACGGTCAGGGTCGAGAGCACGTGGCGGATCCGCTCCAGCGTGTCGATCACCGTCTGATGCCGCTTTTCGGCGGACGGGCCCTCGTCTTGTTCCAGCAGCGCCGCGGTTTCGCGCAACAGCGAGGCCAAGGAAGCGGACTGCTCTTTGCGTTTCGCCGCGCGCGTGTCCGGGGCGGTATGCGGCGTTTCCGGCGCATCGTCCATCGCGAGGGCTTCCGACAAGTCCAGCACAGCGACGCCTCCCGCGGCGGGCCGCGGCCGGTTCGCGGCCGCCTGGGGGTCCGCCGGCACCGGCGCGCCGGACAGGTCACCCGTTTTCTCCTCTTTCTCCCCCGCGACGCGCTGAAACGCGACCGTCACCACCTGCACGCTCCGCAGGCCGGCCTTGCGTACCGCGCCCTCAAACCCGTTCTCCGCTGCCAGCGCGGCGGGCGGCGTGCCCAGCAGCGTCACGCAGGTCAGGAACTCGTCCAGCACCGCAGGGGCCTGAAAAAGCAACCCGCCGATCTTGTGCAGGGTCATGCGCTCCGACAGGTTCTTGCCGGCCGCCTCCGTGATCCCGTCGGAAGAGCCGTTGACCAGGAGCTGCCGCTCGTTCAGGGCGATTTCGATCACGCCGTAGGCTCTGACCGCCTGCTCCAGTTCGGTGAACACGCTACGCGCCGCATTCTGGGTCACCTTGTGGGAAGGCCCGTACACGCTGGCCTGACTGATCAGCAACCCCAACGCCCGGATCAGCAGCACCGCATCCTTTTCCGGTATTTTCACATACGCCATGCCGGTCGCCCTCTCCCGCAATCCGCCGTCTTAATGCCAAGCCGTAACCACCACATTGTCCGTCTCCGTCTGCGACGGCGGCAGGTTGAATCCCTGCCCGTCCCCGGCATACAGATCCGCCGTGCCGTTACCGGTCACCCCCTGACCGACCAGGACGGCCCCGTAGATCACGGCATGGCCGTTCAGATGGAAGCTCGCGTTCGGCATGATGACCGCGCCGCGGATCACGGCATCGGCGTTGATTTTGACCTCTCCCGTACCCAGCACGATCAGGGCCGGGTATCCGTTCTCGGCCGTCAGATCCACCCCGCTTCCCTGCAGCGAGACATCCCCCAAAAAGATGAACGTGCCGGTCCCCTGCTTGCTCCACCCGTCCGCGGATCCGGTGCAGACCGCCACGCCCCCGGGCGGCGAGGCGGGGATCTGCGACCCGCTCGCGTAAACCGCGCCGTTTTCCTCCGCAACCGCGATGAACGCGTTGATCGCCGCATTCAGCGCCGCGCCCAAAATCTCGACCGGCGACTGGTTGGAGAGCATGGTGACCGTGCCGTCCGCTTTCTTCCACTCGACTGTGCCCGCGCTGGACACCCGCACCGCATCCACGTTCGAACTCCCCGTCAGCGTCACGTTGCCGTTGGCATGGATATCCGTCACGGTGGCCTTGAAATTGCCTTTGAGGTCCAGGACCCCGCCGACCAGCAGGTCGAAGAGCATGTCGAAATAATCGTCCGCCAACTCGTCCTCCAGCACCTTCGGCACATTCTCCACATCGGCCGAGACGCGTGCGCGGCCGATGCCGCAGACCCCCTCGGAGACCAGCCGCGCCCGCTCGCGCCCGTCCGCCGAAGCCAGCACCTCGGCCTTGACGGTATAGGTCCCGCCGCCGAAGGCCAGCGTTTCGGCAAGCCCGTTGACCTGATCGAAGTCCGTTTTCACGGCGTTATAGGCCTTGTTCAGGCCCGACTCCGCGATCAGCCGCGCCTTGAGCATCTCGCGCGTGATCTGCGTGGCGCGCATCTGCTGCGACGCCGAATAGCCCAGCATGCCCGAGACGATCATGATGATGCTGATGACCCCGAGCACGGCCACCACCGCCGAGCCGTTCCGCTGGCCTTGCTGTTGCCCTGTTCTCATGCCGCACCTCCCCGCGCCGCGCGCGGTCTCCGCCTACTTGCCGCTGTTGCGCGGCTCGACCTCCGCGGTCATCGCGGATTTCAGCCGCTCCTGCTTGGATCCGCTCATGGCCTTGACATCCTTGAAAATCTCGATCTCCATGGTCACGCCGCGCACCAAAGGCTTGTTGTCGACCTTGACCTCGAAAATGCCGCAATCCGGGCTTTTCAGCAGCTCGGCCGTCACATCCACATATTTCTCCTCGCCGTCCCAGGTGAACCGGGCCCAACGGATTCTGGGCGTGTCGCTGCGGTAAGGTCCCGCGCTGCCCAGCCCGCCGCCGCCGGGATACTGGCTGGCCGGCTGGGCGAGAAACGTCGCGCGGAACTGCACATAACGCCCGGTGTTCCCCGAGAACCCGCCGCCGCTGGAGGCCTCCGCCACGTTCTCCCAGGACGGGGCGTCCGCGATGACGAACCCGTCGTCGGTCAGGGTGTCGCCCGAGCGCGCGAACATCGCGAGGTCCGCGCCGGCCGGCACGTCCGCCTCCCACGCGAAGGTTTTGGCCGCGCCGGCCGCGCTCTTCGTGTCGTACGGGTGCGAGACGTACTCCCCGCCGTCCGCATAATTCACTGCCGCGAACTCCAGCGTGGGCACGAAGGGTTTGAGTTCGAGTCCTGCGATTCCCTGCCAGTTGAACACACCCAGCAGATTCGTCCCGCCCGCGGGAATCACCCAGCAGCCGGGGATGCGCACGCCGGGCTTGTCATAGCGCACCACATCGAAGCGCGTGAAGCTGTCATCCGGCGCGGTGACGGTCGTCCGGAACTGCAGCATCAGCGTGCTGCCCATGGGGATCCGAATCAGCTCCGCCGGCCGCAGTTCCAGAAAGCTCTGTTTGGCGCAAGCGGCCCAATCCGTCTTTTTCGCCCCGTTTTGCCAAAACTCCAGGGAAATCTGCGCCTCCGGGTCGAGCTTGGGCAGCAGGTTGCTGTTGTAATCGGCGGGCACATCCTGCAGCGCCACCACCGCGAACGAGGGGTCCAGCACCTGCAGTCCGCCGTTGTACAGCGACTTGTAGAGCCGGAAGACCGGTCCGTAGCCGTCCTTCTTCAGCCCGTAGAGGACCGGCTCGCCCGATGCGGCGCTCCGGTTCGGGTCCGCCATGACGGGGATCCGGATCACGCAGTTGGTCAACGGCCTGAAATAATCGTTGCGGTAGTGGCCGGTCTGCTCCGCACAGGTCCAGTTCTTCTCCGTGCCGAACTGGCCGTCGATGCGGGCCGCATAGGTTCCCTCCGCGAATCCCGAGGGAGGGCTGACGGCATCGAACCGCACCACGGTGTTCGAGAAGGCGACATTCCGGCCCTCGCCGATGAACTCGTACTCCTCGATGGCGTCGTTGCGCACCTTGACATGAAGCGTGTCGCCGATCCCCGCGGCGGTCGCGGCAAGCCCGTAGGCCGCGCCGGCCTTGTTCTGTCCCACGTGATAGGGCGCGGCCGCGGCGCCGGAAGTCGTGCGCCACTCGGCCTCCTGCGGCCAGCCGCTCACACTGGCCAGGATCCGGTCGAGGCGCAGGGCCCGGGAGGTCGCGGCGTTGTTCTTGCCCTTGACGGTAAAGCTCACCGTGTGCTCACCGGGGCCGAGCGGGAGGCTGCCGAAGGTGACGCGCTCGCGCGTGTTTGCGGCCGGCGCATAGCCGTCGAACTGCGCCGACGCGTGCCAGAGCTTGCCGGTGAAGAGGTTCTCGAACATCACGATGGTCGAGGCGTTCTCGCCCGCGAGGCAGGCGGACGCGCCGTTGCCCGCGGCCACCACCGCGGCGATCTGGCCGTAGCGGTCCGCATACAGCGCATTCGGGTTGCGGTTGGCGAAGACCGTGCGCCGCATCTGATGGGGCGAGTGGTTCCAGACGTGGTAGACCACGCTTTCGCGCCAGAGGATGTTGGTGCCGCCCTCGCTCATCTCCACCGGTCCGTTGGTGCCGGAGCCGGCCAGGGCGAACCCCACCGCCTGATAGGGCTCCTGGTTCTCCGGGTAGAAGATCACCGTCTCGCGGGCGGTGTTGCGCAACTCATGGCGGAACCGTTCGATCACCTTGCGCGCGTCCATGTCCAGCGACGCCTGGGTGCTGACCCGGTTGGACTTGTACATGAACAGCAGCCAGGACGACAGGGTCATGCCCATGACCAGGCTGAACACCGCGACCGCGAAGATCGTCTCCAGTAATGTGAATCCTTTGCGCATCGCGCACCTCGCATCTAAGGCGTCCGTTTCAGCTCCTCGGTGAACAGGTAGTCCATCCGCTCGCAATCCCGGTCATCGAACCGGCAGATGAACTTCCCGGTTTTGATCGGATGGAACACTTTGCGCCAACCCCAGCGGGAGCAGGTGCAGATATGGGTTGTGACCGTCATATGCGTCAGGTTGGTGGTCGGTGAATTCACGGTCACCTCTGTCTTCCGGAGGAAACGGCCGGCGGGATCCGCCGCGTTGCCGAAATCATCCACCCGCGTGCCGAGCTCGCGGTACAGGTGCAGATCCGCGTACGGCACCCCGCGCGCCCGTTCGATCCGGCCTTGGGAGAGCGATGCGGCCACATAATGGTCCCGCGCCATCTGGAAACGCGAGATCATCTGGTCGACCAAAGGGAACGCCGCCGTCAGGATGATGACCAGCAGACCCATCGCCACCATCAGTTCGACCACCGTCATGCCGCGCTGCCCTGTTCTGCTCATAACACCCCCGTCAGACCCGCCGCGACGGCATCCGCTCCTCTTCGATCCGGAGCATGCCTTTCGTATCCCCCTGCCCGGGCAGATACGGTTCCGCCGCGTACAGCCGTTTGGCATTCATCTTCTGCAACAGGTCCCGCAACTGGATCACGGCGTCATAGCACAGGTTGATCATGTCCTGCCGCGACTTCTCGTCTTTGACGCCGCCCATCTTGAGAATTTCGATGCTGGTCAGCAGCACCGTGGCGGGCTGGCCCAGCGAATGGCACACTCCGGCCAGACTCTCCATCATCACGCGGTTGCGCTCCACCTGACTCTCGGCGATCTCGGCGCGCCGGCGCTCCGCCGTGTCGCGCAGCGAGATCACCATGCCGCGCAGCTCATCGTCGTCGTTGATATCCGGCACCGCCGCGATCTGAAGCCAGCGCGCCTGCTCGTTGACCAGCAGCCGCTGTTCGCCGATCCAGCTCTTGCGCTGCCGGACGTTGGCGAGCATCGGCACAATCACGGCCTTGTGGTCGAACCAGGCCGACAAATGGCCGCCGAACACCTCGGTCTCCTCCCCGCCCGCCAGCAGATGCACCATCATGCGGTTGGCGTAAACGACCTTGCCCTCCATGTCCGCGATGCCGATGCCCGAGTCGGTGTTGTCCATCGCGTGGTAGACCGAGAGCAGCCGCTGCTCGGCCTGCCACCGCGACTGGATGTCGCGGATGAGATAACAGACCGGTTCGGGAACGCGCAACCCGTTGCCCATGGCCACGATCTCCACGGCGGAGAGGCTGCCGTCCCTGCGCACCGCGAACGCCTGAATGCGCATGTACCGGCTTTCCGAGATCACCGCCAGGATCTCCTCCAGCAGCGAAGAGGTCACACCGGCCACCAGCGTGCCCAGCGGCACGCCGGACAGGCCCCGCTCCCGTTCGCCGTACTGGAAGAACGAGGTCGCGCGGGCGTTCGCCTCCAAAACGATCCCGTGCCGGTCAGCCAGCAGGATCGCATCGTACGCGCTCTCGAACAGAAACCGGTAATCCAACTTGCCGAAATAATCCGCCTGGACCTCTACCCCGGAACGGTCGGCCACGGTGGAACGCCCGTAACCCAATGAGCGGATATCGATTTTGATGGTCTGTGATTTGTCGTTCGTACTCATCGTCATTGGCGCCCCTGCGTTACAATCCGTCGTAAACCGCATGTGAGAATCCCGATGCGATCTCAAGCCATGTAGTATTAGCAAAAATCATGCCGGAACCATTGCCCCCCTTCTGGCACGCGGCAACCGCCTTTTTTCTCCCTTCTGCAAAGCCGCTTTGCAAAAACGAGAATCCGGGGCGGAGCCGCGACCGGGCCCGCGCCTGACGCCGAACCCTCCGGAAGGCCGCGCGCGAACATGCCGCTTCCGTCCGGGAGCGGCGACCCGCGCTTTTTATCGTGAAACTGGCACTGTTTCTGCTTACTTTACCCATATGACCAAGGGGTTACCCATATCCGCGCTTGCGCGGCAATCCAAGCCGCTCACCGACATTGTGGGGATCGAGGTGGGTTCCGGTAATCAGGACGGCGTTCCCGCGGTGCGCCTGCGCAAGCGTAACAACCGGTTCGAGCTGCTGGCCGCCGGGTTCCTGCCCTTGCCGGGAACCCTGCCCCTGGATCAGGATGCCGCGCAGAAGTCCGCGCCGGTCTGGCTGTTGCCGCGGCCGTTTCAGGCCCCGCACGCCGCGCTGGCCATCTCCTCCCCGCTCGGATTCCTGCGGCATGCCGCGGGAGCGGGGGAGGAGACGCCGGACAAGCAGGCGGTCCCTTTCCGGACCGCCTCCCGCGCCTCAGCTCCGGAATCCCCGGCGCTGCTGACCGGCCTGCCCGAGTTTCAGGCCGCCTGGGCCGCCCGGCTCCTGCCCGAAGGCCGCCGCCCCACCGCCCGCTCGATCCAGTTCTCCCCGGCCGCCGCCCTCAACGCGCTGACCGCCTCACCGGGTTTCAGCGCGGTCTCCGGCACGGCCACCGCGCTCTTTGTCTTCGCCGAATTCACCTCCATCGCCGCCTTCCAGGAGGGGCATCTGATGCTGTACCGCGAACACGCCGCGGGCTATCTGCACCTCCGCAAGGTTGTCAGCCAGCAGATGGGCATTGATATGGCCCTGGCGGACTCCCTGCTTGACGACACGCTGGTCGACCCCACGCCGATCATCGAGCCGGTGCTCCGTCCGCTGTTCAGGCAGGTCGAGATCTCCTCGGACTTCCTGCTCCGCAGGCGAAACTGCAAGGCGGACCACTTTTTCCTGTGCGGCGTGCCTGCCGGGAACCGTTACTGGTCTTCGGTGTTCGCGCAGATGATGAGCCATACGCTCACGCCGCTGCCGCCGTTGGACGGTGCCGAACCCCCGCCCCCGGGCCACTCTGGCGCGGACCCCCTCACGCCGGCCCAGAAACAGTTGCTGATGACCGCGTATGGCGCGGCGCGCGCCGCTTTGGAGGACGCATGAGCAGCGTGTACCACCTCAATCTGCTGCGGCCGGAAGAGCACCTGAGCTCCAGCCCCATCCGCCTCCGGGTGATGCTCCCGATGCTCGCCCTGCTGAGCGCGCTCGGCGTGGGGGTCTGGTGGAGCGTGCTGGCGGGACGCGCCCGCGCCATCACCCAGCAGAAAAACGCCATCGAGGCCAACCTGTCGCAACTGAGGCCGACGCACGAAACCGTGCTCGGATTGCGCGCCGAGCAGCGGGACGTGACGGCGACGTTGGAGCAGCTTGCCTTTTACACGCGGGCGCGGCTGCGCTTCGGCCCCGCGCTTCAGGCGCTCGCGCATCATGTTCCGGACCAGATTCAACTGACCGAACTTCATATTCCGCCGCCCCCGGAACCGCCTCCTCCCGATCCCAAAAACCCGGTGTGGGGGCCCACCAACCCGGTGGAGCGCGTCACCCTGCGCCTGACGGGACGGACCACCGGCGCCCAACAGGTCGAAACCCTGCTGCGCGCCTTCCGCACCGAGGCCTTCACCAACCTGATCCGCTCCGCCGAAATTCCCAAGGGCGCCTACCGCCAGGACACGACCCGGCGCGGCGCAAGCAGAGAAACGCTTTTGTTTGAGTTGAACTGCGAATGCGCTTCCAGGAGGTTTGAATGAGCCTTGACACCTCCATGCTTCACAAAATCGCCCCCTCCATGCAGCGCTCGATCCTGATCACCCTCGCCGGGCTGCTGGTTTCCGCGGCCATGGTCTTTTTCCTGGTGTGGCCCGCGCGCGCGCGCGTCCACGCGCTCGCCGCGGAGCTGAACACCCTGCGCGACACCCTCGCCACCGTGCGCGCGGATATCGCGGACACGGAAGCGCAACGGCGGAAAACCGCCGGGGTCCGCTCGCAATACGACGCCCTGGTCCAATCGGGCGTGCTTCAACCGCTCCTCAACTCGTTCGCCATGCGGGGCAAGTCGCTGCTCGACCCGCTCGCGCAGCAGACCGGGTTCGCGATCGCCAACGTCAAGGACGACCGCTTCCTGCGGCTGCAGGTGCCGAAACAGGCGCCCCTCCAGCTCCACGGGCGCCAGCTGATCGAGTTCTCGGGCCAGGGCGCCTACACCTCGATCGTGGACTTCATCGCGCTGGCCGAGGAACAGTTGCCCCTCTGCACCCTCGCGGGGCTCAAGATCATCAGCCAAACCCAGACTCCGGAGACGCACAAGGCGTTCATCACCTTCGAATGGCCCGCCAAAGGCGAGAAACGGACCCCATGAGAAACGCGCAACACGCAACACGCAACGCACCACGCGCCACGTCTCTGTTCCCGGAGCCGTTTGACGCCGGCTGGGCACGGACCGCGTTTTCCCTCCTTCTGTTTTGTCTCGCCGCCCTGCCGGCGAGCGCCGCGCGCGACCCCTTCTGGCCCATCGGCTACGAACCGCCGAAACCCGAACCCGCGGTCAAAGAAACCCGCGAAGTGCCGAAAAAGGCACCGCCGCAACCCGTATCGGCCAAACCAGCCCCTCCCCGGCCCAAACCCCCGGCCGTGAAACCCGTGACCGACGGGGATTGGGCCGACGCGCGCGCCCTCATCACCGTCACGGGGTTCACCCGCGCGACACGCCCCGACACGGGCGAGACCCGCGCCCTGGCCCTGATCAACCGCCACTCCTACGCTCCCGGCGACACCCTCTGCCTCACCAACGCCGGCATCGCCTTCCTCTGGCGCATCGATTCCCTTGACAACCGTGAGCTGAAACTGGCGCCGCTCCAAGCCTCCCGGATCGCCCCGCCCGGCGCGGGCCCCTCCGGAAGCGCGCCCTGACACGCTTTTCCCCGCGTCTTCCCTCCCCATCGATTTTCAACCCAAACCCAGGAGTATTCACATGAACCGTATCAGCCGACTCTGTGCGTTCGTCGCGGCCAGCCTGTGCCTGGCCTGGCAGCCCGTCACGCGCGCCGAAGAGGCCGCGGCCCCGGCCCCCGTGCCGGCGAACACCCCCTCCGAATCCGGGGCCAAGCCGCCGCAGTCCGCCAAGACCACCGCCTCGGTCCGTGTCACCGATGCCTCATCCTCCAGCGAGCCGCTCGTTTCCATGACCTTCGACGAGGCGCCCCTGGCGGATGTGATCAAGGCCTTCCGCGACGCCACAGGGGCCAACATCATCTCCGGCGGCACCAACGTGCTGCAGGCGAACATCAGCGTCAGCCTCGACAATGTGCCGTGGCGCAAAGGGCTCTCCTCGATCCTGGACCCCCAGGGCCTGCAACTGGTCGAGCAGCCCGCCGGATCCGGCATTTACGTGATCAACACGAAAACCGTCGAGGTCCCCAAGATCACCCGCGTGTTCTCGCTCGAGTACATCAAGGCCGAGGATGTCGCCGACCTGCTGAAAACCACCCTCGGCACCACCGGCGGGATTGTGACTCCCTTCAAAGAGGCCAATGCGGTCATCCTCACCGCCACGGAACAGCAGATCACCGAGTGCGAGACCATCATCAAGGCCATCGACAAAGCCTCGCCACAAGTCTACATCGAGGTCCGTTTCGTCGAACTGAACGCGGCCGCCAGCCGGAAACTGGGCCTGAAATGGGACAGCCTCGGCACAAAAGAAGGCTGGGGCGTGCACGCGGGCACCACCTCCTTCGGTTTTCAGAACGATTACCTCAAAACCAAAGACAAAGGTACGGACCGCAGCCGGAGTTTCGAATCGGGCGACACCCGTTCCCTCGTGAATGACATTCTGGACATTGAAGAGAACGACGTGAGCCAGAGCGCCCTGACGCGCACGGTCAAGAGTAATGACGGCTTCACCCAGGCACGCGCCTTCACCGGCACCCTCTCGCTGGACGCCTTCTCCCTCGCCATGAACGCCTTCGAGCAGATGGACGGCGTCTCGATCTTCTCCAACCCCAAGATCATCGTGGCCAACGAGAAAGAGGCGGTCGTGGACATGAGCCAAAAGGAGCCCAACCTGACCGTGACCTCCTCCCGTTCGGGAACCGCTGGCGACCAGCTCGACATCTCGGCCGAACTCGAGGTCATCCCGGGCGAGAAGGGGGACAAGGACGGGAAAGGCAAAGGCCTTTTCGCGGGCGAGGCGTTCTTCAGTTACGGCATCACCCTCAAAGTCACGCCGCGCATCAGTTCCACCGGCCTGATCACCCTCAACGTGGAACCCTCGATCAGCAAATGGGTCCGTGATTACGAGTTTAAAGGCGTCTCCGATTCCACGCCCACCCCGACATATCCCATCATCTACATGCAGCGCCTGCAGACGGTCTTCACCATGAACAGCGGCACCACAGCCGTGATCGGCGGCCTGACCACGACAACCGAAAACAACATCGATTCCGGCATCCCTTGGCTGCGCGAGCTGCCCTGGGTGGGATCGCGCCTGTTCGGCTGGAAGAGCCGCGCCAAAGAGCAGAAGGAGATCATCATCTTCGTTTCCGTCGGTCTGGCCGATCCCCTCAAACTGCCCGAATCTGTCGGCATGCCGAAAAACGCCATCCTCGGCCGGGACCTGCTGACCGGCGAACTGAAAGAGCCGGGAGACCGCACCAAAGAAGAGGTGATGAGTCTCCGTGACCCGGCCCGCAAGGCCAAACAGCGCGCGCCCGCGGACGGGACGCCCGCCGCCGCAGGCGGGGCCGCCGCGCCCGCAGCCGTACCGGCCGCATTGGTGACCGAGAGCGAAGCGGCGAAAACGGCACAGCCGGTCGACACCGCCCCGCTGCTGCAGAACCCGTAGTGAAGCCCGTCAGAACGTCCCGGCGGCGAAGACTCTCCCGCGCCGCCGGAAACGAGGAGCCGCCATGAACACAAACGTTTTCCGCTACCGCCGTCTCGCTACCGCCGCGGCCATGCTGACCGCCGCCGCGCTCCGGGCCGCCGATTTTTATGTCGCGTCCGACGGCAGCGACACCGCGGCCGGGACCGAAGCGGCGCCGTTCCGCACGATCCAGCGCGGCGTGGACGCCGCGGCGACCGGCGACCGGGTCTGGGTCGCCCCGGGCCTGTACGCCAACCCGCCCGTCGCCGCCGCAGGAAAATCGCGCCTCGCGATCACCAAGAACATCACGGTCCGCAGCACCGGCGGCGCCGCGCAGACCGTCATCCGCGGCCAGCCCCACAGCGACACGCTGCGCTTCGGCAGCGACGCGATCCGCTGCGTGTACCTGAGCGCGGGCACCCTGGACGGCTTCACCCTCGAAAACGGGTTCGCCAACGCCGCCTCGCCCGGCTCCGACATGACGGACCCGGTCAAGAACGGCGGCGGCGTGTACACGCCCGACGGCATCCGCGACGCCCAGGTCGTCAACTGCATCATCGCCGGGTGCGGCGCCTACCGCGGCAGCGCCGCGCACGGCTCCACCCTGCGCAACTGCACCGTGGTCAGCAACCATGTGAGCAGCACCAGCGGCGCCGCGCTCTTCAGTTGCCATGTCTACAATTCGATCGTGATGTTCAACGGCCCCTCGAATGACGAGAACTACCCGTATGAGGCCAACAGTGTCGATCAATCGCGTTTCTTTTTCTCCTGCACCAGCCCCGCCCCGGGCCTGAACGTGTATGGCGAGACGCGTGACGGCGGCAACAACCTCACCGAGGACCCGCTGTTCGCGGAAGGCTCGCTGCGCCTCGCCGACAACTCGCCCTGCATCAACGCGGGCAGCAACGACCACACCAACGGCACGCGCGCCGCGGCCGGAGACGCGCGCGTGCAGGGCGGCACCGCGGATATGGGCGCTTACGAGCGCGGCCAGACTTTCAACACCCTGACCGTGATCCACGGCACCGGCGGCGGCGACTATACGAACGGCGCGGTCGTGGCCCTCACCGCCCACCCGGGCCTCGCCTGGCAGCTCTTCGACGGCTGGACCGGGGAGGTCGCCACCGTGACCGGCACCGCCGACGCCGCAACCACCCTCATCATGCCCGACCGGGACATCACGGTGGTCGCCACCTACCGCACGCTCACGCTGGATGAGTATCTGGCCGAAGTCCTGGGACTGCCGCAGCCGGTCACGAGCGGCAACCTCGCCTACGGGGACGTCGCGCCCCAAATCCCCGAAGTGAAACTCGGGCCGGTGGAGGACGGCGAGTCCGCCTTCCTTTCCACGGTCTACACCAATGGCGGAACCCTTTTCTTCCCGTGGCGCGTCAGCAGCGAGGCGGGATATGACGAGCTGCGGCTCCTCCTCGACGGCCTCCCCGTCCAAACCTTCTCGGGCGAAGGCTCCGGCATCGCGACGCAGGCCGTGACCGGAACAGGTCCGCACACCCTCCTTTGGGAGTACCGCAAGGATGTCGAAGCGTCCGACGGCGCGGATGCGGGCTGGGTCGGCGCCGTCACCTGGATCCCCGAACCGCTGGCCGCCGAATTGGGAGCGCCCGGACATGCGGTCCGCTTCCCGGACGGCCAGCCGGGTGCGCCGCTCCCCTTCCCGTACGGGTACGCGGCCTGTTTCCTGGACCCCGCGGCACCAGCCGGGGCCGCAGGAGGCGAAGCGGTCCGGCTGGGCGGGCTGGATGCCGGGGGCAACCCCCTCTTCCCGGACGGCTCGACCAACCGGCTGGAGGTGACGCTGCAGGGCGCGGGACAACTCTCCTTCCAGTGGTGCGCCTCGAACCAGCTTTCAGACACGGTGATCTGCCTGATCGACGGCACGGAAGCGGCCCGCGCCAGCGGCACCAAAAACGGGTGGCTCTCCTTCACGACCAACCTGCTCACCGCCGCGGCCCACACGGTCACCTGGGTCTACACGAAAAACGCCTCGGGGTTCGCAGGCGCCGACGCGGCCTGGATTGACAACGTCACCTGGGACCGCTTCACCCATACCCTGACCGTCGAGAACGGTCAGGGCGGCGGGGTCTTTCCTGTCGGGGATCCGGTCACCATCCTGGCGGATGACCCGCCGGCAGGTCAGATGTTCAGCGTCTGGGACGGCGACACGGCGTACCTCGCCGATCCGGCCGCGCCATCCGCCACGCTGATCATGCCCGACCGCGACATCACCCTCCGCGCGCTCTTCACGCGCGAGGTGTTCCCGCTTGCGGTGGTCAACGGCCGCGACGCGGGCGCCTGGCCCAATGCGGTGTGCGAGGGCACAGGGGAGCCCGAGGGCGCGTACCCGGCTGGCGCCTCCGTGCGCCTGGTCGCCGCCCCCGCACCGCTCTGGTACGTGTTCGACCGCTGGACCGCCTCGGATCCGGGCGCGGCGTTCGACGACGCGCTGGCGGAGGTGACCCGTTTCACCATGCCTTCCAACGCCGTGACGGTCACCGCGTCGTACCGCGCCCTCAGCAGCAACGAGAAACTCGGCGAAGCGCTCACGATCCGGGGCCAGCCGCTGACCGTCTCCGCCTTTTCGCCCAGCGGCGTCGTGGCAATCGCCTCCGGCGGTGTCCGGTATGATGATCCGGTGGTCCAGATGGGCGGGCCCGCCGTGGGTCCGGGACAGAGCGTGACCCTCTCCACCTCTTCCTTCACCGGTGACGGCGTCCTGCTCTTCTGGTGGCACGCCGACGCCGAAGCGGAGTCCGACGGCCTCCGGCTGGAGGTGAACGGGCTCACCGCCTCCCCGCTGTACTCCGAAAAGCGGACCAATGACACCGACAAGATCTGGCACCTTTACGGGTTCGGCCTCACCAACGTCACCGAGATCACCTGGCGCTTCACGCGGGATGATTCGTATGCCGTGCATCAGAACATCGTGCTCGTCGACCGCGTGACCTGGATTCCCGGCGCGCTCCTCGACGCGCTCGGCGCGGGAGCCTGCATCCCCAACATCAATGCCGAGTATGACCCGCTCTTCCAGGGCCGGAATCACGGGGACGGCGGCTTTGACTTCGACGGCGAGGACGGCGGCGTGGCTTGGGTCGACGACGCGCCCGGCGGCGGCGGCGCCATCCGGCTGGGCCGTTTCGGTTATGTGACCAACAACCTCTGCGCGCAGGTCGCGTTCACCAACTTCGGCACCGGCGTGCTCACCTGGGAGTGGACCGCCAGCAGCGAAGCCGCGGGCGATGAACTCGCCCTCGAAATCGACGACATCCCCACGAACTGGATCAGCGGCAAACTCAACGGCGCCTGGTACGGCAGCGCGTTCGCGGTGACCTCGGACCGCTTCCAGGGCGAATCGACCCTGAACCGGTTCGCCTTCCGCTACCGGAAGGACGGCGATGTGAGCCTGCTCGAAGACTGCGCCTGGCTGCGCAACGTGCGTTGGCATGCCACCCGTAAACTCACCGTCGAGAACGGTTCGGTCCTCACGCCCGCCGCGACCGAAGAGGGATATTACATGGCCGGCCTGCCGGTCACCATCCTGGCCGACCCGCCCGCACCCGGTTTCTATTTTGACCGCTGGACCGGAACCAACCTCACGGGGCTGGCCTCCGCAATCACGAATCCCAGCCCGACCTTCATCATGCCGGACCGCGACCTGACACTCACCGCAACCTACACCACCAACGCGCCGCCGGTCCCGCACTATACCCTGACCGTAGCGAACGGATCCGGCAGCGGCTCGTATGAGAGCGGGACGATCGTGCCGATCCTGGCGGATGCGCCCGGCCTGTGGCAGACCTTCACCGGATGGGCCGGCGACACTGACGCCCTCGCGGATCCCTCCGCCAGCGCGACCACCGCGCTCATCGGCAACGAAAACATCGCGGTGACCGCCACCTACAGCGTTTTGCCGGTCCCGGATCTGATCCGCGACGCGCTCGGCGTCCCCGCGCCCATCACGTTCGCCAATCTGACGGCCGACAACATCGGAGCGGACAGCGTGACTTTCGGCCCGCTCGCGGACGGCCAGACCGCCTTCTTCTCCACCGTCTACACCAATGCGGGGACCGTGAGCTTCCCGTGGTCCGTGGACAGCGAAGAGGGCTACGACTTCCTCACCTTCGCGGTGGACGGCACCAACCTCCTCGAGGCCTCCGGAACCCGCTCCGGCGTGATGACCCATTTCGTCGCGGGCGACGGACCGCATACGCTGCAATGGTCCTACACCAAGGATGTCAGCGATGCGGCGGGCAGTGATCGCGCCGTCATCGGCCGGGTCACCTGGATTCCCGACGCCCTCGCAGCCGAACTGGGCACGCCCGGCAAGCCTCTGACCGCGCCGGACGGGTTTGACGCGATCCTGCTCGATGACGCGCCGCCCGCGGGCGCGGTCGGCGACCGGGCCGTGCGGTTCGGCGGCGGCGGCAGCGTGGATCCCGACGGATCGGTCACGCTCGGCACGCGCTTCTCGGGCAGCGGCACCCTGGCCTTCCAATGGTACGCGTCATCCGAACAGAGCCACGACTACCTGATTCTCCTCGTCAACGGGGCCGAGGCCGCGCGCATCAGCGGGACCAAGGACGGGTGGCAAACCTTCACGACCAACCTGCTGACCGTGATGGAGCACGATGTCCGCTGGCGCTATCAGAAAGACGGCAGCGGCTCCTCCGGACAGGATTGCGGCTGGGTCGACAGCGTCACCTGGACCCAGTTCACCCAGAATCTGACCGTGGAGAACGGTTCGGGTGGCGGGGTCTATGCGGTCGGCCAGACGGTGCCTGTCCTTGCCGACACCCCGGCCGCCGGGATGGAGTTCGACCAGTGGGACGGCGACACCGAGACCCTGGCGGACCGGTACGCGGCCGGAACCTCCCTGGTGATGCCGGGCCGCGACATCACCGTGCGCGCCCTCTACCGTCCGCTGACCCTCACCGTCACGGTGGTCAACGGCCGCGACGGCGGCGCGTGGCCCAATGCAGTCCACGAGAGCACCGGTGAGCCGGAAGGCGCCTACCCGGAAGGCGCCGAGATCCGCGTGATCGCCGACCCGGCCCCGCTGTGGCAGACGTTCGACCACTGGAGCGCCGAGCCCGCAGGCGTGGTGTTCGCGGACCCGAACGCGGCCATCACCACCTTCACCATGCCGGACGCCAGCGTCACGGTGACCGCCGTCTACCGCCAGCAGACCGTCCCCGAGCAATTGGCCGGCGCGCTGACGATCGCCGGGCAGCCCCTGACCGTCACCGCCGCCTCGGCCACCGGCGTGGTCGCCCAGGCGCAGGGCGGCATCCGGTACGACGATCCGGTCGTGGTCTTCGGCGGACCCTCGATCGGCGCGGGCCAGACGGCCGAGCTGACCTTCACCAACTTTGTCGGCGACGGCGTGCTGCTTTTCTGGTGGAAAGGCCAGTCGGAAACAGCCTACGACCGCGTGCGGGTTCTGGTGAACGGCACGGACACCGCAAGCAGCGTCTCGGCCAAGGACGCGGTCTGGCGGTTGGCGGCCAGCGCCATCACGGGCGCTTCCTCCATCACGTTGCGGTTTGAGCGCGACAGCTCCTATTTCGTGCGCGAGAACACGATCGCCATCGACCGCGTGACCTGGATCCCGCAAGAACTGATTGACGCGTTCGGATGCGCCCCCGCGCTTCCCGACATCAACGGCGAAACGTCGGGATTCGACGGCGAGGACGGCGGCGTGAGTTGGGTGACGGATGCGCCCGGCGGCGCGGGCGCCGTGCGCTTCGGCCGCTTCGGTTATGTCAACAACAGCCAGCACGCCCAGGTTACGGTGACCAATTACGGCACCGGCATCCTGACCTGGCAGTGGGCCGCCAGCAGCGAAGCCTCCGCCGACAGGCTGGAGTTCTGGGCCTCCCCGGACCAGGATCCCACCGATCTGCCCCACACGTGGACCGCCGGCAAGGAGGAGAGCTGGCACGACGCCTCTCATGTGGTCCGGAGCGGGACCGAAAACCGGGAGACCGCGTCCAAAACCCTGCGCACCTTCCTGTTCAAGTACAGCAAGGACAGCGATGTCAGCGTGCTTCAGGACTGCGTCTGGATGCGCCAGGGCCTCTGGACCCCGACGTTCAAACTGACGCTCGATTCCGCGGTGGTCGTCTCCTACACCCTGCCCGCCGCCTTTGCCGGCATGGCTGCGGTCATCGAAGAGGCGGAGGAGTATCAGATCTTCCCGGTCGGGACTTCTCTGACTCTCGCGCCGGAGCCGGCGCCGGACGGCATGGTTTTCGACAGTTGGGAGGGCGACGTGTTCGTGCTCACCAATGCGGTCTCGCCCGTCTGCACTTTCCTGATGCCGGAGGGCGACATCGCGCTGACCGCCACGTACGTTGACGCGCCCCTCCCGCCCTCGGGTTCCGGCCTGCGCGCCGCCTCGACCATCACTTCCCTGCGCCTGACCCCCGGCTCCCCCGATGCGCTCACCCGCAGCCTCACCGGCGAGACGCAGACACAGCCGACCGTGCTGACGCTCGACTTCACCGGCGCCCCCCAGACCGAATACCTGTTGGAATGGATCCCCTCCCTGAGCGGTGACGGCGTCTGGCAGAGTCTGCCGATCGCCTACCGCCAGGTTCTGGGCGACACGGAAGACGGCCAGCGCGCCATCCGCCTCTTCGCAACGCTCCCGGCAGACACCCCGCAGGCGTTCTTCCGGTTGCGGACCTCCGAACCGTAACCCCCCGATCAGGACTCCCATGCCCACACTCGACCGTTTCCTCATTCCGCTCGTCACCGAATCGGGCAGCGACCTGCACCTCAGTGCGGGCCGCCCGCCCTTCATGCGGATCCACGGCACGCTGGCGCCGGTTCCCGGCGAACCGCTTCTGACCAGCATGCGGATTTTGGAGCTGTTGCGGGAGATCATGCCGACGCAGAACATCGAGGAACTCGAGCGCGAATGGGACACCGACTGCGCCTACGAGATCCCGGGCACCGCGCGCTTCCGCGTCAACGGGTTCCGCGACATGCACGGGTTCGGTGCCGTGATGCGCGTGATCCCCGAACTGATCCCGACGTTCGAGGAACTCAACCTCCCCGAGGTCCTGCGCGATTTCTGCCGCCTCTCCAAAGGCCTGGTCATCGTCACCGGCCCCACCGGCAGCGGCAAATCCACGACCCTGTCGGCCATGGTCGATTACATCAACCGGGAGCGCAACGAGCATATCATCACCATCGAGGACCCCATCGAGTTCGTGCACACGCCGCGGCAGTGCGTCATCAACCAGCGTGAGGTGCACCGCGACACGCACAGTTTCTCGCGGGCCCTGCGCGCCGCCCTCCGTGAAGACCCGGACATCGTGCTCGTCGGCGAAATCCGCGACCTGGAGACCATGGAGATCGCCATCGAAACCGCGGAAACCGGCCATCTGGTCTTCGCCACCCTGCACACCAACACTGCGGCCACCACCGTGGAACGCATGATCGACAAGTTCCCGGCCGAGCGCCAGAACCAGATCCGTTCCATGCTTTCCGACACGCTCAAAGGCGTGGTGGCGCAAACCCTCTGCAAAAAAATCGAGGGCGGCCGGGTGGCTGCGTTCGAGGTGCTGGTCGTCACCACACCGGTCGCCGCGCTCATCCGCGAGGCCAAGACGCACATGCTCCCCTCGGTGATGCAGACCGGACGGGCCGCAGGCATGCAGACCTTCAGCGACGAGCTGACGCGGCTCGCCGCCAAAGGCATCATCTCGTCCGAAGACGCCTACATCAAAGCCGTGGACAAGGTGGACATCGAAACCAAATTCCGGCTCGCGGGCATCAGCCTCGACTTCAAAAAACAGGCCGAGGAGGCCGCCCGGCTCGCGCGTATGGCCAAAGCCCAGGAAGTGCTGCAGGCCGGACGCGCGGCGCTGCAGGCCGACCCCAAGAACAGCGCGGCACTGTGCGATGTGGCTTGGATTCTCGCCACCTCGCCCTTCGCGGAGCTGCGCGACGGCAAAGAGGCGGTGAAACTCGCGGAAAAAGCCTGCAGCCTGTCACGCGACAAAGATGCGGCCGCGCTCGAGGTGCTGGGCGCGGCCCAGGCCGAATACGGATCCTTCCGGCGCGCGCTGGACGCCACACGCCGCGCCGCCGAGCTGTACAAACAGGCGGGCGACGTCGTGCGCGCGACCGCGCTCGGCAACCGCCTCGGGATGTTCGAGCAGAGCAAACCGTACCGGGATGAGTGAATCCCCGCCGCAGGCCGCTTCCCCCCGCGCGCTTCCGCGCGTCCCCAAAGGGGGCGCGGTCAATTCTGCAGCAGCGAACCGGCCACGGCCGTGACGTTCTGGCCGCTCTGCACCGGCTGCAGCGCCAGATCCAGTTTCAGCGGCGTCCCGTTCGGCAACATCACCTTCAGCGTCTCGCGGATCTTCTCGCCGCAGGCCGCACGCAGGAAAAACCGTGAGGCGTCCGGCAACAGGTCCATAAACCGCACACTCCTGGCCTGCGCCTCGTCCGGAATCCCGAAAGCCTCCAGCAGCGCCCGGTTGACGATCAGGAAAAGCCCCTCCGTATCGCAGACAAACGCCGGCGCCAACGCCGCATCCAGCGCGGCCCGGCTCTTGCGCAGATCCTCCATCGCGTTTTTGCGGCGCTCGACATTCCGGATCGCGAAGACCATGTTGGTGCCGCGTGTCAGGGAGAGCGTGCTCACCCCCACCTCGCCCGCGAACGAGGAACCGTCCTTCCGCACGCACCGCGCGTCAATCAGGATGTGATGGTTCTCGGCCAGGTTCTGCTTCAGATGCTCGAACATCTGGCTCGTCATGCCCGGCACGATCTTCCCGACCGGCAGATCCCACGACTCCTCGCGCGTAAACCCCAGCAACTCCTCCATCCGCCGGCTGCAATCCACCACATGCCCCTGATCGTCCAGAATCAGCAGCGCATCGTACAAGCCGTTCATCAGCTGGTAATAGAGCACCCGCTGATCCGGCTTGGGGCGCACCACATCCGACCCCTGCCGCGCGTCCGCGGCCTTGGCCGGCGGAGCGGGAGACACGGCGGGAACCGGCCCGGTGACCGGAACCGCGGCCGCCGGTTCCGCGGCCGCGGACTGACCCCCGCGCGGCCGCAACCCGAACGCAACGGGCTTGACGGCGGCAGGCCCGGAACCCGGCAAAGCGTCCGGGGCGCCCGGAGCCCGCAGCCGCGCCACACCGTTCCCCACCGCCTTGAGAACAACCTTGGAGCTGCCGGAGGCTTCCGGCGCCGCCACGGCGTCGCTTGAGCGCGGCACCGCCGGAGCCAGAACCGGAACGTCAGCCTTCGGCGCGGATACAGGCGCCGGTTCGGGACGCGGTTCGGGACGCGGCCCCTCTGCCGCGACAGGAGAAGATGCCCCCGGAACCTGCGCTTCAGGCACAGGCTTCTCCGCAGGCGCACCGGATGAAGACGGAGCCGAATCACCGGTCTCCCGCGGCACATCCCCGGCCATCGCCTGATCCGTCTTGGCCTCTTTTTTTCCAAACCAGAAGTTCAACGCCATGATTCCCTTCCCGACACGCTATCTAGCAGGATCGATGCCAAGACTTGCCTCTCAAACATCCCGTCTTTGGCACAACTTCTGCTGAACAATGTATGATTATTGATTTTTCCAATGGGCGTTTGCAATGAAAAAAAACCGTTACACGAAAAACATGCTGGTGCGCGAACTGGCGTTCAGCACTGGAATCACGCAGAAAACCGCCGGTTTTGTTTTGGAGGCCCTGTGCCACATCGCGTACCGCGAGGCGGCGGACCAGGGTTTCACGCTGCCGGGGTTGTGCCGCATGGACATCATCCGGCGCAAGGCGCGCCGGATGCGGAATCCTCAAACCGGAGAAAATATTCTCATTGCTGAGCATGACGCCCTGCGGGTGCGCGCGCTCAAGAAGGCGCGTGACACGATTACGCCGCAACCGAAAGACCTGATCACCGTCCTCCCCCCCGAAACCCCGGAGGCGGCCCCGCAGTCGAAGATTCTGGACGACTTCTCGAAAGCGGTCTCGTTTTGCTGTAAGAAATGCGGCCAGGAGATCGAGGCCCCGCTCGCGGCCGCAGGAATGCAGGCCGAGTGTCCGGTTTGCGCCGAGCCGATCATGATCCCCAAGGAGTCCGAACCGGGAACCCTGCACGGTCCGGCCCTGCCGGAAGAACCGGCACCCGCGCCAAAACCCGTACCGGCAACCGAACCGGGCGCCGCGGTCCCGGCCCCGGCTGCCGCACCCGCAAACGAATCTGCCGCACCGCCGCCCCCGCCTTCCGCAGCGGATCACGCGAAGCTCAAGAATCAGACGATCCGCATCGATCTCGGCGCGCTCGGGTTCGACACGTCCGGCACGCCCCAGCCCCAGAAGGCTCCGCCCCGCAAACGCATGCTCTCCTTTTTCTGCAAGAATTGCCGTCAGGAGATCGAGGCCCCGGCCGAAATGGCCGGTTCATCCTCGGAATGCCCCTCCTGCGGCGTCAGTTTCGAAGTCCCCTTCTTCTCGGATCCCGGAACGCTGCACGGCAGCGACCTGGATCTGAAGAAGGATGCCGCTTCCATCCAGGAGATGAAAAGCCGGACCATCCGTATCGAGGTTCCCGATGACCTTTGAATAACCCCGCCGCGCGGGGTTCCGAAATGAACGGGAGGAATGCCGGGGAACGGGGGCAAGACCGCACAGCTCCCGTTCCTGATCCCATCCTTCCCCTCCTTCAGCAGTTTGGCGAAGTGACAGGAAAGCGTGTGCCACATGTGCCCGTTTCCGGACAGTCTGAACCGTTTCCGTCCCGCTCAGGGCCCCGCCCCCGCCGGAGCCTGCGGCGGGTTCACGCTGTTGGAGGTGCTGTTCGCCTCAACCGTGATGCTCGTGCTGTTTCTCGCGCTGTTCGAAACCCTGCTCTTCTGCCGCCGGAGCGCCGCGGACCTCCGCTGCCGGCTTGCGGCCGACGCGCTGGCGTATGATGTCGCCTGGGAGGTCTTCAACCGGAAAACCACCTGGTTTGACCGGCAGGTCACGGCGGACCGCTCCGCGTGGTACCCGGTCCCCCCGGATTTCTCCAGCTCCTTTCCCACCGGAACGGCGCAAACCGCCGTCTACAACCTCACGATCCTGCGGCAGCCTGAAGGCGGTGGCGCGGTCACCCACTGGCGCATCATCACCGATGTGCGCTGGCCGCGCCCCTCCGGCGGCTGGGGCCGACTCGCCCAACCGTATGCCGTGGACCGTTACCGCGCCGAACGCAACCTGTTCCGCACCGGACTCTGACCGAGGACAAAAACATGTCATCCTCTCCCGACACCTGCCGCGACCCGCGGGCCGGCTTCACCCTGACGGAACTGGTCTTCTCCGTCGCCCTCCTCTCCCTGGTCCTCGCCCAGGCGGGAACCGCCCTGATCGCCTCGCAGCGGCTCTACGAGGCGACCGTGGCGGATCTCGAACTCACCCTCCAGTCGCGCGCGCTGCGCGAAAAACTGCTCTTCAACCTCAATGACGGCGAAGGCGGGCTCATGAACGCCAGCCTGAACGAACTCGAGATCGAGGACCCGAAACCCAACGGCAAAGGCAAGGCCCTGAAGTTCAAACCCAAGAAAGGCCCGGCCAACCGGCTGCGTCTCGGAAACAACAGGAAACTCACGGCCGACCGGGGACGGCCCGCCTGGCTGGAGAACCGCACGCCCGGCTTTCAGAGCGAGGACCTCTTTTGCGTTGTGCCGGGAAACAACGGCACGCTGCTGCTCGACCTGGATCTCGGATTCCAGATCCGGGACCGCTCCTACCGGCAGCGCAATCAGGCGAAGATCCAGATTGTGAATCCGTGAGGCGGTGAACATGGACAGACACTCCAGAGCTTCCGGCTTCATCCTGCCCGTCGTGGTTTGCGGGATGCTGGTGATCGGCGTGATCGCGGGAGGCCTGCTCCAGTATGTCCTGAACGGCATCCGCGCCACCGGCGTCTTCACGACCGCCTCCGTGTGCCGCCTGTGCGCGCAAAGCGCGTTGGACCGCGAAAAAACCGAAATCTACAACGCCTTCCGGCGTTATCTGCAAACCCTCCCGACCGCTTGGAACACCTTCGCCTGGTTCGATAATTCCTCCGCGCAGAGTATCGGGACCTCTGGCTATTCCCGCACCCTGATGCGCAATGAACCGATCAACGGGTGCAGCGTCACCGTCACGCTGTGCGGGGTCACCCGCTCCGCCGCCGGCGCCCTGCGGCCGTTCGCGCGCATCACGTTGCGCGCCACGGCAAGCGCCGAAACCGCCGCGGGCATTCCGGTGGTGAAAGCCATCGAAGAGGTCATCGATTACACGCTCGACCGCTCCTCGGTTTTCGACTACGCCTACTTCGTCAACAATTTCGGCTGGTTCATGGGCGGCGGAGTCACCGCCAACGGCGACATCCGCGCCAACGGCAACCTCTCGCTGGACGGCAACTCCTGGGTCAACGGCGACGGGTACGCCGCCGCGAACAGCGAGTTGGGCGCGATCGGACAGGTGCTGGGCACCGCGCGGAACGCCCCGCTCACAACCTACCGCAACCAGAACAATGACCGTTCGCGCCCCACCAGCCCCACCGCGCCAGACGGCGTGGAGTGGCCCATGGGGTACGACGGTACCTGCAACCTGAACTCCTTCCAACAGACGCTGGACATGCCGTTTCTCGGCGACCTGGACGCGTACCGCGAGATCGCCAACGCTATCGGCGGCACCGTCAAGCAACAGGGCAACACGCTGGTCGACGGCTGTTACCGGGGCCCCGGCCCCTCAGGCCTGACCAACGGCGCCGACCAGGGGTGCCTCATCCTGGACGGCACCGCGAAGCCGATCCTCCTCGACGGGCCGGTTGTGGTGGACAGCGATGTCATCATCAAAGGCACGGTCAAGGGCCAGGGCGTCATCTACTCCGGCCGCAACATCTACATCGTCGGCGATTTGACCTACGACAATCCCCCGGAGTGGGATAAACCCGACACCAAGCCGGAACAGACAGCCAAGAAGAACGAGACCGCGGACATGCTCGGCCTGGCAGCCAAGGGCAACATCGTTCTCGGAGATTATACCGACTCCTCCTGGCTTTCCGGCGTGGATAACTATATCACGCCGCCCTTCGTCAAACCGTACGACTGCGACCCGACCGACGCCGCCATCGGCTACAACGGCACCTTCAACGGTGATTACACCGCCCGCGACGGCGGCAAGAAGGTGGAGTATGTCTACGATAAAAAACTGAAACGATACGTCCCCTCCTCCGAGTCCAAC
Organism: Kiritimatiellia bacterium; assembly: GCA_034003585.1. GTDB lineage: Bacteria > Verrucomicrobiota > Kiritimatiellia > RFP12 > UBA1067 > JAPXSY01. Next base: position 51,284 of record JAVEYH010000003.1, read on the forward strand.
CGGCGCTATTACGAGAGTGCGGCCGGGAACCGGGTGATCGCGCAAGAGGCCCAGTCCGGCGCCATCACGCGCATCGATGCGGTGCTCTACAACAACCACGCCACCATGGGCCGCGTCGGCGCCTGTTCGTTTAACGGCGCCCTGGTCTGCCGCGACGAAGCCATCCTCTACAACAGCTCGGTCACCTTCAACTGGGACATCCGCCTCGGCTCCGCCAGCCGGGACGGCATGGATTTCTTCATCTATCTGCCGATGTCGCCGGCTTCGCCGCAGGTGATGGAATGGCAGGAACTCACCGAGCCGGAACCATGAGACGACCCACTCCCCTCATCCCCGCCGCCATCCGATGCCGCCGCGCGCTCCTGTGCGGCCTGCTGGCCGCGTCCGCACTCCGCGCCGCGGTGGACCAGACCCTGGTTTCCGACTATGTGGTCCGGGATCTTCAGGAGGAGGAGACGCGCGCGGCGTTCCGCGGCAACGCGCCCGAACAGGCGGCGCGGCTGCGCGCGGAACAGCGGCAACGGATCGAGCTGATCCGTTCCCTGCCCTCCGACCGGATCCAGGAGTGGCTGGCCGGCAACCGTTCGGATGCGGTGCTCCACCGTCTGGCTGCCGCGCCCCGCGGCACGCCTTCCCGTCCGGCCGCCGCGCCACCCTTCCCGGAAGCGGGGAAAACCCTCCCCCAACGGCGGGCGCGCCTGCTGTTGGCCCTGACAGGATCCCTGATCCTCGGCTTCCTCCTCTGGCACCGGCACAGCCACCCGTGATCCGGTTGCCGGGCGCGATTCAACATGGCGTTTTCCCCCGAAATCGCTATCGGGACCGGAATCGGTGAAATGCGCTGTTTTACAGGATGACGCTCCGTTCTCAATCTCCTCATTCTTCCTTGGGTGCCCGGCCGCAGCGGAATCGGATTGCCTGCGGGGACTTGACCGCCTATCATGTTGATTTCCGTTATGTCTCTTTGCGAAACACCCCTACCCAACACGTGCGAACAGGAGCTTCAGCGTCTGATCGCGGAGGTGCCGGACGCGGACCTGTCGCGCCTGGTCGTCACCGAACCGGCCTTCCGCGCCGGAGGTTTCCGTCCGACCGGCAAACCCGCCGTGCTCCGCGCGCGCCTGGGACAGATCGCGCTGGGCGCGGGCCCGCTTCCCGCAACCGTGCGCCGGATTCTCGCGCGCCGGTCGCGCGCCGCCGCGTTGCTGGGCCTGCTGTCACCCGGACTCCTCGCCGAACTGCGGCACGCCCTGGTTTCCCTGCTCGGGGATCCCGCACTGCGCATCGCCATGCTGCTCGATGACCGCGATGAGGTGCGCGACCAGGCAAAAGCGTGGCTCCGGGAGTCCGACCCCTTGCCGCCCCTGAAACCGGAGGAGGCGCTCGAACGCCTGCGCGGGCGGTTCGCCCCGCTCACGGACCTCCTCGGCATCGCGCCCGCCGCAAACCATCCTCCCACGCGCGAAGCCTGGCTGACCCAGAAAACGCGCCTGGAGGAGCGGCTGCGCCACCTCCAAACCGAAAACCGCCGTCTCCAAGGCGTGGAGGACCGTCTCGCGCGGCAGGTCGCGCTCCTAAAAAAGAGTGAGACGGAACAGGGCCTCGCGCGCCAACGGGCCGAAGCCGCCGAAGCCGGCCTGCGGCGGAACACGGCGGAGCTGGAAACGGTGAGAGCCGAACTCGCGCGCGAAACCGGCCGCCGTGACGAACGTCTCGCCGCGGCCCTGGATCTCGCGCTGGCCCGGGAGTTCCACGGCTGGCTCGCGCACACGCGCAGGGTGGAGGCGGAGGCCCGCGAAACCGACCGGCACGCGGACCTCGTGGCACAGGCCGAAGCCGCCCTGCGGCATCAGCGGGAACAGGACCGGCACAGCGGGAACCGTGCCGTGCTCGGGACGCGTGCCGGGCAGCTCCGGTCCTCGCTTGCGGAGGTGCGCGACACCCTCGCCCACGCGCTGCGGGTGACGCCCGGACTCCAGCGCGTGGAATCCGCCCTCGCCTCGGAGGTGCGGCGGATCGAACGGATCCTCAATCCCCAGCCCCCCGCCACCCCGCTGGAGCAGGCCCTTCTCGCGCACCTGCACGCCGCGCCGGATAACGACCTGCCGGGACTGCGCGACCTGCCGGAACGCTTCGCACCCCTCGGCGTGCTGGATGACGCGGCCCTTGACCGCCTGCGCGAGGCCTTCCAGAAACGGCTGTCGGTTCTCCAAACCGCCGTGCCGCCCCCGGAACCCCACATGGCCGAACGCCGCAGCGCCGTGGCCCAACTGGGCCGCGCCCTGGCCGGCCAGGAGCCCGCCATCCTGCTGATCGACGGACACAATGTGCTGTTCGGCCTGCCCTCCCGCTACACGCCGCCGCGCGGCGCCTCGCTTTCGGAGGCCGAGAAACGGCAGCGGCTCACCGATGACCTGACGCGGCTCACCTCCGCCACTCCCTCGATCCGCGTCTGGCTCGTGTTCGACGGGCCCACCCGCAGCGACAACCAGGCCGCCCCGAATGTGCGCGTCACCTATTCGGGCGGCGAAGGGGAACACCGCGCCGACAACGTGCTGCTCGACACCCTGCGCTTTTTTAAAAGCTCCTCCCCGGATACCGCGGTGTTTCTGGTCAGCAATGACCAGGCTCTGTGCGTCGCCGCACGCCGCCTCGGCGCGGCCGACATCACCGTGCTGGAACTCGGAGCCTTCTTCTGACACGGGCGGCGCCCCCAACCCAACGGAAACACGGACACCCCGGCATGACCGACACTCTCCGCATCACCGACCTCACCGGCCACAAAACCGTCCGGCAGGCGTTCCGGAACGGCGCGCTGCAAGTCATCTCCCGCTCCGGACTGCACGCCGCCGAAAAGATGCTGCTCGACCATCTCGGGCGCCTCGCGCCTTTCCCCGCGCGCCTACTGGTCGCGGGCAACCGCACCGGCGCGGCGGCCATGGCGGCCGCCCTGCATTTCCCGGGATGCGCCGTCACCTGCCATGCCTTCGACCTGCATCACGCGCGGGCCATCGCGCGCAATCTGACGGCCAACGCGTTTTCCTGCCGCTTCCGTTGCGACCCCTGCGTCACGGTACCGGATGCGGTGTGCGTCCCGGCCGGAAGCGGCAACGGCGGCGCCCCGGTTTCCCTCGCCTGCACCGCGTCCCTGCCGGACGGCCCCTTTGACGCCGCGCTCTTCATGGCCACGCCGGGGAGCACCACCGGCGAGCTGCTGCTCGATCAGCTTGAGGACCTCCACCGCGTCCTCGCTCCCGGCGGGGTCTGCCTCGCAGCCTGTGAAACCGATGTGCCGGCCCTGCTCAAACAGGTCAAGCGCACGTTCGGCCCCCCCACGGTCCATTTCCATCGCGGCCCGCTCTGCTGTCTCAGCGCGCGCAAGCGCGGCGCGCTCGCGGACCCGCGCGACTTCACCGCGCCGTTCGCGGCCTCCCTTCCCGGAGGGGTCTCCCTCACGCTTTGCTCGCTGCCGGGGGTCTTCTGCCACCGCCGCCCCGACACAGGGGGCCTCGCGCTCGCCGAAGTCGCGGTGCGCGATCTCAGGCCCGGCGCGCGCGTGCTGGACATGGGGTGCGGATGTGGTCTGGTCGGCCTCCTGCTGGCCGCGAGCCTGCCGGACGTACGGGTCACGTTCGTGGATTCCCACAGCCGCGCCCTGGCCGCGACACGCCGCAACCTGGACGGCCTCGGCCTCGCCGCGGAGAGTCTGGTGCTCTCCGATTCGGGTCTGAGCGCAACCGGAATCGACCTGTTCGCCGGCAATCCGCCCTACTACTCCGATTTCCGCATCGCCGACTGCTTTCTCCGAACCGCCCGCGCGGTCCTCGCGCCCGGAGGCGTGTGCCTCACTGTCGCCAAAACGGCCCGCGCGCTTGCGGAACGGCAGCGCGAGCTGTTCGGGGAAGCCGAAATCCTGCCGCGCCGCGGGTACGGCGTGGTCCGGAGTGTCCAAAAAGGAGAACCGTCATGAACCTGAACCGAAGAGCCTTTCTGCAAAACTCGGTCTGTGCGTCCGCGTCCGCCGTCTGGGGGCGGCATCCGGCCGACACGCGCCCGCCGGTGACGCCCACCCCCGCCCAGCAGGCCTGGCACGATCTGGAACTGGGCATGTTCTTCCATTTCGACATCCCGGTTTACCGGCAGGAGTGGAAGTGGCGCAGCTTCACCGATTTTCCGCATCCCAACCTCTATCAGCCCGCCAAACTGGACACGGACCAGTGGATGGAGGCGGCCAAGGCCATGGGCGCGCGGTACGCCATCTTCGTGGCCAAACACTGTAGCGGGTTCCTGCAATGGCAGTCGGATCTGTATCCCTACGGTGTCCGGCAATCCTCGTGGGAAGGCGGCAAAGGCGATGTGGTGCGCCGGTTCACGGACTCCTGCCGGCGGTACGGCATCCGTCCGGGACTTTATGCCTCGGTCTCCGCCAACGGGTATCTGGGCGTGGACAACCCCGGCCTCGTGAACCGCGGCAAAGGCGGGGATGACGCGGCCCAGGCGCGCTACGTGGCGACCTGCGAGCGGATGATGACCGAGCTCTGGACGCGCTACGGCGACCTGTTCGAGATCTGGTTCGACGGCGGCGCCATCCCGGCCGCCAAGGGCGGGCCGGATCTGGTGCCGATCCTCAAACGGCACCAACCCAACGCCATCGTTTTCCAGGGCCCGGTCGGCACGCCGAACCTGATCCGGTGGGTCGGCAACGAACGGGGTGTCGCGCCCTACCCCTGCTGGAGCACGGCCCATGCGGGCACGGGCGAGGGCGGCACGGTCGAGAAGGTTTTCGGCGGCCACCCCGACGGCAACCTCTGGGTTCCCGGCGAATGCGACGTGCCGGTGCGCAACCACGACTGGTTCTGGAAACCGGGAGGCGAGAAACGGCTCTACGCCGATGCGCACCTCATCGAGATGTACTACAACTCTGTGGGACGCAACTGTAATCTGCTGCTGAACGCCAACCCGGGCCCGGACGGACTGGTCCCGGAGGCGGACTTCCAGAAGTATGTGGCCTTCGGCAAAGAGATCCGCCGCCGCTTTGACCGGCCGGCCGCCGAAACCCGCGGCGCGGGCACACTCGTCACCCTGACGCTGCCCCGGCCGCAACCCGTGAATCATGTGATGCTCATGGAGGAAATCAGCCGCGGGGAACGGATCCGCGCCTACCGTGTGGCAGGCCAGGCTCCCGGCGGCGCCTGGCAACCGCTCTGCACCGGCATCTCCGTGGGCCACAAGCGCATTCAGACCTTTGAACGGGCCGTCGTGTCCGGCATCCGCCTGCATGTGACCGAAACGGTCGGCGAGCCTCTGATCCGCCGCCTGGCCGTTTTCGACGTGACCTGAGGCGCACGGCCTGCGGCCCCGCGTTACGCGACCGCACCACGCCCGCCGTCCGCCCCATCACCCCGGCAGCCGAGCCCGGCCAACGCGGGCTGCGGATTTCTCCCGCGTTTTCAATGTATTTCACATCTGGCAAGGTGTGACGATTCCCTAGACTCGGGGACTACCTGTCACGCCGCATACCGGTTGGCGCGGGATTCACCGGCTCCGCCCCGGCACCAAGGTCCGTGAACTCATAAGCGCCGATGTCCGGCGCGGCCCCCGACGGCCGCGGGTTGCCGGTGATGTCAACCGGCGGCGTCCCGGCGGCGGCGCCCCGGTCACGCGCCGCGGAATCCGCGCGAAGGCGGAAATCGCCGGCGTCCGGGGCGACGAATCCTGCCGCGCCATAGACGTTGTCGCGCTCCCACGGCCGGCCCGCCCCCGCCGGGACATCGAGCAGGTTGCGCTCGACGCGGACGGCCGGGTCATCCAGAACCATCCGCGGCTGGTCGCCCCACGAGTTCCGGAAAATGCCGATGTCAAATTCGTCACAGCGGCTGCAGAGGTTGTTCCGGATCACGATGCCGGCGGCGTTCCGGCTCGACAGCTCGATCCCGCGGCGCGTCCGGTACAGCGTGTTGTGGGTCACGGTGAGATTCGTCATCACCGGATGCCCCGGGCTGCCGTATCCCGCCAGACGGATCCCGAAATGGGTGTTGCGGATCACGTTATTGAAGATCCGGATGTTCTCGATGACGCCTGCGGTCTCGGAGGCGATGACGATGCCGTTGCCCGTGCCCTGGCCGCCGGGTTCCTCAAACGAGGAGAAGATGTCGTGGATGGTGTTTCCGGAAATCTCGATGTCGCGCGCTGTTCCGCGGGCGTCGACATAAATGCCGAGGCTGGTGCGGTGCACATGATTGCCGACGATCCGGCCGTGGGAGGAACCGTCTTTCGCGTCGATCCCTTCCTTGCGGTAAAGCCCGCCCCGTTTGCCCGCCAGGCTGGGTAACGTGCTGTGGACGTAGTTGCTCCGGACCTCAAACGTGTCGGTGTACATCAGCGAGATGCTCTCCTGGCCGCCGCGGGCGCAAACGTTCTGTACCCAGTTGCCGTCGATGATGACCTTCGAGCACCGGTAGGTGAGGATTCCGGACGCGCCGGTGTTGGCGATCCGGTTCTTCTCCAGAATGAGATCCTCGCACGAGGCGGCGAAGATGCCGGCATCGTTCGCGCCCGCCGTGTTGACAATGCTCAGCCCGGAAATCCGGATGTGTTTCTTGTTGCCGATATCCACCAGGCCGAGTATGCCGCCGCGCTTGGCCAGCGCGACGCCGGTCCCGTCGATGACCACCGAATGCCCGGGATATGCGGTGTAGGTGATCGGTTTGCCCGGCAATCCGGAATGTCCCGGACTCACGCGTTCGCAATAGGTGCCCCGCATGATGCGGACCGTGTCCCCGGCGGTCATCGTCGCGGACGCCTTGGCGATCGTCTGCCACGGACTCTGCTCCGTTCCCGGGTCCGTGTCCCGGCCTTCGGGACTGACGTAGTATTCCGCGGCACGGGCCCCGCCCCACACCGCAAACGCGGCGATGATCCGCCACAGCCCTGATCCCGTTCCGATGGCCCCGCGTGAACTCCGCATGTCATCCCCCCCTTTTTTGAGGCTTGGCCTCATCCAGATCGCTATCGCCATCGGGTTCAGGATCGCCAGGCGATAGACGTCCGGTTTCTCGCCCCCGTCCTTCGTCCTCCGTCCTGACAAGCCAACCACCCCAAATCCTCAAAACCAAACCAAAACTATACCTTATGTGGGTACAGTACGAAGGGCGGTTGATCCTGTCAACCCCTTTCACTACGGGTGCAATTCCGGGCATCCCCGTTTCCCTGACTTCCATCAACGGGTCGCGCAGGGATGCAGCCATTCAAAGGATGAGGCGATGGGCTTCCCGGGTTCGCAGCGAAGCGTCACACGTTTCCGTACACGGGGAACCGGGCGGAGTCAGGGAGACGGGGATGCGTCCCCACACGCTCAGCCTGTCACTCGATTGCCCCGCCGTTCTCCGGTTCGGCCGTCGGCAGGGCGGCCCAGCCGCCGCCCAGCGCCTTGTACACGCGGATCAGATGCTGGGTGATCGCACCCTCGCTGAGCGTCACCGCCTCTTCGAAAGCGAGCAGCGAACGTTGCGCGTCGAGCACGGCGTTGAAGTCGGCCAAGCCGTTCGCATACCGATTTTGCGCCAGCGCGACCGCGTCGCGCGCCGCGCGGGCCGCCTTGCGCAGCGCCTCGCAGCGCGCGAACTCGCGTCCGTAAGCCGCCAAAGCGTCGCGCAGCTCGCGCACCGCCTCGAGCACGGTCTGTTCATAGGCCGCCAGCGCCTGCTCCTGCAGCGCGTTCTGCACCTCGATATTGGCGCGGATCGAGCCGCCGCGGAAAACCGGCCAGACGACCGACGGGCTGATCCCGAAGAAACGGCTTCCGGACTCGAGGAAAGTCCCCTCTTCCAGCGACTCGAGACCGACCGAACCGGTCAGCCGGAAGGTCGGGTACCGGTCCGCCTCGGCCACGCCGACACGGGCCGTCTGTGCGGCCAGCCGCCGTTCGGCGGCGCGCACGTCCGGACGGCGGCGCAACAGGTCGGCCGGAATGCCCAGCACCACGCGCGGCGCGGCGGCGGGGATCGGCGCGGCGGCCGTCAGGGCGGCATCCAGCTCGCCCGGCATGATGCCGGTCAGCACCGCCAGCGCGTTGCGCGCAGCCTCCTCCTCGCTCAGCAGACCGGGGATCGAGGCGCGCGTGCGCTCCAGGTTGTAGCGCGCCTGCTCGACGGCCAGCGCGTCACTGATCCCGGCCTTGGCGCGCGAATCCACCAGGTCAAGCGTGTCCGCCTGCACCGCCAGATTGGTGCGGGCGACCGCCAGCAGCTGGCGCACGGTCTGAAGCTGCGTGTAGGCGCGCGCGGTTTCCGCCGCCACACTAACCCACACGTTTTCCAATGTCGCGACCTGCGCTTCAAACTCTGCCTGGGCGGCCTCGATGGCGCGGCGCCGGCGCCCGAAAAGATCGAGCTCCCAGGAGGCGTCGAACCCCGCCGTGTAGAAGTCGCCTTTGCCCGGCGCACCCGCGTTGTCGCTGTTGCGGAAGCGGCGGTAGGCGCCGGCGGCGTCCACCTCCGGCAGGAGCCCGGCGCGGCTGATGCCCAGCCGGGCGCGCGCCTCGCGCAGGCTGGCCACGCCGCCCCGCAGCGTGCGGTTGGCGCACAGCGCGCGGCCCACCAACTGGGTCAGCGCCGGATCGCCGAACACGGTCCACCACGCGGCGGCCTCCGCGCTGTCGATGGCCGCGCCGCCGATGGCCTGCGGCAACGGCGCGGCAGGCGGCGCATTCTCCGGTACCTGATAATCCGGGCCCACGGCCCGGCAGCCGGCCAGCAGCGTCAGCAGCACCGCCACCGTCGCGGCCGTCTTCGCCGCCGCCGGGTTCGGCCCGCGCCGGACGAGCCGCTTGATCCATTCACGCCAGGTCTGGAAGAAAGCGTAGAGGCCGGGCACCAGGATGATGCCGAACACCGTGGCCGCGATCATGCCCGCGAGGGTGGTGACGCCGATCGCGCGCCGGCTGGCCGCGCCCGCGCCGGTCGCATACACCATCGGCAGCACGCCCAGCACGAAGGTCAGCGCCGTCATCAGCACCGCGCGGTAACGCTGCCCCGCGCCCTCGGCCGCCGCGGCCACGATGGGCTCGCCCTCTTCGCGCCGCACCTTGGAAAACTCCACGATCAGGATCGCGTTCTTACTGGCCAGCGCGATCAGCAGGATCAGGCCGAGCTGCGCGTAGATGCTGAGCGACATCCCCAGCATTCTCAGCCCGAACAGCGCGCCGGCCATGGCCACGAAGATCGAGAACATCACCGGCATCGGGATGGTCCAGCTCTCGTACTGCGCCACCAGGAAGAGATAACCGAAAACCAGCGCCGCGATCATGAGCAGCACCGTCTGCCCCGAGGCGCGCTGCTCCTGAAAACTCAGCCCCGACCATTCGAACGCGTACTGTTTGGGAAGCGTCCGCTTGGCGACCTCGTTGATCCGCGCCATCACCTCGCCGCTGCTGGCGCCCGGCACAAGCTGCGCCGTGATGCCCGCGCTCGGGAAGAGGTTGTAGCGCGGATAGAGCCGGGGACCGACCTGATTCTCCAGCGAGACCAGACTGCCCAACGGCACCATGGCGCCGCGCGAGCTGCGTACGTACAGCTTGAGCGCGTCGTCCGGCGTGCGGCGCCCAGCCCAATCCGACTGGATGATCACCTGGTTGACCTGCGTGTCCAGATTGACGTCGTTCACATAGAGCGAGCCGAAATAGTTCTGCAGGGTGGAGAACACCTTGGCGACCGGCACATCCAGCATCTCGCATTTGAGCCGGTCCACGTCCATGCGGATCGAGGGGGTCTTGGCCGTGAACCCGCTGAACGCGAAGAGCACGCCCGGCACACGGTTGATCTCACCCAGGAACTGCTGGAGCACCGCGTCCAGTTTCGCGGGGTCGCTTTCCGTCAGGGCCTGCAGCCGGATATCGAGCCCGGAGTTCGCGCCCAGACCGGGAATGGAAGGCGGCATGAAGAAGTTCAGCTCCGCCCCGGTGATGGACGCGCTCCGGCCGCGGATCGTGTTCATGATCGCGGCGGCCTGGAGGTCGGGCGCGTGGCGCTCCGCCCAGTGCGTCAGCCCGATGATCACGAAGCCCACGCTCTCCGCGCGTCCGCCCATCATGCTGAACCCGGTGATCGCCTGCACGAACTGCACGCCGGGCACGTCGCGGGCGACATCGCTGACCGCGTACATGATCTCTTCGGTCCGCGCCTTGGCCGCGCCTTCCGGCAGCCGCACATCCGCGAAGACCACCCCCTGGTCCTCATCCGGCAGAAAGGAGGAGGGCGTCTGCTTGAACCACACCCACGTCAGCAGGATCGTGCTGAAAAGCAGCAGGGCCGTCAGGGTCAGGCGACGGGCCAGAAACACGGCAAGGGAGACGTACCCCCGCCGGCTGCGGTCGAGCGTCGCGTTGAACCAGCCGAGCGGTCCGCGGCGGTGCATCTTGGGCGGGTTCAGCATGGTCGCGCAGATCGCGGGACTGAGGGTCAGCGCGTTGAGCGTCGAGAAACAGATCGCGACCGACATGGTCACCGCGAACTGCTGGTACACCTTGCCGGTGATGCCGGGAATGAACGCCACCGGCACGAAGATCGCGAGCAGCACCAGCGTCGTGGCGATCACGGCGCCGGTCACCTCTTTCATCGTCAGAGAGGTCGCCGCCTTGCGGTCCATGCCGCGCGTCTCCATCAGGTACTGCACGCGCTCCACCACCACGATCGCGTCATCCACGATCGACCCGATCGCCAGCACCAGGCCGAAGAGCGTCAGCGTGTTGATGCTGTACCCGAACGCCTTCATCACCGCGAAGGTGGAGAGCAGCGAAACCGGAATCGTGAGCATCGGCACCAGCGTCGCGCGCCAGTCTTGCAGGAACAGATAGCAGACGAAAACGACCAGCACGAAGGTCAACAGCAGCGTGGAAACGATCTCGCGGATGCTGGACCGCACGAACTTGGTGGCGTCGTACGCGGTCAGCATCTCCATGTCCTCCGGCATGCGTTCGCGCAGGCGCGCCAACTCGCGCTGCACGTCGTCCATCGCCTCGATCGCGTTGCTGCCGGGTTTCTGCGCGACCGCGATCGACACGGAATCCGCGCCGTTGTAAATGCTGCTGAACCCGTAATTGCTTTCACCCAGCTCAATCTTCGCCACATCCTTGAGCCGGACCACGCCGCCCTGTTCTTCGGTGCGGACGACGATCTCGCGGAACTCTTCCGGCTCGTTCAGCCGGCCCTGCGTCTGGAGCGTCAGGACCCGCTTGATCTCGCCGGGATTGGGCGACACGCCGGCCGAGCCCAGGGCCGCCTGGACGTTCTGACTCTGGATGGCCTGGACCACCGCATCGACGCCCAGGCCCAGCGCGGCCAGACGTTCGGCGTCGAGCCACACGCGCATGCTGCGCTTGGGCCCGTAGACCGTGGCGTCGCCCACGCCCGGCACGCGCGCGAGCACATTCCGGATGTGGTTGTAGATATAGTCCGAGAGCGCCAGCCGGTCGAAGGTCCCGTTGGGTGAACGCAGCGTCAGGAAGCCCAGCATGTCCGAAGAGCGCGTGTACACCGAGACGCCCTGCTTGGTGACCTCTTCCGGCAGCCGCGGCGTGGCCTGCTGCACGCGGTTCTGGACCTTGACCATGTCGAGGTCCAGATTGGTCCCGATCTCAAAGGTCACCGTCAGGTTGTAGTTGCCGGAATCGTCGCAGTCCGAGGCCATGTACAGCATGTCATCCACGCCGTTGATCTCCTCCTCAAGCGGGATCGCGACCGTGTTGGCCAGATCGCGCGCGTTGGCCCCCGGGTACCGGGCCCGCACCGAAACCTGGGGCGGCGTCACCTGGGGATACTGCGTGATCGGCAGGGTTTTGACCGCCAACGCCCCGGCAAGGGTCAGCACGATCGAGATGACCAGCGCGAACCGGGGGCGTTCGATAAAGACATCCGAGATCATTTCCGGGGGGCCTCCTTCGCCGCCGCGACCTTCACCGGCTGTCCGGGAATCACCTTTTGAACGCCTTGCACCACCACGCGCTCTCCCGGCTTGACACCAGACCGCACCGCGACGCGCCCGTCCGCCATCGCGCCGGTGGAGACGGGACGGCGCTGCGCGACCTCGGCATCATCGACCACATAGACAAAGCTTCCCTCGCGGTCGGTCAGCAGCGCCTCCTGCGGCACCACCGGGAGCTTCGGCGCGTCGGCGAGATCGACCAGCACGGTCACATACCCGTCCGGCACCAGCAGCCCCCGCGCGTTGGGAAACCGCGCGCGCACCGACAGGGTCGCCGTATCGGCCGACATCGTGTTGTCCTCGAAATCGCGCGCGCCGACCGTGTCCGACACGGTGCCGGTGGGCAGGCGGTACCGGATGCGCAGCGCATCCCGCACCCGTTCCGTGCCGTGCCGCTCGATCGCCCGGAGATAGTCCTTGTCGGTCACCGAAAAGGCCACGCGGATGGGGTCCGTCTGCACGATCCGCACCAGCGGCCCCAGCGACGGCGCGACGTAATCGCCCACGTTGGCGACGGTCCGGCCGATGCGCCCGCCGATCGGGGCGGTCATCCGCGTGTGCTTGAGGTCGATTTCCGCCAGCGCCAGATTCGCCACCGCCTGCTTCACCGCCGCGCGTCCCTGCGCCACATCGCTGCGCGCGGTGTCGAGGTCCGTCTGGGTGATGGCGCGCGCGTCCGACTGCTCCAGCCGCCGCAGATAACGCTCGGCCCGGTCGAGCGCCGCTTCGGCCTGACCGATTTCCGCCTTGCGCACCGCAACCCGCGCCTCGTACTGCTCCGGATCGATGGTGAAGAGCAGATCACCGGCCCGGACCAGCGCCCCCTCCCTGAAATGCACCTGCTTGACATATCCGTCGATCTGCGCGCGCAACTCGACATCCTGGATCGGCTCGACCCGTCCGATATAGGCTTCGGGCGGATTCAGCGCGGCCTCCCCCACTGTCCGGACCTCCACCGGCGGCGGCCCGCCTGCCCCGCCCATCATCGCCGCCATCGGCGGCGGTCCGCCCGCCGGCTTCTGCGGCGCCAGCGCGCGCGCCATCCACCCCAGCCACACCAGACAGACGGCGGTCACCCCCCACCCCAGGACCTTGACCGCGGGATGTTCCCGCTTTTCCGCTTTCGCTTTCTCCAACTCTTCGCTCATATACGGAACCCTTTCCCAAACAAAAATCCGTCACGTTCTCACACGATTCCAAACCGCCTCGAACCCCAACCGGAGCGCGCGCTCCAAGTCCGTTTCCAGACAATGCGCGATCTCCTGCTCCACCAGCCCCAGCCAGATCACCATCACGACCGACGACACCGCCGCCAGATCCGTGTCGGGACGGACCGCCCCTACGCTTCGCATGCCCTCCAGCGCCGAAAAGACGATGGCGTACGGCATGGTCGACATCCGGCGTATCCGCTGATGCACCGGCACGAACTGGGAGGAGGACCAGTCAAGCCGCCTCACCATCAGAAAAAAACGGCGGTGAGTCGGCGAATCCACAATCAGACGCGCGCGCCGCACAAAGTAGTCCGTCAGCGCCTCCAGCGAATCCAACGAGGCCGGATGCGACAGCGTGCTCGCCAACTGGGCGGTGTGCCGCTCCGTCATGAACACGACCAGTTCCGCGAGCAGTTCCGGCTTGTTCTTGAAATGCCAATAAACCGCGCCCTTGGTCAGGCCGATGTGCCGCGCCACGTCATCGAACGTCGTCCGCTCATACCCGGCCTCCACAAACAGCTTGAGCGCGGCCTTCAAAATCCGGCGGCGCGTTTTCTCTGCCTCTGCCTTGGTTTTCCGCGCCATGCCTCCCCTTTCCTTCCCAAATGGACGCACAGTATACATACCTACGGGTAGGTATGCAAGCCCGATTCCGCACCCGTTTCACAACGGGGACAAACAAGGGGTGTGAGCCGCGGTTCCCGCAACTCCCGGCGCAAAACCAAGAAAGGTACGCCACCTTTTTCATGCATTATCGCGTGGAAGCCGCCAAGACTGTTTTTTGCCGCGCGGCGTTTGATTCACGCTGCGGGGCCGGGCACAGAAAGCAGGCGTGTTGGCCGAATCGCACCACCTACCGCCCGTCCTACCGCATCATCGCGCCCAGTCGCATGGCGTGCTCCAGCCACGCCCGGCTGTCGCCTTTTCCGGCCAGCGCGATCACATGCGCCGGCTGCCGCAGCGTGAAGCGCTCGCCCGGCGCGACCGTGACCGCCTCTTTCCACTCCAGCCGCGCGTCCGGATGCTGCCCACCCTGCGGGTCGAACCAGAAGGCAACGTCCACGCCCCCCGTCAGCGGCGCGACTGCCCCAAAATAACGGCCGCCCTCCGCCTCCATCCAACACCCCGAAGGCGGCATGCCCCACAAGTTGGGCGGCAATTCCTCCGGCGTCTTGCGGAATGCGTTGTAGAGGCGGAAATAGAAGCCCTTCACCCGCAAAGGGTGTTCCCCCGCGTTGCGCGCGCTGACCGCCTCCGCGACAAACCACGGCACGCCCGGCGGCAGATAGAGCCGATGCGTGATCTCCATACGGTCGCTGCCGTGCGACCCTTCGCCGGTAATGTCGATCACGGCGACCCCCTCCTCTACCCGGCCCTCCACCGCACGCACGGTGTGGATGTCGTTCCAGCGGAATTGTCCGCCCGCATCGAGCGTCTGCAGCATGGCCGTGTAACAGCCGAGCGAAGGCTCGGCATCGTCCAGTGTCACGCGCTCGACCATCCGCCGACCGCCCACGCGGCCGGTCAGCACGATGCGCCCGTTCGTCGCGCGGAATCTTTCGCCCGCGCGCGTGAACGTTGCGGGAGCCTCTCCGGCACGGCCGCGGCGCGCCACCTGCAGCGGGGATGACGGCGGCGTGCGCACGAGCGCTCGGGGCGCAGGCACCGGACGGCAGCGCCACGCCGCCACCTCGCGGTGCAGTTCTTCGAACATGGCGGTGATCAGCGGATGCGGCACGTCCTCCTCGGTGACAAGCCCGTAGTTGGAATCCTCCGGGAACGGCGTGCTGATGCCCAGCGCGGGCTGGTCCACCCACATGAAATAATCATACCCCAGCAGGAACGGCTGGCTCAGCATCGTGCGCGCGAAAAGGCTCGTCGCCTGCGTGCGCTCGGCCTGCGTGCGGAAACGCTGCCCCGCGCCATGCACGCTCGGCACCCCGGCATCGAGCGCGGGGAACGACCATTCGGTGATCAGCATCGGACGCCGGACATAGTCATAAAACCGTTGGAAATGCTCGGGAACCGGTTCGCCCCCCTGACCCAGATACGTGTAGACGCGTCCCTCGTCCAGATCCGCCATCGGGTAGACGTTGAAGGTCACAACGTCGCAGAAGGTGCCTGAAACCTTCCACACCTCCGGATGCGCGCCGCCCGTACCGGCAAAGCGCGCGCCCAGCACCAGATGGTTCGGGTCGACCGCGCGGATGGCGCGCGCCGTAACCGAAAAATAGCGCTCCGCCGCATGCACCAGAAACGCCAGCTTCGCCGCGCGCGCCTCATCGGTCGCGTGCGGCAGCCGCTCAAGGACGAGCAGTTCGTCAAAGTTTTTCGCCTGCGTGCCGAACGCAGCGTTGAACGCCGCGATCTTCCCGCCGAAGCGCGCAGACATCAAGGCTATCAGCGCGCGCTTGGCCGTATGTTCCGGACCTTTTTTCATCACGGCGTCAAAAAGACCGGTGTCCGACGCGCCCCGCCCCCACCACGCCAGTTCGTTGTCGATGAAATAGCCGAACAGCCAAGGGTCATCGCGGTACGGCTGGCAGCGCGTCCGCGCCACATACCGGCAGTAGGCTTCGAAGTCCGGATGAAAGACATTCGGGAAGGCCGAGCACGGCCGCCGCTCGTTCGGCGTGATCTCGTACTCGTCGCCCAGCGTCGCAAGATGCGAGCCGATGTTGAGGAACTCGGTGTGCACCAGTCCGCGGTGCTTGAGCCCCGACGAACAGCCCGCACCGAGCATGTTGAAGCCCCACTTTTTCAGGCGGCCCAGCGTCTCGCGCTCCCACTCGGCCTGATCGGCATACTTCTCCTTGTTTTTGCGGCCGTAGGGCGCATAGCCGAGCTTTTCACACCAATGGCCATGATAGGAAACGTGATCCACGCCCAGCAGCACCAGGCCGCGACCCAGCGGATCGATCGTCCACCAGCGTCCGTCCGGCTTCTTGACCACGCGGAAAAACCCGGTCGCCTCGTCCCGCACTTCCGACACGCCGTTCGCCACGTCAAAAGCCGGCACGCTCTGCTGTGCCGCGGCCTGTTCAGTGGCGGGCTGCGCCCACGCCGCGCGCACCGCGCTGTAAGTGCCAGTGATCCCTGACACGCGAAGCGCGGGGCGTCCGGACCGGACCGCCGCGGCTGTGAAGGTAAAGCGCCGACGCAGGATCAACCGCCCGTCGGGCGCGAGGATCGTGCCGGTGACGCCGCCCGCATCCATGCTGAGTGTCAGGCGATGGGGCTGTCCGAACGTCCACGGCACCGCCGGTGCCTCATTGATCTCCATCTTCAGATTGTGCTGCGCCAGCCACTCACCGTCACGCATTTCGCACAGCTCCACCATCTGGCGCAAACCGTTTTCCGGCGGCATCTGCACCAGCGCCAGATGCCAGAAATTCTCAGAGTCCGCCATGATCGCTACTGCGGCGACATTCCAGCCGAGGCTCTGCGCCTTTTGCGGCGTGAAAAACGCCTCGACTGTGACGTGGGCGGCGAGCGGTGCCGCCTCATACACAGCGATGCCGTGCCCGTTGGTGGTGGCGCACTCGACCTGGTCCGGCCGGAAACGCCACACCAACGGATTGCCGAACCACCCCTCGCCGCCGGTCGGCAGCGCCGCCAGCTCCGCGCCTGACGATCCCACGGCCGCCGCCAGCAACATCATCCATCCCGCCGCGCCTATCTGTCTCATCGTGTTTCTCGCATGTGACCTTGTTCGTCGATAATCCGTACAACACATGACCGTTTCTCGCGTTTCGTTTTATCTCATGATTTTTTCATTTTGACAAGGCGAACCATTACAGGCCGGCAAGCTCGGGCTTTTTGCCTTTTCCACACAGGCCCGGCGTGCTATGCTGACGCCGATTCGATATGGCAAAGAAAAAAACACGCACGTTATACCGACGCCTGCGGCGCCCGTTCGAGTGGTGCGCCGTGTGGGTGGCGCTGGCCGTGATCCCGCGCCTTTCGTTGCGACGGCTGCTCCGTCTCTCCCGCTGGATCGCGGATGCCGCTTGGCTTTTCGACTGCCGCGGCACGGCGATCGCCCGGGCGAATCTTGCGGTCATGTTCGGGACCCGCATGACGCCGCGCCGCGAGCGCGCGCTCATCCGCGGCGCCTACCGCAACATGGCGCGGGTGCTGGTGAACGTGTTCTGGCTCTCCCGCGACGCGCGCGCGCGCGTGCTGGATCAGGTCGCGTTCGATCCGTCCGTGCTGGAGATTCTGCGCGCGGCGCACCCCGCCATCACGGTGAGCGCCCACTTCGGCAACTGGGAGATCCTCTCCCAGGCCTGCGTGGCGCACGGCATCCCGATGATGTCGGTCGCCAAAGAAATCGGCTCCCCCGAAATGACCGCCCATCTGATCCGCCTGCGCTCGACCCTCGGCCAGGAGATCGTGCCGGCGGAAGGCGCGATCCGCCCGCTGATTTCGGCGCTGCGGCAGGGCAAATCAATCGGGCTGCTGATCGACCAGCACACCCACCTTTGGGAGGGCGGCGCCTGGGTCTCGCTCTTCGGCATCCCGGCAGGCATCTCCCTGACGCCCGCCGCCCTCGCGCTCAAGCTGAACCGCCCGGTGCTCTTCGCCTGGTCCCGTCCGCTGCATGACGGACGTTACCGCATCGAGCCGGGCGAGCTGTTTTTGTCCGAACCCGGCCTCGACGCCGCGGCCCTCACCCAGCGGATCGCCGCCGCGTTTGAGCGGGTGATCCGCAAACACCCCTCCTTCTGGTGCCTGAACTACCGCCGGTGGCGGTACATCCGGAACGGCGACGACCCCGCGCGCTACCCGGTTTACGCGCGGCCGGAACGCGCCCGCTGAGCGCGCCCCGGCCGTGCGTCACGCGGCCTCACACCTCCAGCTTCCACGGGGCACGCAGATGCGGCGCGAGAAGCTTGTCGGCCGCAGCGTCGTCCACAAACCGGGTATTCGCCGCGTCCCACTTCAGGTTCGTGCGCCCGAGCCGCATCCCGATGTGGGCCAGCACGGCCGGGGTCAGCGAGGAGAACCCGGCGGTCACCGGCGAGATGTTCTGCCCGCCGCTGTAAATGTTCTCGATGAAGTTCTTCTCCTGCTGGCCGCTGCGGATCAGCTTGATCTCGTCGTCGCGGATCTTCTCGCGGATCAGCTCCGGCGGGTTGGTCTCGAGCTTGCCCCCGCTCACATAGATCTTCTTGTCGCCTTCGCCGAAGAAATGGCAGCCGTATTTGTAATCAGAGGAGACAAACACGCGCATCCCGTCGCCGTAAACGATCTCGAAGGAGAAAGGTTCGGCCAGCGTGTTGTAGAGGTCGGACGCGGGCGGCAGGCGCCCCTTGATGTTTTCGATGGCGACCGGTTCGACGCCGTCCTTACCCAAGGCCCACTGCATGATGTCGAGCTGATGGGCCGCGAAGTCCGTGAGCATGCCGCACGAGTAGTCCAGATTGTAGCGCCACTGCATCGGATGGTGGATTTTGGGCGTGAAACGCCGTTCCGGCGCCGGCCCGAGCCAGAGGTCGAAATTGACGTACGGCGGCGGCTTGGCCAAGGGGGTCTCGCTCAACTGCTCCGGCGTCTTGCCGAAAGTGGCGTGCCCTTTGTTCAGGCCCACCTCGACACGCCGCAGCTTGCCGATGCGGTTGTTCCGCACGAATTCGCAGGCCATGCGGCAATAATCGTTCGAGCGTGACTGCGCGCCGGTCTGGAAGGTGATACCCGCCCGTTGCACCGCGCGCACCATGGCGCGCCCCTCCCGCAACGTCAAGTAAAGCGGCTTCTGTCCGTAGATGTGCTTGCCGTATTTCGCGGCCCAGACCGTGTGCAGCGCGTGCCAGTGGTCCGGCGTGCTGATGCAGACCGCGTCCAGATCCCGGTCCAGCAGCATCTCGCGGAAATCGTCGAACACCTTGCAGCCGTTGTACCCCGGCTGCTCCTTCTGTTTGGCATAAAACTCGTTGACCTTGCGCCGTCCCGGCTCCCGCCCGCCCACACGCTCGGCCTTGTAGCCGTAAAGCGGACCCTCGGAAACGGGATCGCAAACGGATATCACCTGCACTCTGTCATTGTGCAGAAAGTTGCCGATGTTGTCCTGCGCCATCGTGCCGTAACCCAGTATGCCGACATGGACCCGCTCCGACGGCAGCGGCCTGCGGTTCCTGCAGGGCGCCACGCACCCCGACGGCACAATCATGGGCATCGCCAGCAGCGAGCCCGCCCCCGCCGCAAACGCGCGGCGCGATATCCTGTTCATCGTTCTTCCCCCTTCGGTTGTTTCTTTTCGCCGGGTGCGCGACCGCGCCCCCTCCCGATATCTGTTAGCATACCACCCGCCCCGCCCCCTGTCCACCGGCACGCCTCCGGGTGCGCCTCAATCTTGTTGAATCCGCACTCTTGCTTGGGTGTGATTCCGTTTCACAAGACTGGACCCGCACCCCGGGCTTTACTTCACATGACGGATGGTTATATTCTCTGTTCCACACCAATCTGTGAACACGACGCGCACAAGGAGAGAAACCATGCACCGAATGAAGACCGCATTGCCTGACCGCGGGGCCGCCACGCGCCGCGCCTTTCTGAAAAACACCCTGGCCGCCTCGGCTTTCACTGCTTTTCCCGCGATCCGCGCCGCGGGCCAGACCGCGCCCGGCGACAAGGTCCGGCTCGCCTGCTGCGGCATCGGCAACCAGGGCGCCAGCGACATCAACAGCCTGTACGCGACCGGCCTGTGCGACATCGTGGCCCTGTGCGACACGGACATGGGTGCGCCCCACACGCGGAAAATCCTCGAGAAGTTCCCGAACGCGCCGCGGTTCCAGGATTTCCGGAAGATGCTGGACAAGCTGGGCAATCAGATCGACGCGCTGTGCATCGGCGTGCCGGACCACACGCACTTCCCGATCGCCATGATGGCGATGGGCCTGGGCAAGCACGTGTACGTCGAAAAGCCGATGGCCCACACCTTCCGCGAAATCGGGCTGATGATGCGGGCCGAGAAGAAAAACAAGGTCGCCGCGCAGATGGGCAACCAGGGCCACTCCGGCGCGAACTACTTCCAGTTCAAGGCGTGGACCGAGGCGGGCGTCATCAGGAACGTGACGCGCATCGTCGCCCACATGAACGGCGCGCGGCGCTGGCACAAGTGGAACGGCGCCGTCACGGGCCTGCGGCCGGCCCAGCCCGTGCCCGAGACCCTGGACTGGGACACCTGGCTGGGGCAGGTGCCTTTCCACGACTATCACCGCGATTACGTGCAGGGCGACTGGCGCTGCTGGTACGACTTCGGCAACGGCGCGCTCGGCGACTGGGGCGCGCACATCCTGGACACGGCCCACCAGTTCCTGCAACTGGGCCTGCCGACCGAGGTGGGTGCCCTCAACATGGAGGGCCACAACCCTTACGTCTTCCCGATGGCCTCCACGCTCTCCTTCAAGTTCGCGGCGCGCGGCGCGATGCCGCCTGTGGAAGTCCTGTGGTACGACGGCGTGAAGAACTTCCCGGAACTGCCCCCGGGGTTCGGCGGCGCGGCCAAGGCCGCGGACGACATCCCCGCGCCGGGCGGCGGCTCGTCGGCAATCAGCAAGCTGAGTCCGGGCAAAGAGATCTATGCCGAAGGCCTGACCTTCAAGGGCGGGTCGCACAGCAGCACCCTGGAGATCATCCCCAAGGAAAAGGCGCGCGACCTGGCCAACCGGCTGCCGGAATACCCGAAAGGCCAGTCGAACCACTACAAGAACTTCCTGCTGGCGTGCCAGGGCCAGGAGACGTGCCGGTCCTCCTTTGAGGTCGCGGGGCCCCTCAGCCAGGTGCTGGCGCTGGGGTGCATCGCCCAGCGGCTCAACACCACGTTCGCCCTGGATCCGGTCACGCGGCGGATCACCGGCAACAAGCTCGCCAACGACCTGCTGGACGGGCCGCCCCCGCGCAAGGGGTGGGAGCAGTACTATCGGGTCTGACCCCTTCCTTGCGGGGCCGTACCCCCGGCGGCGCGGACGGCCCCGCCCCATCATGCCCTTCCCCTACATTTCCATCCGAACCGGCGCGCGCCGTTTCCGGCTCGACACCGCAGCCCTCAAGCGGCTGGCCGTCGCGCTCGCGAAACGGGCGCAGGCGCGCCTGCGGCACGGCCCCGCCTGGCGGGAGATCACGATCCACCTGCTGGACGACGCCGGCATCGCGCCGGTGAACGCCGCGATCCTGGCGCACGAGGGCCCCACCGATGTCATCACGCAGCGCTACGAGCCGATCCCCGGCGAACCCGGCGGACTGATCGGCGAGCTGTTCGTGAACGTCGAGCGCGCCGCGCGGGCCGCGCCGCGCCGCGCGGGCTGGGACGCCGACCGCGAGCTGGCGCTCTACCTCGCGCACGGCTTCGACCACCTGACCGGCGCGGAGGACCGCGCGCCCGCGGCACGGGCGCGCATGCGACGCCGCGAGCTGGCGTGGCTGCGACACCTTTCATTGACACCCCTGTTCCGAAGCGGTACGATACCGATTCAAAACCGGTCCCCACGGGAGTCTTCCACATGAATGGCGCGTTGCTGCTGAGTCTCTGCGGTCTCCTCTTTCTGCTCGCGTATACCGTGTACGGACGCCTGATCGAACGCATTCTGGGCGTGGACCCCGGACGGCCCACCCCCGCGCACACGCTGAAAGACGGCATCGACTACGTGCCGACTCATCCGGCGATCCTCTTCGGACACCACTTCGCCAGCATCGCGGGCGCGGGGCCGATCGTCGGGCCGGTTCTCGCCGCGCAGTACGGCTGGATGGCGGTCGCGCTCTGGGTCGTGCTCGGCTGCATTTTCATCGGCGCGGCGCATGACCTGGCCACGCTCTTTCTCTCGATCCGCCATCAGGGGCGTTCCATCGGCACGGTCATCGAATCGCTCATGGGCTATCCCGGGCGCCTGCTGTTCCTCGGCTTCTGCTGGTTCGCCCTGGTCCTCGTGGTCGCCGAATTCACGCGCATCGTGGCCGAAACCTTTGTCGGCACGCCCGCCGTGGCCACCGCTTCCCTGCTGTTCATCGTACTGGCCGTGCTGTTCGGCCAGGTCCTCAACCGGGGCCTGATGTCCATTACCCGGGCCTCTTTCCTTTTTGTGCCGCTGACCTTCGCCTGCGTCTATCTCGGCGCGCTGATGCCGCTGGACCTGACGCAGGCGCTGGGGTGCGGACCCCGCGCCGCGTCCCGCGTCTGGACCGTCTTGCTGCTGGCCTATTGCTTTGCGGCCTCGGTGCTGCCCGTGTGGATGCTGCTGCAGCCGCGCGACTACCTCAACTCCTTCCTGCTCTACGCCATGATGCTGCTCGGCGTGGCCGGTATCTTCGTGGCCGCGCCCCACCTCCGCCTGGACGCCGTGACCGGGTGGCGCGCGCTCAATCCCGTGACCCACGGGCGTGACCCCATGCTGCCGCTCCTCTTCGTGACCGTGGCCTGCGGCGCCTGCTCGGGCTTTCACGCGCTGGTGGCTTCCGGCACCACCGCCAAGCAGGTGGAGAACGAACGCCACATCCGGCCCATCGCCTACGGCGGCATGCTGGTCGAAGGCGTGCTCGCCATCATCGCGCTGATCGCCGTGGGGGCGCTCACCCAGACGGAATACGGCGCAGCCCTGCGCGAGCACGGCGCGGTCCGCCTGTTCGCGGGCGGGGTCGCGGGGTTCACCGGCAAGCTCGGCCTGCCGCATCAGACCGGCACGGTTTTCATCTCCCTGGCGCTCGCCGCCTTCCTGATGACCACGCTCGACACCGCCACCCGCCTCGCGCGGTTCACCTGGCAGGAGCTTTTCCTGCCGCGCGAATCCCGGGAGGGTGCCGCCGCGCCGGCCAGCCGGCTCCGCGCGTTCGGCGCCAACCGCTACACCGCCACCCTGCTGGCGGTGCTGGCCGCAGGCTGGCTGCTGTTGGGCGGCGGGGCCGCGAGCCTCTGGCCCGTGTTCGCCTCGTCCAATCAGCTGCTCGCCGCCCTGACGCTCCTGGGGTGCGTCCTCTGGCTCCGCCGCGAACGCCGCTCCGCCAGGCTCTTCCTGCTCCCCATGCTCTTTATGATCGTGACCAGCGGCTGGGCCGTCGGCACCCTTTTCATCCGCAACCTCAGACTCTGGAGCGGGCGCGGATTCCAGGCGGGAGGCGTGATGACGCTCGCCACCGCCGTCCTCATCCTGATGGCCGCATCCCTGGTCGTATGGGGCGCGGTCAGTCTCCGGCGCTCCTCCCACAGATAGGAAAACCGCATTATGGCGAAGGAACTGGCGTTCGTCCTCATCAACCCCTACCCGATCCGGAAATCCCGCACGGGGGGCATCATCGCGCGCTATCTGGTGCGCACCGACCTCAAACTCGTGGGCGCGCGCCTGATCGGCGCCTCGCACGCGCTGACCACGGCGTTCGCCGATTACCTGAGCGCCTACGACCCCTCCGACCCCGAGAAGTGCGAGCTGTTCTCCGCCTATGTGCGCCGGGCCTTTTTGCCGGATCCCGCCAGCGGCCGGCCCCACCGTTCGATGCTGCTGCTGTTTGAGGGCGAAGACGCGGTGCGGAAAATCTTCGATGTGACCGGCAGCATCCGCCAGCGCTGGTGCAGCGGCCAAACCATCCGCGACACGTACGGCGACATGATCACCGATCCGGAAACCGGCCGCGTGGAGTATTTCGAGCCCGCCGTGCTGGTCGGCGCCTCGACCGGCGTCGTGGGCGAGGTGCTGCGCCTCTGGCTGAAACACCTGGAAACCGACGCCGGCATCGTGCGCGGCGCCATGGACGTGCCCGGCGGCGCCGACGCGCAGCAGACCCTCGTGATCATCAAACCCGACAACTGGCACCAGCCCTCCCTGCGCGCGGGCAACATCATGGACCTGCTCTCCAGTTCCGGCCTGCGCATCGTGGGCGTCAAAAAATTCTCCATGTCCGTGGCCCAGGCCGAGGCCTTCTACGGTCCGGTGCGCGAAAGCCTCAAACAGGTCTTCGGCCGCTTCGGCTCCGACCGCGCGGCCCAGGCCCTGTCGCGCGAATTCGGCTTCCCGGTCGACACCGCGCCCCTCGATGGCCTCTGCGCCTACCTCGCCCCGCTCTTCGCCGGGCGCGAGTTCGAAAACATCGTGGAATTCATGACCGGCCGCCGCCCCTCCAACTGCCTGCCCGGGGAACGCGACCTCCCCGGAGACGAGGAATGCCTCGCCATCGTGTACGAAGGCATTGACGCCGTCAGCAAAATCCGCGATATTCTCGGCGCGACAGACCCCCTCAAGGCACGTCCCGGTTCCATCCGACGCGAGTTCGGCACCAACATCATGGTCAATGCCGCGCACGCGTCCGACTCCGCCGAGAACGCCCGCCGCGAAATGCGGATCATTGATGTGGCCCGCGACCCGCACTTTGAGGAGCTGATCCGGAACTACTACCCATGAAAAAACTGAACGACGCGATCCTCGCCATCAAGCCCTCCCAGACCCTCGCCATCTCCAGTCTGGCCAAACAGATGGCCGAACAGGGGCACCACGTCTGCAATTTTTCGGCCGGCGAACCGGATTTCGACACGCCGGACCCCATCAAAGAATCCGCCGTCACAGCCCTCCGGCAGGGCAAGACGAAGTACACGCCGGTCGCGGGCGTGCCCCAGCTCTGCCAGGCGCTTTCCGCCAAATTCGCGCGCGACAACGGCCTTGACTACAAGCCCTCACAGATCGTGGTGAGCTGCGGCGGCAAACATTCGCTCGCGCTGATCTTCCAGACGCTCCTCAACCCCGGCGAGGAGGTGCTGATCCCCGCGCCGTTCTGGCTCAGCTACCCGGAGATGGTCCGCGTGGCGGGCGGCTTGCCGGTGTTCATCCACACCACGGCCGACCAATCGTTCAAAATCACGCCCCAGCACATCGAGCGCCTCGTCACCGAACGGACCAAAGCCCTGGTGATCAACAGCCCCAGCAACCCGACCGGCGTGATGTACACGCCCGAAGAGCTGCACGCCCTGGGCGAGACCGCGCTCCGGCACGACATCACGATTATCTCGGACGAGATCTACGAGAAAATGGTCTACGACGGTCAGCGGCAGGTCAGCATGGCCGCCTTCTCCAAGGCGTTCTACGACAACACCATCACCGTCAACGGTTTCAGCAAAACCTACTCCATGACCGGGTGGCGGCTGGGGTACACGGCCGGCCCCGAGCCGTTCATCAAAGCCATGAACGCGCTGCAGAGCCACTGCGCTTCCGCCCCGAACACCTTCGCGCAGTGGGGCGCGCTCACGGCCCTCGAACAGGGCGCGGCGAGCGTCGCCGAGATGGTCACCGCCTTTGACGCCCGCCGCCGCCGCATCTGCGAACGCATGCGCGCCATCCCGGGCGTCAAGTGCGTCACCCCCACCGGCGCCTTTTACGTCTTTCCGGACATCTCCTCGTTCGGCCTCGACTCCGTGACCTTCTCGACGCGCCTGCTCGAGGCGGAGCGGGTGGCGGTCGTGCCGGGCGTGGCCTTCGGCGCCGATGCCTGCGTGCGCCTCAGCTACGCCTGCGGCATGGCCGAAATCGAGGAGGGCATGACCCGCTTCGCCCGTTTCTGCGCCTCGCTGTGACGGTCGTCACGGCGTAGGGGCTTCAGCCCAGCCCGCGAAGAGATTGAAGTTGCCCCCGGTGTCGTCCGCCGAGATCTCAAGTTCGCCGGTCTTGTCGATGATCGTCTTCTCTCCGCGTGTCAGCGCGAACCGTTGCCGCCCCGGCACGAACGGCATGCCGACATGGCGGACCCCCGTATCGAAGCTGAAGGCCTGGCTGTACTCGCCGCTGGTGATCGTGAGCCGCGCGGGCGCGGCGAGGAAGAGCGTCACGAAGACGGAATCAAAGAGTGTTTCAGCATGCGCGGGATACCCGGTCGCGGAAGCGGCCTCCCGGGGCTGAAGCCGACCCGCCGCGGTTTTCGGGTGCGTCCGGTAGGCGTAGTAAAGCGTGTCAACCCGGATCGGCGGCGGTGTGCCGCGCTTGTACCACGCGATGTAATAACGGCTCAGACGCAAAAACGCCTCATGCGAGAGCATCTCGCCCCAGTGCCCATTCCAGTGCCGGGTCTCGGCAGGCGGGCCAAACGGAGCGAGATAGGAAGCCTCCCCCCAATCGTTCCACGTAACCAGTTCCACCCAGGT
Organism: Kiritimatiellia bacterium; assembly: GCA_034003585.1. Lineage (GTDB taxonomy): Bacteria > Verrucomicrobiota > Kiritimatiellia > RFP12 > UBA1067 > JAPXSY01. The sequence continues at coordinate 77,588 of JAVEYH010000003.1, forward strand.
GGCCCGGTCGCGGATAGCCCCTTCCCATTGCCGCACGTACCCCTCGAACCCCCGGGACTCGTACACACGGTAATTGCCGCCCAAACCGCGGTAATAGGGGGTGATCCCCGCCATGAAGATCTTGCCGCCCCCGAGCCAGACGCTGGCCAGCAACCGGTTGCTCTCCACGATCTGCTCCGGCGTCCCGGCCGCGCCGAAATGGAAGAATCCGTCCAATCCGGGATGGTCGCGGAACACTTGCGCGGCCTGCTCCCGGTTCGGCATTTCCGCCGCCGGCACGGGATAGTAGAAAGGCACGTACACGATCGCGTTCGTGCCCGTGAAGGTCCGCGCCACGAATTCCCGCTGCGCTCGCCCTCCCCCGAAGGTCGAGAGCACGGGCTTGCCGTCGAGGCGGAACTGATTGGGGTGGCCACGGAAGCTTTCCACCATGTCCCGCGTCTCTTCGGAGGTGAGTCCCGTGGCGTAGTCCGCCGAGATCAGCAGCTTGAAGCCGGTGCCCAGATCTTTCGCGGCCTGATAGATGAGCTGCGCGCGCCGCTTGTAGTGCGGTTCCCGCACGCTCCACCCGCCGCAGTTCAGCGCGAAGCCGTCGATTCCGGCGGCCTGCGCCGCACGGATCTCCTCCTGATATTCCGCCAAACCCGACCGCGCGCCGAAGGTGGGGATGCAGACCATATAGTGCGCGAAAACCTGCCGCTCGGCCCCGCATCCCGCCAGCGCCCACACCGCGGAACCCCCGCACAGCAACCGGACCCCCCATCGTCCCATGTCCGCCCCCGCCCGTTTCCGGAACCGTCAAAACACCGTCACCACCGTGCCGCCCGGCACATGTTTGACACCCGAATCCGCATCCAGTTGAATGAAGAACGAGCCCCGCCCGTCACCCCAGGCGTCCCCCGGCGCGTGCCCCGTGAGCCCCGAAGCGTACCGCCACGTCTGCACACCCGTGCCGTTGGTGATCACCGCCATCCCCTCGGCCGCATCGAACAGGGAGAACAACCGGTTCAGAATGCCGGCGTTGAACCCCGGCAACACCCCAGGCGCGGCGGCCAGGGCGCGGATCTTGCCTGCGGAAAGAAGGGTGTCCCAGATGGCGCAATCGTCCATATACCCGTTCAGGGAGAGATACCCCCCCCAACGGGCTCTGGTTCGCGTTCGCCACCGCCACATCCTGGGTGCTCGTGTTCAGCACGCCGGACCCGGTATACGTCAGGGAGGCATTCGTCGCGATTCCGTTGACGAACCATTGAAGCGCGTAATTCGACGAGCAGTCCCATCGCATCGCCACGTGAAGCCAGACATTCGAGGGGATCGTTCCCGCGCCGGTCGTTCTGGTCCCTCCGCTGGTGGCGGTCTTATAGAGCATCTTGAACTCCCCGGACGCCCCGATGCGCCAGGACCACCCCTGATTATCCGTCGTGGGCATGGCGTTCGCGATCCCCGATTCGTAATATCCCTTCCAGTAGATCCACGTGCAGACCGTCATCCGTCCGGACGTATCCGTCAGCCGGAAACGGTTCGTGCTGTCAGGCATGGCCAAGAGTCCCCCATTGGTTCCCTGCCGCGTGCATTTCAACGCGTGCGTTCCGCCGAGGTTCGGCGCCACCGTTTCCGTGGAGTTTGTGGGCGCGGGCGCGCCGCCCCACTCGGTCATCCGTTCCGCCGTGGCGGCCCCGCCCGCACTGCCGTAATTGACCAGCGTGGCGGAAACCCCGTCATCAAACGGCAGATAATAAAGCATCTCCGCGCCGCACGGTACCGCACACACCGCGACCGCCGCCGGAACCACCCACCCGAACACCCTTCCGCAGATCCCATCCTTTTTCATGTTCCGCCTCCGTTCGTGAACCCCACACCCTATACCTGATTGCGTCTCAAATCAGATTGGGTTGAAGTATACCGGATGCCCGCCAACCTGTCACCGGCGGCTTTCACTTGCAAAACACTGGCGTCCCGCCTACACTGGAAACCACTGAGAGCGGATCGCCCGGTGCGGGCCGCCTCGGTTTCAGCGTGAACGTCTCAGGAGCGCTTGCCTTATGTGCCCACCCCGCAACCCGTCCGACCCGAAAGCGGCGATCGCCTTCACGGAGCGCCAGCAGGGAATCGTGGCCGCCGGCATCACGGTGCTCTGCGCCACGCTGATCACCGGCTTCGCGGCCCTGTTGTTCTGGGGGGTGTTCGCGCTGCTCTCGGCCGTCTCGGTGGTGCTCACCCCGCTGCTCGTGGCGATGATCCTCGCGCTGCTCTTCAAACCCTACTACCAGTGGCTTCATACGCATCTGCGGCGCTCGCACCTGCTGGCCCTGCCCGTGCTCTTCCTCTCCATCCTGATCCCCGCCGGAGGGCTCTTCTTTTTTTTCGGCTCGCTGCTGGTCAGCCAACTGATGGCCCTGTACGACTACCTGCCGGCGCTGATCGAGCGGATCAGCGACGCGCTGACGCACGGGAACCCCACGCTGGAGGCCTTCATCACCAAGTTCGGCCTGGAGGAGAAGATCCCGCTGCTGAACGACCCCGAATCGTTTGTCGCCTCGCTGTTCGACCGGATCTCGCTGGACGGCATGAGCGGCATGGCGCTCGCCTATGGAATGGATGCGATCAAATACCTCGTCTCGCTTGTCGGCTGGCTGGTCGTGCCGGTCTATCTAATCTACTTCCTGACCGCCAAACCCTTTTCCGGCAGGAACGCCGAAAACTTCCTGCCTTTCCTCAAACCCGCCACGCGCCAGGACGTCTCGTACCTCATCGACGAGTTCTTCGCCATCATCGTGGCCTTCTTCCGCGGCCAGGTGACCGTCGCCTTCATCCAGGGGATTCTGTTCGGCCTCGGGTTCTGGATCGTGGGCCTCCCCTACGGCCTGCTGATCGGCCTCACGCTGGGGCTGTTCAACCTGGTCCCCTACCTCGGCAACATCATCGGGCTGGCCGTCACCCTGCCCATGTCCTTTTTCGGCGAGGGCGGCAGCGGCCTGAGGCTCGGTCTGGTGCTGGCCGTGTTCTGCGCCGTGCAACTCCTCGACGGCTACCTCATCACGCCGCGTATCCAGGGCAAGAAAACGGGACTCAGCGATCCGGCAATCATCTTCTCGCTGCTCTTCTGGGGCGTGGTCTTCAAGGGCATCCTCGGCGTGCTGCTCGCCATCCCCCTCAGCGCGTTCATCGTGGTGCTCTGGCGCCTGCTCAAAAACAAATATATCAAAGAGTTGATCTGAACAACGGGTCAAGACATCGGGCCGGCCGGGCTGATCGGCCGCATCTCCGGAACATGCGCGCGACTTCGGGTTTCCGGCACCAGACAGGTAAAAATCAGGTTCAGCACCGCGAGCGCGGCCAGAAAGCAACACAGCGCGACATACGCCGCCGCCGGATAAACGACTCCGGATGCCATGACCGTCGCGGCGTCGCGATAGCGCCCGAGAATCCAGCCGCCCGTTTGGCCGATCATGCCGCACCCAATATAAGCGAGACCGTTGATAACGGAAATGGCCGATGCCACCGATTCGGGGCGGTTCAGCTCTTTCATCGTCATGGTGTTCGACGGCGACGCAATACACGAAGCGGCCAGCAGGACGTACGCAAACAGAAACACCCAGCCCGGCGACCGGAAAAAAGATCCGGCCAGCAGGCAGCCGATGGAGGCAAGGATCGCAATCGCGCCAGCCAGCAACCACGGTTTGCGCCTTCGCCCAAACCGCCGGGGCAAGAGGCCTCCCAACATAGCGCAAGTGGTGCTGACCATGGCCATGATGAGAATGGAGGCTGCGGCCAGCGGCGAACTCAGACCGCCGAAATCCTGAAGAAACTTCTTGCCCAGAACGGTCTGGATCACGAATACGAGCGGGAAGGAAATCATGCTGCTGGCCAGCAACGGCCAGCAGCGCCGCTGGCGGAGGATCGACCCCAGAACGCTCAGCGGCAGAGGTTGCGCGGCGTGCGATTCGGGCCCGAGTCGCCTGAGGACAAGGCCTGAAATCGCTAATGCGCCAAGGATCAGCGCCGCAACGTGTAACAACACGGGCCTCCAGCCAAGCGCCGTAGCAGCCCGCTCGAACGGCAGTGTGGCCGTCATTCCCCCGCAGTACCCCACGGCCAGGATCACACCCAGACAGGCTGTGAAATGCCGGGGTCCGAAGAGCCGGCCCAGCTCTTTAACGAGGCTCAGGTAGATGAAGCTGGCGCCAAATCCGGTAACGGCCCGCGCGGCGAACAGCGTGCCGGCAGAGCCGGCGAGAGGGAACCACGCCGCTCCCGCAAGCAAAAAGCCCCCGCCCCAAAGAAACGTGCGGGTACCGCCGTAACGGTCCGCAAGAAATCCCACCAAGACCTGCATGCCGCCGTAGATCCAAGTAAACATCGAGCCCATCAAAACCACGGACGAGGCGCTTAACCCAAGGTCCGTCTGCAGCTCGTTGAAAATCGTTCCCGGCACCGCCGCACGCTGGAAGTACGAAAAAAAGTACACCGCCAGCATCGCCGCGAATGCGACCCGCGCGAGATGCGGCGGCACAGGGCGTGGAGAGGAGATCGTTTTCATCATCGGTTTCGTCAACCCCCGCGACCTCGGGCACCGCCGCCAACGCACCGGCCCGTGTCGCGGCCGCGGCGAACCCGGCAATACCTGCCGGTCACCGCTTTCGGTCCCTCCCGTTTACCAGAGCAGCGCGACCAGCGACACGACCATCAACGCAAAGATCGCCCACCAGAGCGTGACGTTCTGCCAGCCTTTGCCCAGCTCGTTGAAGATGTTGATCTTGCGCCAGTTGATGGTCAGCGCATCCGTCACCTGTTCCGGCGCGGGCGGGGCGGTCATCAAACTGACGACGACACAGGTCACGGCGCAGACAAACCAGTTGAGGATCGCCTGATTGGAGTACGGTTCCATCCAGCGCGGATGCGCCGGACAGAATTGGATGAACAGCTTCATCGCGATGCCGAAGGCAAAGCCGAGAAACACCGCCGTGGCCGCCCCCTTGCCGTTGATGCGCTTGAAAAGGATGCCCAACAGGAACACCGCCGCGAACGGGGGCGCGAAGAAGGCGTACAGGGTCTGGATGTAGACGAACAGGCTGCCGCCCAGACGCTCGATGAACATCGCAATCCCCATCGCAATCAGCAGAATCACGACGGTCGAGACACGCCCGACAAAGATCAATTGCTTGTCCGTGGCATTCTTCTTCACTTGCCGCTTGAAGATGTCGATCGTAAACACGGTGGAAGTCGAGTTCAATACCGCGTTGATCGTGGATTGGATCGCGCCGAACAAGGCCGCAAGAAAAACGCCTCGGATGCCGGCCGGCAGCAGGGTCTGCAACATCAGGATATATCCCTTGTCCGCTTCGGGACGGATCTCGGCCCACGGCAGCTTCATGACCTCGGGATGTGCGGCAAACAGGATCAACCCCGGGACAACGACGATCACCGGCAGGAAAACCTTCATGTAGCCTGCCAGCACGATGCCCATGCGCGCGTGCCACGCATTCTTGGCGCCCAGCACGCGCTGGATCATGAATTGGTTGATCACGTTGTACCAGATGCTCACCGAAAGAAACCCGATCACCAGCGCACTCCACGGCGTCGTCTGATGCGTGAGCGGCTGAATCACCGAGAGCCGCCGGTATTCGCTGAGACCGACGATGTGCGGCGCGTTCTGCGCGACCACCTCGCGCCAGATCCCGGAAAGGGCCTGGTTGCGTTCGATCATGATCCTGAAGCCGTCGATCAGCGAGCCGGAGTCTCCGGCCAGCATCTGCAGGCCGAAGACCGTCACCAGCGAACCGCCGATCAGCATGACCGCGACCGTGAACAGGTCGGTCCAGGCCACGGAGATCAATCCGCCGTACACCACCCAGCTCCCGGCCAACACCCCCAATACGATGATCGACAGCCAGAGGTTCCATCCGAAAAGTTTCTGAATGGCCAGGCCGCCGCCGTACAACACCGCCGCGAGGAAGGCCACAACATTGCTGATGATCGTGACGACCGCGAAGAACTGGCGGAGCGTGGAATTGAAGCGGCGTTCCATGAACTCCGGCGTGGTGAACACGCGCGCCGAGAGCAGGAACGGGATGAACAGCCAGATCAGAAAGGAAAAGCTGATGATGTTGGCCCACTCCGACATCGCCACGCAGATGCCGTACACGAAGGCCGCGCCGATCATGCCGATAAAGTGTTCGGTACTGATGTTGGAGGCGATGAACGAGCTTCCCACCACGTACCACGGCAGGCTGCGGCTGGCCAGGAAGTAGTCAGCGGATTCCTGTTTCTTTTTCCGTCCGACCCAAAAGCCGATCACGCACAGGATCAACAGGTAGCCGGCAAAAGCGGCCAAGTCCCAAACGTTCAACGAGAAATTCTGACCGCCGGTCATTTACATCTCCTGAGTCTGAAGTCCGATCATACGTCCGAACGCCTGAATCGCCGCGAGGTGGTCTCCGAGCACCAACGCGCTATGGTGTGTGCCGCCCGCCCGTGAATACGCCTCCAAAAAATCCGCCACGCCGCCGCGCGGGCGTATCCAGACGCGGATGGCATCACGCATCTCCGAATCGAGCGTGTCGCCTTCCGCCAGCACGTCGACCGGTGAAACGATCAGCGTGAAGGAGTCGTCAGGGCCCGGCGCGAGATTCACGAACACGGCCGGCCCTGGCCGGGCCGCGCAGGTCAAGATGGCCGGATCACGCGCGCCGCCGAGAAAGAACGGCTTCGAGAGGACGCGGGGTTGCTCCCCGGCGACCGCCGGATTGACTTCGCCCATGTGCGACAGGAAAAGGCTGTCGCCCGCCCAGTCGGGACAGAAGATTTCGGTAAACGTCACGGCGCCAAACGCGGATGCCAACGCGCCTGCCAGCGCCGCAGTCAGAACGTCGCCCTCGCCGCCATATCCGACCCCGCGCTCCATGGCCTTGGAGATCTCGAGAAACGGCATGGTGTCGGAGGGACGTTCCCGGGTGGTGAAGGCTTGGAAGTTGACGCTGAGCGCCTTGAAGCCGCCTTCCTCCAGAATCTTCCGCAAGCCGAGTCCGACACGCACCGAACGGGCGTGCGCGTCCTCGGAAAGCTCACAACGGAAACGCTCGCGGTCTGCCGCGACCTCCCGCGCGATCGCGTCAGGCGTGACCTGCAGCACGGCTGCATCCAACTCGTCCAGACCGATCTGCTTCACAGTGACGCCGAGTTTCTCCGCCAGCACCGCTTCCGCCACGGAAAAATCGCCCATGCCCTGAAACGGATGCCCGACCCGCAAGGCCCGGATGCCGCGCAGCGAGCCGGCCGCCACTGCGGCCCGCACCAATTCCGCCGTCCGGTCCATCAGGCGCGGGTCGGAATCATGCCCGGCCACAATCTCAAACGCCCGCTTGCGGCGACGCAGCATCGAAGCGAAATCCATGACGCCGTGTACGCCGTGGTTGTACATGATCCGCGAGGGCTGCACAGACAGCCCGAAATCAGCATCCATGGTGGTGTCGAGAATGATAATCGGCAAACGGGTCTCGCAGAACGCGTCGAGCGCCTCCAGCGATGGCGAATACGCCAGGTGCAGCGTGATGATGCAGTTCACGCCCTGCCGCTCGAAATCCTGGACGGCATGGGCGAATTCGTCGGCCACCCGGCAGACCGGGGCGGGGGCGACGCGGATGCCGCGCGCCTCCAGCGCCTGCGTGATGCGTTGCAGAAACTCGGTGAACCCGCTGCGGCGGTCAGGCTGGAGGTCGTCGTAAAGCTTCAGGTAGAACGGGAGCAATCCCGCGACCGGCTTTTTTGTGCAGGGCATGATTTATTGTTTCCCGTAGTTGCGCTCCGCGACACCGCGGAACAGGTTAAAGGCGTTGTTGAAAAAGAGGTTCTCGATCTCTTTCCGCGACAGCCCGGCGCGTTCCGCCGCCGTGCGGATTCCCCGAAGCTGCTCGTAGTAGAAAAAGGTAAAGCGCACCGCATGGGCGGCGTCATATATGGAGGAGCCGATGGCGTAGTCTTCACCCATCAGGTAAGCATATTGGTTGTTGATCTCCACCGATTTGCCGCGCAGAAACGCGATGGGCGCGTCCGAACCGAAGAGGATGCGCTCGCGCGGGAAATGGCGAAACGCATACTCCAGCACGCCTTCATGATTGACCATCGCGGTGTCGATATACGCATTGTCGCAGGCCGCAATACCGTCCAGGAATCCGGTTACGTTGCTCATGTAGTACGCCCGCCCGATGTGCGCAAAGATGATCTTGGCTTGGGGATAGCGGCGGCAGAGATCAACCATCTGCCGCTGGTTGACGGGATCGGCCAAACGGCCTTCGCGCGGAATGTGCAGGGTGATCGCGAGCCCGCGTTCATCCGCAGCCGCCATCTGCGCCTCCGGCAGCATGTCGAAGATCGTGATGTCGCTCTTCGGTTTCCCCTGCACAAAGTTCAAATACGGCTTGTAGCCGATCAGGCGGTTGCGTGTCACGCGGTCTGTGACCGTTGCGGCCGCGTCAGACGGCGCGATCAGGGCCATGCCGAAACAGTGCCGGTTGTCGGCGATGCGGCCGCAATAATCCGCCGCGCGATCGAGATCGGTGTCAAAGGATGGCTGTCCAAAAACGTTTAAGGCAAACGTCTGGCCCGGCAGCAAGGCGGCGGCCCACGCCAGCATCTGCTCGTAGGGGAAGACCCCACCGAACTTCCCGTACACGTTTTTTTCAGAAAAGCGCGCGCCGGGTGTCAGGCAGGTCGCGTCAAACAGATGCACATGGGCGTCCAGCACCCTTTCCGGCAGGAATGCGCGCAGCTCCGTTTCGTAAAGGGTGCGGTCCATATCCGTCATGTCAACGCTGATCATTCTGCCCTCCACGCGGCCAGCGCCGCCCGTTCATCCGCATACGCACCGGCACCGATGCCGGCCAGCATGGCCGCGCCGCGCGCGCCGGCCGACCGCCCGCCGATCACGACCTCCAGCCCCGTCATCGCGGCAACGATGCCGGGCCACACCGGGCTGCGTGAAGGGCCGCCCACCATGATCGCGCGCCGATGCTGAAATCCGGCTGTCCGCAGATCATCGAGCCGTTCCGCGGTCAGCCGCGCCGCGCTTTCCATGACCGCGCGGCTGACATCCTCCGCTGCCGCGGCAGGCCGCCGTAGCGGTTCGCGCAAATCAACGACGACGCCGCGCGCGCCGGGAGGGGATGCGGCCGCCAGCTCGTCAAACACCCGCAGCCGCCGCTCGGGCGGAACGTCCGGCGCGATGATCTGGTCGATATACGCCGTCACCGCCAGCCCGATGCGCGGCACGGAGAACATGCCGCCCCACGGGCCGCCCGCATGCGACAGGAACGGATCGCACAGCATCCGCGCGTCAAGCGCCGCCTGCCGCGTCCCGCACGGGACGAAGCCTACCCACGAGGTGCCGCAGGAGAGCATCAGCATGCCCGGCTCGATCACGCCCGTCGCCCGCGCCGCTGCCGGATGATCGAAACATCCGGTCACCAGCAGGGTGCTTTCCGAAAGTCCTGCCTTGCGTGCCATCGCGGGGAGCAGCGTGCCGACAGAACTCCCTGATCGCGTCAATTCAGGGAGTTTCCCGCGCCGGATGCCCAGCCGGTCGAGGTACGGCTGGTGATAGTCACCCGCGCGTTGATCCTGCAGATGGAACGTCGTGGCGGTCGAGTGATCCATGCGCCAGCGGCCGGTCAACTGATACAGCAGCCAATCCGTGTCCATGCCGACATGCCCGGCGCGCCGCATGAGCTCCGGCCGGTTCTCCTGCAGCCAAGCGAGATGCGCCAGCGAGAAAGAGTCGACGCACGGCCACCCCGTGACGCACCGCACGTCTTCCGTCTCCAGCCCCGACAAGCTGGCAGGGGCGCGCGTTGCCGTCCGCTGGTCCATCCAGCTTATGATGTTGCCCAGTGGCTCGCCCGCTGCCGTTGTCAGCAGCGTGTTGCCGGATGCCGCTGCCATGGCGATCGCCAGAACACGTTCCGGCGACATCTCCGACAACTCGCTCAAAACCCCGCACACGTTCTCAAGATGGTTCACGGGGTCAAGTTCGACCCATCCGTCGCGCGGCGTCAGCAGGCGGTTCTCCCTGCTGACCTCGGCCAGCAGGCGGCCGGAGAGGTCAAGCAGCACGCCTTTGATAGAACTGGATCCAAGATCCAGCCCGATCAAACACCCCCCTTGATTCTTTGACAGCTTCTCCGCCTTCAACGTCCGATCCCCGTTTTACGTTTCACGTTTCTAAAGTGACGCCACAACCCAATCTTTCCCGCAACGGCGCAAAAAACTCCAACCTTCGCGTCTTAGCGTCCTGGCGGGAAACAACTTGTTTTTTATTGGTGTTGTCGGCCGGCAAGGCACGTCTACCCTTCCGTCATCACGCCACCGCCACCACACTCCGCTCGCGCTGCGACTGCAAGGCCGCCGTAAACAACCGATGGCTGAGCGCGGCTTCCTCCACGGTCACGCACCCGGCAAAGCGGTTCGCCGGACGGCCATGGTGCAGCTCATGCAGAAAGGCCGCCCACATCTGGAGAATGGAGTCGGTGAATCCGAACTGGAAGATGCCCCCCGTAATGACCGGGTAAGCGGTTTCATGGCCGGTCTGGATCTGCCCCCACACCTGCTCACTCCCGTCCTTCCGCATGACCTCCAGCAGGTCCGGATGCACACTGGACCAGCGCACCGAGGCGCGCGTTCCGAGAATCGACAGATACCAGTTGTTTTTCTGGCCGGGCGCGATACGCTGCATCTTGATGGTCCAGGGGAAAGGCGCGGCACGGTCCGCTGCGACCGTTTCACACAGCAGCGTGGCGTTGTCCCACGTCTCGCAGGCCACCCGTCCGCCTTTGCCGTCGGGACGCTCCCGCACGATGTCGCTCAAGACCGCCCGCACATTCAGTGGCCGCCAGCCGGCCCGGAAGCCCACGTGGCAGGCGTGCATGCCGAGGTCGCCCATCACGCCGTATTCGCCGTTAAAGGCCAGGATCCGCTTCCAGTTGATCGGTTTTTCTGGGTCCAGATCGCTTGAGTGCAGGAAGCCGGTGTCCGCCTCGATGAGGGTACCGAACGCGCCCTCGTCCAGCATGCGGCCGATACGCTGCACCGCCGGAAAGAAGGGAGACTCTGAACTGCATCGCACGAGCAAGTCCGGCCGCTCCGCCGCGCGTGCGCAAATCGCGCGGTTCGCCGCCTGATCGATCCCGAACGGTTTCTCGCCCATCAGGTGTTTGCCCGCCGCGATGGCCGCGCAGCACATCTCCGCGTGCAGGTGGTGCGGCACCGCGATGTAAAACGCCTCGATCTCCGGATCGGCCAGCAGCGCGCGGTAATCATCCGTCACCCGCCGCACGGTGCCGATGCGCTCCTGAAACCAGCCCGTACAGGCGGGATTGGGGTCGCACACGGCCACAATTTCAGGCATGACGTCCCGCTGCGTGAGATGGCACCAGCGCGCCGCCGCGCTGGCGAACTCGCGCCCCATCAATCCGCAGCCGATGATACCGAACTTGACTGTTCTCATGTTAAGCCAGCCCTTTCCGCATAGCGTGAACCACAAAATCAATCATTGCCGCATCAGCGGTCAGCGGCAACTTCGTCAGCACCACTGGCGGACAGTCCACCTTGTAGGTCTGCGCGCTGATGTCCAGGCCGCGTGCATTGAGCGCGCGGGTGAATGCTGTGGCGCGGTTCAGGTCGGCAAACCGCAGCGTGGTCATGTGCCGCCAGCCGTCCACCGCAAGGATGTCGTCCGGATAATCGGCGGCCAGCTCGCGCACCGCGGTTTCGAAGCGCTGCCCCAGCGCGGCGGTCACCGCCGCGTTGGCCTGCGCCCACTCCATGGTCACCAGATACGCCAGCGACGCCAGTTCTTCCTGGCCGTTCGTCACGAGCGCTCCGAACTGCGGCATCACGTCCAACGCCGGGCTGAAGAGGATGCGCGAGGCCGGGTACTCGCCGCCGGGGAAGCCCTTGCCGATCACCACGCAGGAGGGCGTCAGTCCGTATTCGCGGAACATGAAAAGTTGCGGCGCCCACATGCAGGACTGGATCTCGTCCACCACGGTGACCACATCGCTCGCCCGGCAACGCTGGTGCGCGTACGTCAGAAACGCCGGCGACAACAAACGTCCGCCGTAATTCATCATCACGATCTCGTGGAAGAACCCCGCGATTTTATACGCGCCTGAATCATACTCCGCGAAGGCCGCATCGATGTCACCCAGACAATTAGGCCGGATCGGCACGACTTTCCACATCCGAGCCTCCTCCATCGCCGCGTGCAGGCCCGGCCACATGCCGCGCAGCATCTGGGTCAAGACCGT